>DKBG01000351.1 GCA_002451155.1 Ignavibacteria bacterium UBA6906
GGATCCACCTCCACAATGTGACCCATCCTCCGGAGCAACGCCTCGGTCTCCGGATCAAACCGCCCCTCCAGCTCCAGCTCGTCCTGAAGATGTATGCTGAAGAGCCGCGGTGCGTCAACAGCCTCCCATGGATTCGATTCATGGTCGATCAGATTCACCAGCACCTGTATGATCGTCGAGATGATCAGATCGCCACCGGGCGTCCCCGTTGCTCCCACAAGCCTGCCATCCTTGAGTACAAGTGTTGGGACAAGACTCGTCACAACCCGCTTATGCGGAGCGAGTCCGTTCGGATGGAGAGAATTCTCGTCAAAGTTCTGCATCTCGTTGTTCAGAAAAAATCCGGCTCCCTCAACCGTATGAGCGGTGCCAAACAGACTGCTCAGCGTCAGCGTCATCGTGACCGCATTCCCCTTCCCGTCCACCACACAGAGCTGCGTGGTGTTCGGTTGGGTCACCCGCTCCGAGCGCAGTCGAGCCGGCGGCGTCGACGACGGTAAAGACACGGCGCGGAGACGACCGAGCACGACGGCAGCGGAAAGAAGCGAGTCCACAGGAACCGGCCTGAAATCCGGATCCGCATTGAATGTCCGCTCATCTTTGTAGATAAGCTTGAACACCTCGGCAAGAAGATGGGCATCGTACCCGCCCAACCTCCGCATCGCGCGAAGGTCAAATTTCTCCAGGATGCTCAAACCCTCAATCAAAAACATCCCCCCGCATGGAGGTGGCGTCGTAACCAGCGTGTATCCCCGGTACTGCCCTTGCAGAGGCTCCCGGACGACCGGCCGATATGCCGCCAGGTCACCAGCGGCGATGAATGCGCCCTGAGTTTTCGCGTCCTGAACAATCTGCCCCGCAATGGACCCGCGATAAAACGCTTCGGCACCTTCCTTCTGAAGCACCTGCAGCGTCCTGCCATACTGAGGGTTGGCGACACGAACTCCCCGTCCCCGCGCAACTCCTCCAGGATAGTAGATGCTGGCGGCATAGGAATCCCGCATCAGAATCCTCTGATAGCTGCTGAGGTTCAGGGCGAGCGTGCTGTCCACCTGAAATCCCTTCACGGCAAGGTCGATGGCCGGCTGCATCACCGCCGCGCGATCCAGTTTTCCGAACTGTTCTCTCGCCAGCTCAAGCCCGGCAACCACACCGGGAACCGACGCGGCTTTCGCCGACCGTGCCCATGAACCGATCTTTGAATAATCCAGCGTCCCGTATGTCGCTCCCGACGGTGAAATGGCTTTGAAGTCGATCACCGTCGTTTTCCCGGTTGAGGCGTTGTAGATGAGCATCATGCCCTCGCCACCAATGCCGGACCCATGGGGCTCGACAACTCCAAGACTGTACGCCGTCGCCACCGCAACGTCGACGACGTTCCCCCCCCTCTTCCATACCGCATACCCCGCCTTCGCGGCATCAGGATGAGCGGTGATCATGATCGACGTGCCGCGGGCAATTTTCCCCTGCCCGGTGACTTCGTTGATTGTGAGGAGAATCAGCAGGAATGCTGCAAGGACAATGGTTGGTTTCATTTGGAAAATGGAAGAGTGGGACAACGCAAGAACTCCTGTACCGGGTTCGTCAATAGCCAGGCTGACGGGCCGGAAGATCTCAGGTACTCTCGCCCAGGATGGTCTCGTCGGGCTGTACATGAAACCGCGCTGCAAGGTCTCTCAATTGCGCAACCGAGAGCTGATTCTTGACCCCTCCAGCCGCTACCGCTCGAACGTAAATCGCCGCGGCCTTTTCCACGGTGTCGATCAGACCGAATGCCGCGTCAAGATTTCTGCCCGCGGCGAGAATACCATGGAACTGCCAGACCGCAACACGCCGCTTCTCGAGTGCTCTGGCAGTGGCTTCCGCAATGTCCACTGAACCGGGCAGGAGCCAGGGAATAAACTCCACTCCCTCCGGAAACACCACGATGCACTCGGCGTGGATCCGCCAGAGGAGCCGGGTCAGGATCCGGGTATCAAGGTCAAGTGCATTACTGAGGGCAACAATGTTGGGAGCATGCGTGTGAATTACTGCCCGTTCGGCGTTGTCGCTTTTCGCTTTCCTCACGGCATGTACGCCAAGATGCGGACCAAGCTCTGAGGTCGGCGCGCCGGCGGGCTTGTAGCCCCACAGGACCCTGTATGTTTTGCCCGCATCGTCGATTTCGATGACGCCGACGTTCTTTTCGGGAAAGAGTTCGACGTTGCGTAGATACCGTCCGGTTCCTGTCACAAGGAACACCTCCCCGCCCAGTGAAGGAACGCTGCGCTGAAGCGCAACCCATTCCGAGGTCCGGAAAAACGCTGTATTCGCCTCCACAATTTCTGGAGTCAACCGGAGGCTGATGTTCCCGGCATTTGCCTCGGCCCATCCCTTCGACCACATGTCCCGGCTGGTTTTGACAATATCATGAAGAAATGTTGGTGTGCTGGTTGTCATTTTGATAGCGTCGTGCCCCGCAATGCGGGGCACATTCATGGTTTGTGAAAGGTGCCACAGTTGTTCGACTCTGCAAGATACGAAATTCTTGATTCCCTCTCCAGAGGTAACCCAATCAGGTCAGCGTCATTTCTCCTCACTGCCTGACGGGACGGAGAATCGCTCTCTGACATCAGCGCCGACACGGGTCGGTCTGCCGGAGCGCATGTCGATCGGGCACCAGAGAGTTCTGGCACGGGCCAGGAGGCGATGATCGCTCGCTCGGAGTATTTCGGTATGCCGCTCGAATGTGTTTACCGTCGCGGTGCCGACCCAGGTCCGGGCGATCAGGGTCTCTCCGGAACGTGCTGGATGCTTATAGTCAATTTCATGACGTACGACTACCCATGCGATGGTTTCCTGCTGTGCCGGTGTGGCCGCAGCGCGCCAGTGGGCCACGGCCGCGTCCTGGACCCAGCGCAGGTAAACCACGTTGTTGACATGACCGAGAACATCGATATCGGTCGGTTCGACAGATATCGAGAGTTCATAGCGTTCCGTTGATGGGTCGATTTCCATTTGCAGGAATCTCGCTCCTTCCTACTTGAAGAGAAACACCACCTGCAGCTACTGTACACCTTCGGCGGGTGCTCCGGAAGCGCGCTTCTACCAGACCGCCGCCGCACGCCTATCTAAGATANNCAACATGCTACCTTCCCGTGACACTTGCACAGAAGGAGGTCCGCATGAAACTCCACGAAGAGTCGACCCGATGGTTTAACGAGAGCGGCATGGATAACAAGCGTTGTCCTGTGTGCGGATCACACAATAGTTATCAGCTTCTCGATCCCGGGGAGGCTGATCCCCATCGTGAGTCGAGGGAGTACGTCTTCTGCAAAGTCTGTGGCCTTGTTCTCTCCTTCCTGGGAGCTATCACGGCAAAAAGGTCTCACTGAGAGAAGGAGGCGCGACGAGCGTCGGTGCTCGCTCGAGAAGATCGTGAACGTGGAGAAGCTCTGGTACGACGTTTCGGTTCAGGCGATCTGACGTACCGAGCTCCGACTGCGAGTAGAAGCGCCTTCGGCGGACAGAAACACT
>DKBG01000288.1:0-255 GCA_002451155.1 Ignavibacteria bacterium UBA6906
TTTGTGTCCGGTCTTCTGATTGAACAACGCAACCGTGAACCTGATCCGCTCCCCCGGCTCCGCTTCCCGGATATCAGGATGAATCCTCACTTCAATGGTTCCCCGGACTTTTCCCGGATCGTGGGCACCGTGAAAGAGATGCTGCCATGCGTCGTCAACCTGCGGGGCGGTCGACGCCACCTTCCCACGTGCCTTGGTCATGTGACAGTCCTGGCACCGAACACCCTCCCGCGCGTACGGGCCTTCCTTCCACTC
>DKBG01000288.1:263-67260 GCA_002451155.1 Ignavibacteria bacterium UBA6906
ATGCGGAACTGCCAGTTTGAAATACTCGATCTCGTCCCAGTGATGGGTGTAGGCCTGAGACATCATTGCCTGAACCCACTGCTGGTAGAAGTCCACATGACACGAGGTGCCGCAGTACTGGGGCTTCTGATAGTCTGCATAGGCACGGCTTCCTAGGGCCTCCTCGCCAGCCTTTTTCTCCTGAGCATTCAACCCGGACCCCAGGGCGCAGAACATCGCCAGAAGCAACGCAAGAATATTGTGTAGCCTCATGATCAGTTCTCCCTGTTGAGAATTGCAACGATAGGAAGGCTATCATACATCCCCGCAAAGCAGGTGCCAGAAAGTGTGGCCTTTTGCGGTAGCATGGATCAATCTTCATCTCAAGATTATCAGAACTGAGAGTCCTCTCCCATTTTTGCAGAATCGCGTCAGCGAATAATTCTGAATTCGCATGACACTTTCGAGTTTTTCCTGTACAATACTTTCGGGGATTCCGCCCGGTTTCGCCCGGCGCAGTCCCTGCAGACCATCGTACAGGGCAAGCAGACCCACCCGGTGCTTGCACCCGTTCTTCCGCATCCATCCCGGCGGGACGACAACCTGCAGAAGAAACCGCCCTTCGCATGTCCCGTCCGGGAATCGGGTCGATCCCCGCAGCGATTCCTGTCATGAGGAGACCGAGCATGAGTGCACCTGCGATCGTGACAGCCGTCTTCTGTATTCTCGTTTCGCACGGAAATTCATCCGCTTTCAGCCAACCAGCGAAAACTGCAGAGCTCAGCGCAGAAACAGAGACGTGCATTGATTGCCATGACCAGTACACGCCCGGCATTGTGGCAGACTGGCGCTCAAGCAGGCACGCGAGGAATACCCCGGGAGCAGGTCTCGCCCTCCCGGAACTTGAACGCAGACTCTCTGCAACAACCGTTCCGCAGGAACTTGAGAACGTTGCAGTGGGGTGCTTTGAATGCCATGGCCTGCATGGGGGAGCGCACGCAGACAGGTTCGAGCATTTCGGGTTCGACATCCACATCGTCGTCTCCCCGGGCGACTGCAAAACATGTCATCCAAAGGAAGTGGATCAATATGCTGTCGGGAAGAAGGCGTACGCCCTCGCGAACCTCGAGAAGAATCCGGTGTATCATGCGCTGCTCGAAACCACCCTCCGTCTGAAATCCGTCACCCGGGAAACCCTGGCTGAAGGGAGCGCCAGTCCCAGCACCAAAAGTGAGACCTGTTACGCCTGTCATGGAACACGCGTTGAAGTGGCGGGCACGCGCACCGTTGAGACCGAAGCCGGACCGATCACCGTCCCCGTGCTGACCAACTGGCCCAACCAGGGTGTCGGTCGCGTCAACCCCGACGGCNNCCTTTTCCATCGAGGTCGCCCGAAAACCGATGACATGCGGCGAGTGTCATCTCGAGCCTGATGTACCCGCCTATAACGTCTATAAAGAGAGCAAGCACGGGAACATCGAGGAATCGTCAGGACACAGATGGAATTGGGAGAATGTTCCCTGGAAGGTTGGGGAAGACCTGACCGCCCCGAGCTGTGCCACGTGTCATAACAGTCTTCTGGTAAGCCCCGGCGGTACCGTCATTGGGGAGCGTACGCACGATTTCGGTGCGAGACTCTGGACCAGAATCTTTGGCCTCATTTATTCACACCCACAACCGGCAAGCGGTGCCACCTCCGAGATCGTGAACGCAGATGGACTGCCCCTCCCCACAACGTTTTCGGGCACTCCCGCATTATCGTACCTGATCAGCGCAGATGAACAGGGGCGCAGGATGGAATCCATGAAGAACGTGTGCGCCTCCTGCCACGGCCCGAGCTGGAGAGAGATGCACTTCACACGGTTTGACTCAACGATCGCTGAAACTGACCGTATGACACTTGCCGCAACGCAGCTGGTTGTCCAAGCGTGGGAGAAGAAACTCGCCGACAAGGTGAATCCCTTCGACGAAGCAATCGAGCAGCTCTGGGTGCGCCAATGGCTCTTCTACGCAAATTCGGTCCGGTATGCATCAGCAATGGCAGGCCCGGACTATGCCAGCTTCAAGAATGGATGGTGGGAGATGACGACGAACCTCAAAAAAATGCACGACGCAATTCATGCCCCGAAGAAGAAGTAATGGATTGGACAGGATCGAAGCAATCGCACCATACGAGGGGGACCAATCATGCAGATACTGATTGCTGCCGAGGGCAATACCCTGGAGAGCAGGGTTGCACGGAAATTTTCGCGTGCGACATTCTTTCTTGAAGTGACCCCGGACGCACGGCCGGTGCGTTCGATAGCGTACACCGCACGGGTGCCAAAACCCACGATTTTCCGGAACGCTGCGGAGAGAGGGGTGGACACAATTATTGCCGGCCATATCGGCGTCCATGCATGGTCAAGCATTGCGGCTCACCGGTTGCGGGTGGTCCTCGCACCAGGGCTCCCGGTCCGGGAAGCGCTCATGCGTTTCCTGGAGGGATCACTCACGGTGCTCGATGCGCCTACAATCGAGCAGAGCTTGGGGGAGCAGGAGAACATCCGGATGCAGAAACGCCAGACACACACTCAACATCCCGGAGGCGGAAAGGAGCGACCGCCGTTCAGCGTCTCCACACCACGCGGACGTCATCATCTCCAGCAATTTGCCGGCAGGGGGCATTGACCGANNGCTGAGGTCTTCCGTCCAGTCCCACACGCACGGCGCCCCGCCCACTGAGCCGTGGACGGGGCGCCGATACACTCACCCATACCGTCGGAGGGGATGATTACTTCGTGTCCAGAATCACCGGCAGGCCGTCTTTTCCGGAACCGATAATAACCACTTTCGCGTTCGGCGAACTGGCCAGCTTCTCCGTCGCCTCAACGCCCTTCCAGCGGAGCAGTTGATCACTGATTCCCTGGCTGACAATCGTCTGGAAGTCCGAAATACCTTTCGCTTCGATTCTCTTTCGCTCCGCTTCCTGTCGTTCCTTCGCCAGGATGAACTCCATCCGCTGACTCTCCTGATCTGCCCGCTGTTTCTGTTCGATCGCTTCGGTCAGCTGCGAGGGAAGAGCGACGTTCCGGAGTGGCGTCGCCTCTATCATAATGCCCCGCTTGCTGACGATCTTTGAGAGCTCCTCCTGAATNNGTCACCGCCCTGCTGATGGAGCGGAACTGCGGAATGAGAACGATGTTCTGATAGTCCCCGTTGAGTATGGTCTGATATACCCTGGCAGCGGAGTCGGGGTCAAGACGGTACAGCACGCTGAGTTCCAGGCCGATCGTCAGTCCCTCCCTGGACAAAACCTGCATCAGCTCTTTGTGCTCCTGCGTTTGCGTCGGAAACTTGACCACGCGCGCCAGCGGATTCACAAAGTTGATGCCGGGAGGAAGGCTCTTTTCAGAAACTGTCCCGAAAAAGTCCACAACCCCGACGTTCCCGGCGGGAACAACCGTGAAACACTGCAACAGGGCGAACAGGGCGAAGACGACTGCAACAACCCCTGCGCCGGACGCCATTCCCCTGTACGCCAGATTCTGCTGTTTGAGCTTCCTGGCTGCAGACATCCAGACAATCAGCCCGCCAACAGCGATGAGAAGACTGAGAAGAAACAGCATGGGCATTTCCTCCTGAGTTTGTCACTTCGTGGATTGCTCCGGACACCGAGGAAAAATATCGAAGAGCTTCACCGTCCATACACGCTCGCGAACCCTCCCGGATTTTCAGGATCTCACGCCAATCGGACAACTACCACTGCCCGCCCCGTAGAAGATCCCTACCATCGAACATAGGCCTCCTTCACCCGAAAGTCAAGAATCGGCTGCCTTTCATTTCCGCCACAGCTTTCCTATCTTTGTCGCAGCATCGCTCACACACGGGGACATTCGATGGATGCAATCAGACCGAAACGTCTTCTCCCGCACGACCTCATTGGCCTTGTTTCGCCGGCAAGCCGAATCGCTGACACAGCACGGATTGAGCGGGGCGTTCGCTATCTCGAAGCGCTCGGCTACCGCGTACGCGTGGGGAAAAACGTAACCCGGCAGCATGGGTATCTGGCCGGGACGGACAACGAGCGTCTTGCCGATCTCCACGCCATGTTCGAGGATCCGCAGGTCAAAGCGATCTTCTGCATACGGGGCGGGTACGGCTCTCCGAGACTCCTTCCGAATATCCGGTACAGGATGATCGCTCGTTCACCGAAAATTTTCGTCGGGTACAGCGACATCACGGCGCTGCACCTTGCACTGTGGAGGAAAACCGGCCTGATAACCTTCCACGGCCCCATGCTTGGTGTGGACCTTGCCGACCCGATGGACCCGTTCTCCGAGGAGATGTTCTGGCGCCTCCTCACCTCTCCTCAGCGGGTCGGCCTGATCAGCTTCCCCGACCCCCACCCCCGCTCCCTCTCCCCGGGACGCGCCGCCGGCCGTCTGCTCGGAGGGAACCTCGCTCTCGTGGCTTCGCTGATCGGAACGGGATTTCAGCCTCGGTTTCGAGATTCGATCCTCTTCCTCGAGGATATTGGAGAAGATCCCTACCGCATCGACCGCATGATGACGCAACTCCGCGGCGCCGGGATCCTGAAGGAGGCACGCGCCCTGCTTCTCGGACAGTTTACCGAGTGCGTCCCGCGTGATAGCTCCGTTCCGTCCTTTTCGGCCGATGAGGTCCTGCATGAGTACGCATCATCCTCCGGCCTGCCAGCGCTCGCCGGTGGTGCGCACCAGGGGTGACACGACGCCGTCAAGCACCCGGTCGGCGCCCGCGCACGGGTGGACACGGAACGGGGGGGGATCGAACTCACGGAAGCGGTCGTGCGATAAGATGATCAGCCCCTCGTCACCTCTTTCTGTTGAATTTCACTCGAAATTGTGATACTTTTTTCTGTTGAAAATTTCTGCGAAAACGGCGGGTGATATGCTCAACCTCGCGGTCCTCGGTTCAGGGCGCGGCTCCAATTTTCAGGCGATCCTGGATGAGATCATTGACGGTAGGATTCCCGATGCCCGCGTTGTATGCGTGATCAGCAACAATTCCGAGGCAGGCATCCTCACAACCGCCCGCGCACATACCATTCCCGCCTTCCATTGCAGCCTGAAACAGTTCCCGTCAGACAGCGCGTTCGCCGGGACGCTTCTGCAGATCCTTCAGTCTCATAATGCTGACCTCGTTCTGCTCGCAGGCTATATGAAACTCATCCCTGAAAGTATTCTCAACGCGTTCAGGCAGAGAATCGTGAATATCCATCCCGCACTCCTCCCAAAGTACGGCGGACGAGGGATGTACGGACTCCATGTCCATGAAGCCGTCATCGCCGCCGGTGAAACCGAATCCGGTGCAACAGTCCATTACGTGGACGAAGTCTACGATCATGGACGCGTCATCCTCCAGAAACGCGTCCCTGTGTACCCGACCGATACGCCGGAGACACTGGCGCAGCGCGTTCTGAAAGTCGAGCATGAGATCTACCCCGAGGTTGTACGGCGTTTTGCCACGGGACAGATCCCGCTCAAAAAACCCTTCCACGCTTCGGCGCACCCCTGAGGAGTTTCTGTGGTCCGAATTGAGAGAGCACTGATCAGTGTGTCTGATAAGACCGGCCTGCTTGAATTCGCTCGGGGGCTTGTTGCCCTTGGTGTCGAGCTGATCTCGACTGGCGGCACGTTGAAGTTTCTCACGGACCATGGGTGTCCGGCCCGCCCGGTTTCCGAGGTCACAGGGTTTCCCGAAATCCTGGACGGCCGTGTGAAAACCCTTCATCCGAAGATTCACGGCGGCCTCCTCGCTCTGCCCGGGAACGCGGCACATGTCGAACAGCTGCGCGCCCACGCAATCGAGCCGATCGACATGGTGGTGGTGAACCTCNNATCGGTACGGAGCTCTTCTGGAGGAACTCGGGAAAACCGGGCGAACAATTTCCACGGATACCTGCGCGGATCTGGCTCGCGACGTGTTCCGGCACACCTCACGGTACGATGCCGCGATCGCGGCCTTTCTAGGGACCGAACGGGAGTTCCCTCCCTCTTTTCATTGCTCGGCACCGAAAGAACTCGACCTCCGGTATGGGGAAAACCCGCACCAGCGGGGCGCGCTCTACGGCACCTTCGGCCAGATCTTCCGGAAGCTCCACGGGAAAGATTTATCGTTTAACAACATCGTTGACATCACGGCCGCGGCGCAGCTCGTTGGTGAATTTGACGAGCCAACGGTGGCGATCGTCAAGCATACGAATCCCTGCGGGGTGGGGTCCGCCCAATCGCTTTCCGAGGCGTACGAGAAAGCATTTGCGACCGACACAAAATCCCCCTTTGGAGGAATCATCGCAGTCAACAGGACGCTGGATCTTGACGCGGCGCGAAAGATGAACGAAGTGTTCACAGAAGTCCTGATCGCTCCCGAATTTACCGCCGATGCGCTCGAGTTCCTCCGTGCGAAAAAGGACCGGAGGCTTATCCGCTCCACCGGCGATGTCCGGGAACAGATCCCGTACGACGTCCGGAGTGTACCCGGCGGGTTTCTGGTTCAGGAACCCGACTCCCGCCGTGCCGGCACAGAACCCTTCCGGGTCGTAACACACAGAGCGCCCGCTGACGGCGAAACGACCGCCCTGCGCTTCGCCTGGAAGGTAGCCAAACATGTCAAATCAAACGCTATCGTGTACGCCGGGAGCGATCGGACCCTTGGGATCGGGGCGGGCCAGATGTCACGGGTCGATTCAGCCCGGCTCGCCGTACTGAAAGCCCGGGAAGCGGGGCTTGATCTGGCCGGGTCCGCGGTGGCCTCGGACGCATTTTTTCCGTTCGCCGACGGCCTTCTGGAAGCAGTCCACGCAGGTTCCACGGCCGTTATTCAGCCCGGCGGATCCATCCGCGACCAGGAGGTCATCCGCGCGGCGGACGAACATAACATCGCAATGGTATTCACGGGAACGCGGCATTTCCGACACTGACTCTCTCACACAAGACCGGCAATCCTCTCATGGGCATTACATCACTCCTTTCCGCTGACCTTGCCATCGATCTCGGAACGGCAAACACCCTCATCTTCATGCGGGGGAGAGGCGTCGTGCTGAACGAACCCTCTATTGTCGCGTTCGACAGAAATACAAAGAAGATCGTGGCTATCGGCAAAGAAGCNNATGAAAGACGGCGTCATCGCCGATTTCGAGATCGCCGAGGGAATGATGCGGGAATTCATTCGGAAGATTCACGCCACGTGGATGCCCAGCCGCAGAATCGTCGTGTGCGTTCCAAGCGGGGTCACCGAAGTGGAGAAACGTGCGGTGCGCGATGCGGCCGAACACGCTGGCGCCAAAGAAGTACATCTCGTCGCGGAGCCTATGGCGGCCGCGATCGGCGTCGGTCTGGATGTCGAGGCACCTGTCGGGAACATGATCGTCGACATCGGAGGCGGTACGACGGAAATCGCAGTCATCGCCCTCTCGGGTATCGTGAACGAGGAGTCGATCCGGGTTGCAGGGGATGAAATGA
Organism: Ignavibacteria bacterium UBA6906; assembly: GCA_002451155.1. Lineage (GTDB taxonomy): Bacteria > Bacteroidota > Ignavibacteria > UBA10030 > UBA6906 > UBA6906. Next base: position 7,727 of record DKBG01000288.1, read on the forward strand.
ACAACGCGATCATCCAATTCTTCAAAAAGAACCATAACATCCTGGTCGGCGAGCGAACAGCTGAAGCCATCAAATGTGAGGTGGGATCAGCAATGCCTCTCCGCGAGGAAATCAGCATACGTGTGAAGGGACGCGACCTCGTCAACGGAATTCCGAAAACCACCGAAGCAAGTTCAGTGGAAATCCGCGAAGCACTCAGTGAGCCCATCGCGCAGATCGTGGAAGCTGTCAAACTGACCCTCGAACGCACACCCCCCGAGCTCGCGGCCGATATCCTCGATCGCGGTATTATGCTGAGCGGAGGAGGAGCCCTTTTGAAAGGACTCGATGAGCGTCTCCGCCTCGAGACGAGTCTTCCTGTTCACGTGTCCGAAGACCCGCTCACGGCAGTCGTGCGCGGGACCGGAAAAATCCTCGAAAATCTCAACCGCTACTCCAGCGTCCTCATCAAGAGCAGGAGGTACTAACTCCGCAACCATGGTGAAGCGTCTCTACGACATCGTTCTTCTGTTCAAAGAGTACGTCGTCGTCGCCTTCCTGATCCTGACTTCGGTGTTCCTGTTGACTCTGAATGATACGGCGCAAATTCGCGTGCTCCGATCCTACGCCATCGTAGGCGTGGGACTCATGCAGAATGCGGTCAGCTTTATCCCCAACTATTTTGATCTTCGGCGAGAGAACGATGTTCTGCGCAGAATGAACCTCGCGCTCTCCGATGAGGTCAGCAGGCTCCGGGAAGGTAGGCTTGAGAATCTTCGCCTCCGTCAGCTCCTTCTCCTCAAAGAGAGGGCGGAACACCGGTATGTCGCTGCAAACATTCTCGGGAAGAACCTCCAGCTCCTCCGCAATACCGTCACGCTCAACGTCGGATCGGATGATGACGTCCTCCCCAATATGCCCATCGTGTCCGAAAGCGGCCTGGTAGGGAAGATCATCAGCACAACAGCGGGCTATTCCATCGGCCAGCTGCTGCTGAATAAAGACCTCCGTGTGAGTGCCAAAATCCAGCGCAGCCGGGTCGACGGGATCATCACATGGGAGGGAGGGCCGTATCTGACACTTCAGAATGTCGCTCGCACGGATGACGTGCAGCCGGGAGACCTTGTCATTACCTCGGAGTACAGTGCCTTTTTTCCGAAGGGGATCAGAATCGGCGTCGTCAATGACGCCCATCCGCTCCCCAGCTCGCTCTTTCAATCGGTGCATGTGCTTCCTGCCGTCGACTTCACGGAGCTTGAAGAAATCTTTGTCATGCAGTTCCAGCCGGACAGCAGCCGGATCATCCTGGAACAACGGAACAGGTAAATGCTCACCCGCCGCCTCCTCCCGGACATCATCCTCTCGGCCCTGGTTCTCCTTCTTCAAACCACCGTCGTGGAGTTCCTGGCCGTTCACACAATCGTACCGGATCTTGTCCTTATCTGGATAGTGGTCACAGCACTCCGGCGGGGGCAGATACCCGCAACCGCGGCAGGGTTCAGCATGGGCCTTGTCCAGGATCTTGTCTCAGGCCCGGACGGGATGCTCGGACTCAGTGCCCTGACGAAAACCATTGCCGGTTTCCTCGCGGGGTATTTCTACGCCGAAAACAAGACACCCCAGATACTCGGCAGCTACCGCCTGCTCCTGATTACAGGCATCGTCTCACTTGTACATAACGCCCTCTATTTCGTACTATTTCTTCAGGGGTCGGGCATACGCTGGACCGACGGCATCCTGAGTTACGGCCTCCCGAGCACCGCCTACACCGTGGCCGTGGCACTCATCCCGATGCTTATCTTCGCGCGCAAACAGGTTTCTTCACCATGATGATCCTGGATGATATTGACCTCTATCGCAGACGGCGGGTGTTGTACCTCGTCCTCTTCTTCATTATGTGCGTCTTCGTCGCACGGCTGGTCCAGCTTCAGTTTCTCTATTTCGAGGAACTCGGCAAGAAGTCGAGCGACAACAGCCTCCGGGAGATCCCGAAGGAGCCGGTCCGCGGATACATTTTCGACCGAACCGGCCGCCTGGTGGTCGACAACCGTCCCTCGTTCACCGTGACGATCATGCCCTTTGAATTTGACAGGCGGAGAATCCCGGCTCTGGCCCGGCTCCTGTCGCTTGACCCGGCAGTTATCGCTGATCGACTGAAGATCGGTGAAGCGTATTCCCGCTTCGCTCCTGTAAAAATCCGTCGGGATCTTGATGTGGGGACACTCGCAACCCTGGAAGAGAACTCCGACAGACTGCCGGGGGTTGGCGTGCAGATCGAATCGAAACGGGCCTACATCACAGGAGCACACGCATCCCACGTCCTGGGCTACCTCAAAGAAATATCCGAGTCCCAGCTGCGCACCATGTCGGCCGAATATGCCCAGGGAGACGTGATCGGTTCGGCCGGAATTGAGGCAGAGTACGAAAGTCCGCTTCGCGGCGCCAAAGGGAAAGAATTGAGCGTGGTGAACGTGCGTGGACAGGTAGTGGGAAGTTTCGAAAACGGACGGAACGATATCCTGCCTGTGGACGGCGAAAACCTGGTGCTCACCATGGACTTCGGCCTCCAGGCGTTTGCCGAATCGCTTATGGCAGATCGCCGCGGCGCCGTTGTTGCAATCGATCCGCGAAATGGCGGCGTGCTCGCCATGGTAAGCAAGCCGGACTATGACCTCTCCCTCTTCAGCGGTGTTACATCGCCAGAGCTCTGGAAAGCACTGAATGGGGACGAATCGAAGCCCCTTTTCAACCGCGCGACCCTGACCCGGTACCCGCCCGGGTCAACCTTCAAGATGATTGCCGCGATTGCAGCACTCGAAGGCAATGTTGTATCTCCGCACTGGCGGATCAACTGCACCGGTGCCTTCCGGTTTGGGAACAAAGTCTTCAAAGACCTGCATGTTCACGGATCCACGGATATGACCGAAGCCATCCAGAGATCATGCAATGTCTATTTCTACCAGCTCATGCTGAAAGTCGGGCTTGACTCGTGGGCCGACGTCGGCAGGAAGTTCGGATTCGGACAGCTTACCGGCATCGACATCACGGAGGAGAGTCCGGGACTTCTTCCCACAACCGGCTACATGAATCGACGGTACGGGGAGAAGGGCTGGACACGGGGATTCCTCGTCAGCCTCGGTATCGGCCAGGGAGAGCTCGGAGTCACACCGCTTCAGATGGCCTGCTATGCAATGGCGATTGGCAACAGGGGAGAGTTTTATCAGCCCCATACGGTCCTCGGAATCGCCAGCCGTAGCGAGGCAGGCCATGTTGACACCCTTCTGTATCAGACCAGAAGAATCACCCTCGCTCCCTCTACCTGGTCTCTGGTCCGCGAGGGAATGCGCAGGGTCGTAATGGAGCAGGGCGGAACGGGAGGCCTCGCACGCATCCATGGACTGGAGGTCGCCGGAAAGACCGGCACGGCCCAGAATCCACACGGCCCCGATCACGCCTGGTTCATCGGATTCGCACCATTTGAGCAACCGGTGATTGCCATAGCGGTGCTGATTGAAAACGCCGGATACGGAGGTTCATTCGCCGCTCCAGTTGCGGGGAAATGCATGGAACGGTTCATTTACGGATCCGTCCAGCAGCCACCGCCTCCCCGGACGGCGGCCATTACCGGGGTGATCGCCCCGGGTACGACGGGTGAAAGGAACAGCCAGTAGCTATGCTCAAGTACTTCACCGAATACTTCGACTACAGAACGCTCCTGCCGGTCCTCCTCCTTCTGGCCATTGGCCTTGGATCCGTCTACAGCGCGACATTCGATGCCAGAGTCCCGGAGATCTTCTACAGACAGCTGGTGTGGGCTGTGGCGGGGCTCTTCATCGCTCTGGCAGTGGCGTTTGTACCACTCCGCTTGCTCCTGGCTGCTGCCTATCCCGCCTACTTCTTGGCCGTCTTCCTCCTCGTGTCAGTGCTCCTGATCGGCAAGACGGTCTCCGGTTCAACAAGCTGGTTCAGTCTCGGGGCACTCCGCCTGCAACCTTCGGAGTTCGCCAAGATTACCACCGCACTTGCCCTTGCGAAATACCTCGCACGCACCGAGGTCAGTCTTACGCACCTGAAGTCACTCCTGATCGCGTCCGGGATTGTTCTCCTGCCCCTTGCACTGATTATGCTCCAGCCCGATACGGGGACGGCAATCATCTATATCGGGATGTATCTACCGGTACTGTACTGGGGGGGAGCCTCGAGATTTACGATGACTGCAATCATCGGACCGGGAGTGGTCGCAATTGCCGCCCTGTTCGGGACAACGCCCTTTCTGATCGCAGTCCTGGCGGTGGGCCTCATACTCTACTATACAAGGGAGAACCGGATTGCAGCCGCGGTGGTGTTTTCGCTGATCGTCCTCATTGGCATCTCGGTCCAGTTTTTCTATAATGGCCTGAAGCCCTACCAGCAAAAACGCATCGACACATTCCTCGACCCCGGCGCCGACCCTCTTGGCGCGGGATATAATATCGTCCAGTCCAAAGTGGCAATTGGATCGGGCGGCCTCCTCGGCAAAGGGTTTCTACACGGGACCCAGACTCAGCTGAATTTCATCCCCGAACAATGGACGGACTTCATCTTCTGCGTTCCGGGAGAAGAATTCGGCTTCGTCGGGGCGATCACGGTGCTCGCGCTGCTCACCAGCGTTCTGGCGCGGGGATTGATGATTGCAGCCTCCGCAAGAAATTCCTTTTCCAGCTACCTTGCAATTGCGCTCACATCGGTTGTTGCCGCCCACGTCTTCATCAACATCGGCATGTCGCTCGGCCTGCTCCCTGTTGTGGGAGTACCCCTTCCTTTCCTCAGTTATGGCGGATCGGCATTGCTGGCAACCATGATAATGATCGGACTCCTGATGAACCTCCACGCACACCGGAAAGAATACTGACCCATGAAGAAAACACCCCGACGCGACCCGCGCGAACTCGTGCCCAATCAGCTCCGCTGGCAATGCACGCCTGCCGCACTCGGCATCCGGGACATGACTGAAGTCACGCCGCTCAAGGAGATCATCGGGCAGGATCGTGCCCTGCGCGCCCTCAGGATGGGCCTGGCGATGAAACAGTACGGGTACAATATCTATGTCACCGGAGCACAGGGCACGGGGCGGACGACAACCATCAAACAGATGCTGCAGGAATTCGAACACCAGCCTGCCACCCTGTCGGACAAATTGTATGTCCATAACTTCAAAGACCCCGACTCCCCCCTGTTCATCAGCCTCCCCGCCGGACAGGGAAAGACATTCAAGAAGGATATGGCAACCCTTCTTTCCGAGCTGCTGAAGAATATCCCCGCCGTATTCGAAAGCCGCCGCTACCAGGAACAGCGCAAGAACATGCTCGAGCATTTCCAGGACAGACAGCGAACGGTGCTGAAAGATTTCGAGAAGAAGGTGAAGGGAAAGGGATTCGAGGTGGTCCAGGTCCAGGGCGGGACAACCTCGCGCCCGGAAATCGCCCCCGTCGTTGACGGAAATCCCGTCGGCATGGACCAGATCCATGCCCGTGCGGATGCGGGTGAGATAACACGCGATGAGCTGAACCGGACAATCCAGCAACAGGCGGACCTCGAGAGTCAGATGGACCTTGTCATGCGGGAGATGCGAAATATCGAGCGCAAGGCGAAGCGCTCTCTCGAAGATCTCAACCACAAAGTGGTTGTTCCTGTCGTCGAAGAACTCATCTTTGATATCGAGGAACGATACAAATCTCCGACAATCCACGAGTACCTTCTCGAGGCAAAAAAGAACGTCGTCGACAACCTCTCCCGGTTCCACCAGAAGGAGGATTCCCAGCACTCCGTCCTGGGCATCCAGCTTCCCAAAGAAGAAGATTCCTTCATTGAGTTCCAGGTAAATGTCGTGGTTGACAACAGCGACGTAAAGGGCATTCCCGTCGTCATTGAAGGGAACCCCAAGTACAAGAACCTGTTCGGAACAATCGAGCGGGTAGTGGACCGCAACGGACTATGGCGTTCCGACTTCACACATATTAAAGCCGGCGCCATGCTGAAGGCCGACGGGGGGTTCCTGGTCATCCACGCCACCGATGCCCTCATCGAGCCTGGGGTCTGGATGACCATGAAGCGCATCCTGCGCAACCATCAGATCGAGATCCAGTCATTTGAATCAGGCTTCTTCGGCGCCTCATCCGCCCTGAAACCCGAGCCGATCGACCTGAACGTGAAAGTGATCATGATCGGAGATTCCTACACCTACCAGCTTCTCTATACACTCGATGAGGACTTTAAGGAAATTTTCAAGATCCGTGCCGATTTCGATACGGAGATGCCGAATGCGGAAAAATCAATCCAGAGCTATATCGCGTTTATCAAGGCGGTCTGCAGCAAGGAACGCCTCCTCCCCTTCGATCTCACCGGCGTCGCCGAAGTGGTCGAGTACGGAGTGCGGCTCGCTGGACGACAGAATAAGCTTTCAACAAGGTTCAGCGTTCTCGCCGATGTCCTGCGGGAATCACACTACTGGGCCGAGACCGACGGCGCAACGGATATCACCGGACAGCATGTGCGCCGCGCAATCGCGGAGCGGATTGAACGCCTCCGAATGATCGAGGAAAAGATTCAGGAGATGATTCTGGAGGGGTCCATCCTGATCGACACGGAGGGGACACAGGTAGGGCAGGTAAACGGGCTCTCGGTCTATCAGCTTGGAGAGCATGAGTTCGGACGGCCGTCACGGATCACCGCAAAGACCTCCATGGGACGCGCTGGTATCATCAATATCGAACGGGAGGCGGAGCTGAGCGGGCCGTCCCACAACAAGGGGGTCCTGATTCTCGCAGGGTATCTTCGGGACATGTACGCGCGAAGCAAGCCGCTTGTGCTCAGCGCCAGCATTGCGTTCGAACAGTCCTACTCGGGAATCGACGGGGATAGCGCCTCATCGACAGAAGTCTATGCACTGCTCTCAAGCCTCGCTGGCCTTCCTCTCCGCCAGGATATTGCCGTGACCGGCTCCATCAACCAGCATGGCGGCATTCAGCCCATCGGCGGAGTAAACCTCAAGGTCGAAGGCTTCTATGATGTCTGCAAGGCCCGGGGCCTGACCGGCAAACAGGGAGTGATCATCCCGGCGCAGAACGTCAATGACCTGATGCTGCGCCACGATGTAGTAGACGCGGTGAAGGAAGGGACCTTCCACATCTACGCGATTTCAGCCGTCGACGAGGGAATCGAGATCCTCACCGGGAAGAAGGCGGGGAAGCGCGTTCAGAACGGCAGGTTCGAGGCGGGGAGCGTGCATGCGCTCGTTGACGCCCGCCTGACTGACTACGCAAGGCGTCAGAAGAAATTCGGCGGCTAGCCGGCTTCGAACAGGCTGTATCTATGTCTCCGGAACCCGGCCGGAAACCGGGAAGCACGATGATGGACACCTCGGAATTCCGAAAACACGGCCACGAGCTGGTCGACTGGATGGCGGAGTATCTCGATCAGGTAGCCTCCTACCCGGTCCGGCCAACCATCAAACCCGGCGACATCATCGCCCGTATCCCGCAACGTCCGCCCCGCGACGGCGAACCCTTCACGCTGATCTTCGAGGATTTCAAGCAGATCATCCTGCCCGGCATGACCCACTGGCAGAGCCCCAACTTCTTCGCCTACTTCCCCGCGAACAGCAGCCCGGAATCCGTTCTCGCGGAAATGTTGACCGCAACGCTCGGCGCACAGTGCATGAGCTGGATTACCTCTCCTGCGGCAACAGAGCTCGAAGAGCGCATGATGGAATGGCTGCGGGAAATGACCGGCCTTCCCGAAGACTGGCAGGGTGTCATCCAGGATACCGCGTCAACCGCCACCCTCTGTTCGCTGCTCACCGCCCGAGAGTCGCGCACCTCGTATGCCGTTAACACGACCGGCTTCGCACCCTCCATGCGGTTCACCGCCTATGCGTCCAGCGAAGCCCACTCATCCGTCGAAAAGGCGATCAAGATCGCCGGCATCGGGAAAGAAAATCTCAGAAAAATCAGAGTCGATGGCGCCTTCGCTATGATCCCCGAAGATCTTGAAGACGCCGTGCTCACAGACCTGCAACACGGGCATATCCCGCTTGCAGTCGTCGCAGCAGTCGGAACCACCGGCTCGACGGCTGTCGACCCGATTCGGCGAATCGGAGAAATCTGCAGGAAACATGGAATCTGGCTCCATATTGATGCCGCGTTTGCGGGATCCGCGCTCCTGCTGCCGGACAAACGCTGGATGATCGATGGTATCGAATACGCAGATTCTTTTGTTTTTAATCCGCATAAATGGATGTTTACCAACTTCGACTGCTCCGCCTACTTCGTGCGGGACGTTGATGCCCTCGTCAGAACCTTCGAGATTCTTCCCGAATACCTGAAAACCTCGGAGAGTGATCGGGTCAATAACTACCGTGACTGGGGGATCCAGCTCGGCAGAAGGTTTCGGGCCCTCAAACTCTGGTTCGTGATACGGGGCTATGGTGTGAAAGGACTCCAAAGTGTGATCCGCCACCATATTGAGATTGCTGAACGCCAGGCGGAACGAATTCGTCATCACCCCGATTTTGAACTCCTTGCTCCAGTCCCGCTGAACACGATCTGCTTCAGATACCACCCGAGCGGAATCCACGACGAAGGCTTCCTGAACCGCGTCAATGGCGCTCTCCTCGAATCGCTGAATGCGACCGGCGCGATGTTTCTCACACACACGAAACTGAATGGCCGGTTTACGCTCCGGATGGTTATCGGTCAGACGCGCGTAACAGAAAATGACGTTCTGGCCGCCTGGGAACGAATCCAGGAGTCCGCCGCCCGGGTCCGCGCCGAATCCTCCTGATCCCGCCCCGGGTTGATCTGCGCTCGTGTTGGATTTTCGCCGGCGGCTAGACTACATTAGTCGGGAGAAGACGCCTGCACCGTCCGGGGCCCATCCCCGGCTCTGCGGGCGGACCACCCTCGGCCATTCATCCAGCGGAGGCCCCTCATGGCTTCACTCTCTCTCACCGTCAACGGCGAAAAGAAAACGCTCGACGTTGATCCCGATACCCCCCTGCTCTGGGTCCTTCGAGACCACCTTGAGATGACAGGCACAAAGTTCGGCTGTGGGCGCGGATTGTGCGGTTCCTGTGTTGTCCTCTCCGACGATGCGCCGATACGGTCGTGCATCACACCGGTGGGGCTCGTCAATGGAAAATCCATTCTCACCATTGAGGGGCTTTCTTCCACGAGAGACCATCCGGTCCAGAAGGCCTGGATCAGCGAAGAGGTCCCCCAGTGCGGGTACTGCCAGTCCGGACAGATCATGTCGGCGGTCGCGCTGCTCAAACGGGTTCCCCATCCGACGGACGCGGAGATCAACCAGGCGATGGGAGATGTTCTCTGCCGCTGTGGCACGTACCAGCGTATTCGCCGTGCAATCCACCAGGCTGCAGAGGCCGGAGGTGGGCAATGACACTCCCCATGACACGACGTGGCTTCATCGTCATCACTGCGGGCGTCGGCACGGGTCTTGTTCTCGGCGCATACGCGTACCGGACCGGCTGGCTCAAACGCCTTTTCTCAAAGTCAGATCCTGCCGCGGACTTCTCCCCCGCCACATGGATCCGCATCGGAAAGGACGGCAGCGTCACCATCACCGTGGCAAAATCGGAGATGGGACAGGGAATCCGGACAGCTCTTCCAATGATTGTGGCGGAAGAGCTTGACGCTGACTGGGCAAGCGTGCGCGTTGAACAGGCTCTGGCTGACGTGAAATATGGAAGTATGAGTACCGGCGGAAGTACCAGCGTCCGGACTTCCTGGGAAAAACTACGAAAGGCGGGGGCCGCCGCGCGGGCCATGCTCTTGACCGCCGCCGCACAGCGGTGGAATGTTCCCCCGTCAGAATGCCGGACCGAATATGGGACCGTTGTTCATTCACCCACCGGCCGTATTCTTCAATACGGCGAACTTGCTGAAGAAGCAGCCAGTTTTCCTGTCCCCCAGAACCCTCCGCTCAAAAACCCCGCTGAGTTCCGGATCATCGGCCGCCGCATTCCGCGCACCGATACTCCCGACAAAGTGGATGGACACGCGGCCTTTGGAATCGATTCAAGAGTCGAGGGAATGTTTTTCGCCTCGGTCGCCCGCTGCCCGGTCTTCGGCGGTACCGTCGCTTCCTACGATGATTCCAAAGCACGGACGATGCCGGGCGTTTACCGGATAGTCCAGATCGACAGGGGGATCGCCGTGGCTGCGAAAACAACCTGGCAGTCATTTGAGGCACGCGATGCACTCACAGTGAAATGGAACGACGGTCCCTCCGCTTCCCTGACGAGCCGGGACATCAGCACAATGCTCGCGACATTCGCCACAAAAGAGGGCGCCGTGGCCGAGACCAGGGGTGATGTGGAACACGCACTCTCCGGCGCCGCAAAGCGTCTCTCCGCAACATTTGAAGTCCCGTTCCTCGCGCATGCAACCATGGAGCCAATGAACTGCACGGCCCACGTCCGGAAGGACAGCTGCGAAATATGGGTCCCTACCCAGAACGCACAGGCTGTACAGCGAACGGCTGCCGCACTCACGGGCCTGCCTCTGGAACAGGTCATCGTCCACACCACTCTTCTCGGTGGGGGGTTCGGCAGAAGAAGCGAAACCGATTTCGTTGAGGAGGCGGTGCAAACCTCGCGTGCGATCGGGGCGCCGGTTCAGGTGGTATGGACACGCGAGGATGATCTGCAACACGACTTCTACCGACCGGTCTCCCTTCACAAACTCTCTGCCGGACTTGATGCCGGTGGAAGACCGGTTGCGTTCACGCACCGTGTCGTGGCCCCGTCTATCGGAGCGCAGAACGCGCCCGACCGATACACAAACGGTCTCGATCGCGGGTCGGTCGAGGGAGCGACGGAAATGCCGTACGACATCCCCAACGTCCTCATCGACTATGTTATGGCTCAGACCCCCGTGCCGATCGGGTATTGGCGGTCTGTCTTCCCTTCCCAGACGGTCTTCGCCCTCGAAAGCTTCATCGACGAACTTGCCCATGCCGCCGGTGCGGACGCCTTTGAATTCCGCCGGTCGATGATGGACTCCTCACCAAAGATGAAACGCGTGCTCGAGCTCGCCGCAGACAAGGCTGGATGGGGAACACCGCCGCCGCGAGGAAAATTCAGGGGCATCGCGTTCTCGCCGCCGGCGTTCTTTCATACGCCGGTTGCACAGGTGGCGGAAGTATCTGTCGGAAGGGACGGTGCAATTCGCGTCCACCGCGTCGTCTCGGCAATCGACTGCGGAATCGCAGTGAACCCGACGGGCGTCGAAGCACAAATGGAAAGTGGAATCGCCTACGGGATGACTGCTGCACTCAAAGGAAAAATCACAATCGATCGGGGACGAGTGGTTCAGAGTAACTTCGACGATTATCCATTGCTGACGATCGGAGAGATGCCAGCGATAGAAACACACATCGTCCCGAGCACCGACCCGCCGACCGGAACAGGCGAACCGGGACTTCCAGCCGTCGCTCCCGCAATTGCCAACGCGGTGTTTGCTGCAACGGGAAAACGTCTCAGAACCCTTCCACTGTCCCTGTAGGTAGGGCACGCTGCCCGACCTGTTCACCGTTACCCCGGACGTGGGCGGCTCGCCCGACCGGGGACGCGTATTCACGTTTCCGGTTCTTTCAATGCAGCCTACCGCACCCCCAAAAATCACCGCGATCATCTTCGATTTCGGGATGGTCCTCAGCAGCTTCGACGTCGGAACCTTTCTTCAGAATCTCTCCGACATCACCGGGACTCCCGTAGAGCGATTGCCACCGATCCTCCAGAATGTTCGGGATATCGTGGTCCGGTATGAAACGGGACTTATCTCCACGGACGAGTTTGTAGAATCAGCAATCCGGCGCACAGGCCTGCACATTTCCCGTGAACAATTCAAAAAGGCTTATAACGAGATCTTCACAGCGATTCCGGAGAACCGGGAGCTTGTCCGCCGGCTCAAGCCCCGCTACAAGATCGGATTGCTTTCCAATACCAGCGAATGGCACTACGAACATGCAATAAAGACGGTGGACGTCTTTCCTCTCTTCGACGCCGTCACCCTTTCCTTCGAAGTGAAAGCCATGAAGCCCGTCCCCGCGCTGTACCTGGACATCCTTGCCAAACTCCGCGTTGCGCCGGGCGAATGCATCTATATTGATGATATCGCCGAGAATGCCGCGGCGGCGGCTGACCTGGGCATGCACGCCATCCAGTATCTTTCTCCTGCTCAGCTCGTCAGCTCCCTCAGACGGCTGGGTGTATCGGCATAATCTCCGCTGTTTTGCCTTTGCACCCTTTTTCCTACCTTGTGGTAACCTATGATCCTGTCCGACACACGCATACTTGAAGAGATGGACAGGGGAACAATCCTCATTGATCCCTTTGACCGGAAACACCTCGGGTCCAACTCCTACGATGTCCACCTCGGCCGTTACCTGGCGGTCTACAAGAGCGATATCCTGGATGCCCGCTCGCATAACCAGGTGGATCACTTTGAGATCTCTGATACCGGGCTGATTCTCCTCCCTCACCGGCTCTATCTCGGGGTCACGGAGGAATACACGGAGACGCATCGTCATGTCCCATTCCTCGAAGGGAAGAGCAGTATCGGCCGCCTCGGCATAGATATCCACGCAACGGCCGGCAAGGGCGACGTTGGTTTCTGCAACACCTGGACCCTTGAAATCTCGGTGAAGCAGCCCGTCCGGGTCTATCACGGAATGCCCATCGGGCAACTGATCTATTTTGAAGTCGCTGGTGAAGTCCTGACCTCCTACAAAACCAAATCCTCGGCGAAATATAACGTCCGCACGGATCGTCCCGTCGAATCCATGATGTGGAAGAATTTTGTCGATCAGGCCGAAACCGGACGGACGAAACGGTAGCCCCTCGGCCGCGGCCAACCCTGGAACTGTGCACCCGCACCGAGGGCAGTATGCGGCGTCGGATACCCCCATGCCTCCAAGGCCGACGAAGAGACCCTTGCCCGAGAACGCGCATTCCTCAGGAAGACTGTTTGCAGACACTCCCCCGGGCGCGATGTCTGTGTGCCCGCGAACAGTCGCAGACCGGTTCGGGATGAAGGACATTATCGCAACGGCTCGTTTCCCGCGCGGCTACCGGTGCCCTGCGAGCGGTACACACAACCGATTCCCGATACCCGGCACCATGAGCGAACTGGCCCAATGACACATGCGTCGTACAGAACCTGGGGGACGAACATCGACTCGGAAGCCATCAAACAGATGGAGGCCGCGATGAGTCTGCCGGTGACGGTTGCCGGTGCGCTGATGCCGGATGCACACGTTGGATACGGTCTCCCCATAGGCGGTGTTCTGGCGACCGAGGATGCCGTGATTCCCTACGGGGTGGGTGTTGATATCGCATGCCGGATGATGATGACGGTCTTCGATGCTCCGGCAACAGTTCTCCGGACAGAGACAGAGACATATCGAAGAGCGATCGAACAAAATACCCGGTTCGGCATTGGGGCCGAATGGAGAACGCCAAAAAGCCATCCGGTAATGGATGAAAACTGGAACGTCACCCGGATAACCGGCCAGCTGAAAGACAGGGCCCGCCGCCAGCTCGGCACCTCCGGTTCTGGAAACCACTTCGTGGAATTCGGTGAAATCGTGTTCGAGCAGCCGGCTCTTGGAATCCCCGCGGGAACGTATCTCGCGCTCCTTTCCCACAGCGGAAGCAGGAACGCAGGAGCACAGGTGGCGAACCACTTCACCCGGATCGCGAAGTCACTGCATCCCGAACTCGAGGGTCATCAGAAGAACCTTGCCTGGCTCCCCATGGATCGTGAGGGACAGGAATACTGGGCGGCGATGGAATTGATGGGGAAATATGCCTCCGCAAACCACCACATCATTCACCGGGCCATCATCGATTCGCTCGGGCAGCCGACCCTCCGGCAGATTGAAAATCATCATAACTTCGCCTGGAGGGAAACACACCGGGGACGGAATCTCATCGTTCACAGGAAGGGTGCGACACCGGCGGCGAAAGGAATGCTCGGTGTCATCCCGGGCTCCATGGCGGCACCCGGCTATCTGATTGAAGGATCCGGACACCCTGGCTCCTTGAATTCCACTTCCCATGGCGCGGGACGACGGATGTCCCGGTCGGCAGCGTCGAAGAATTTCACATGGAAGGAAACACGCGAGTATCTTGAACAGAAAGGTGTCGTCCTTATTTCCGCAGGCCTCGACGAAGTTCCCTGGGCGTATAAGGACATAGACGAGGTTATGAACGCTCAGCGCGATCTCGCTAGAACAATTGCGCGCTTTATGCCCCGGTTGGTCAAAATGGCCCCTTCCGGTGAACGTCCAGAGGACTGAATTACCACTGTTCATTGCCTGCGTCTCCCGGAACGCACGTCAGGATGGAGGAGTCAGTGTATGAAGAGAATTCGCACGTACGACGCCCAAGAGACGGAACGAATGCGGGAACTTCACGGAAATCCGCTCGCCTCGTTCACCAGACGCGCCGGAGCGTTCTGCTGTGACTTTCTCTTAGCCTGGGGGCTCTTTCTCGCGCTGTTAATACCGGGCGGGAAACTTGCACATCGGCTCGGGTATCTCACTGCTGACGTGAACCTGAAATTCGACTTCGGACACTGGTACAGCCTGCTCTTCCTCGTCCTCTACTTTGCGTTCTCGACCTATTGGGGTAACGGAAGAACGATCGGCAAATGGCTGTTTGGCATCCGCACGGTCTCGCTTGTGCACCGGCACATGACACTCTGGCACTCCTTCGAACGGGGATTGGGATACGGCGCCTCAGCGCTTGAACTCGGGTTCGGATTTGTCCAGTATTTCATCCACCCCAACTGCCGTACAGTACATGACCGGATTGCTGAAACCATCGTCATCCAGGATAGGATCTCGAAACAGAAAAGGCGCTGAACGGGCTACCGCCATGGCCGGCCGCACGTTCGTGCGAAGCTCCCCGGGGATCCTGTCCCGGCAATCGCGCGGCGAACCCTGAACAGTGCAGCACTCCGGTCCGACGGTTCACTTGAAAGATCGACGACCTCATATGAAGAACCGGTCCACTGATGTATGGCGCTTCGCCCGGGGGAGGAGAGTACCATGAATACAGTCCTTTTTGATGTTAATGATGCCCGCCTCCGACGTGCGTTCCTTCACGACGTTCTGCCGGCGGTCGTTGCGGATATAGGCGACGATACGCAACCCCGCTGGGGCGGTATGTCCGCCCAGCACATTGTGGAACACCTTCTCTGGGCATTTCAGGGTTCCATGGGGACCGTCGACGCCGTCTGCAACACTCCGGAGACCGTGCTCAACAGAGCCCGGAGATTCCTCTACGACAACCGTCAGACCCCGCACGATGTGAGGAATCCGATGCTCGGCGAAGATCCCCCACCCCTGCGATATGCGACGCTCCAGGAAGCAAAAACCGCCTTCGTTGATGGGCTGCATGGATACTTCAGATACGCCGAGACTCATCCCGCCGCCACCCATATCCATCCCCTGTTTGGACCTCTTGGCACGGAGGAGTGGGAACGGAGCCATTTCAAACACTGCTATCATCACCTGCTTCAGCTCGGCATGATTGAGGAGAAGGTACCCGATCCAGAGAGAGCCGACATATGAAAAGATACCTTCTCGTGCTGGCAGTCGTCGGCTTGGCAGGTTGTATCGACGAGGGGATTCCTGTCCCGCCGGACATCCCGATAGAACGACTCCTGACTGCCCCGGATACCATATCCGTTCGGGGCAGATCTCTGGCCCTCTCCACGGTGATCTGGCGTGATTTCATGCCTGTGAGCCCACCTGATGGCCAGCCGCTGGTTGCACTCGTCTATGTTTCCGCAGCTGATACCGCACCTCTTCCCCCTTCGCTCTCAGCAGACGCGCTCTGGATCGTCCATGAGAACCAGGTGTGGAAATCCTGGCTCACCAACGAAGAGAGCCCTGACCACCCACCGAATCGCATTGCATACGTAGCAAGGAACGGTCCCAGATGGGGACCCGGTGGCTCTGTGGACGTGATAGTACGGATACTCGACGGAGGACGGGCTATGCAGCTGCTTCGCGCGTCAAATCAGCGGATTCAGAGAACCGATTAGTCCCGCTCCTCCGGGCAGGACCCACCCGCACCCCGCGCGTGACCGGGGAATTTTCGGAGTTACCTTCTATGAAACAACACCGCAATCCGCTCTGGGACCGGCTGAAGATCAGGGAGGCAACTATTGCCGATCTCGATACAATCATGCACCACCGATGGAGCATGTTCCGGGACATGGGCTACCGGGATCCGGCTGCCCTGCACGCGATGCGATCAACATCCGCGCCGTTCTTCGCACAGCGGCTTTCAGAGGGCGCCTACCACGCCTGGTTCGTTGAGGAGAACTCCGGACAGGTGGTGGCCGGAGGCGGAGTACTCATATTCGAGTATCATTCAAGCCCCCTCGACCCTCTTCCGAGACGCCCTATGATTGTCAACATGTACACGGATCCGGCATACCGCCGAATCGGGATTGCGCAAAAACTTCTGGAGATTATGATCCAGTGGTGCCGCAGGGAAGGCTTCGGATCAGTGATGCTGCACGCGAGCGATCAGGGAAGACCCCTTTATGAACGACTCGGCTTCCTGCCGACAAACGAGATGCGTCTTTTGCTGAAGTAGTACCCTCAAGGGTCAGCGGAACGATTGCTCCCGGCAGGAAGCTCGGGCAGTCTTGACCCTGATGACCGGAATCTATTCCTGTATCGCGGTTCATGAACACTCAGGAATGCCACCCGGACAGGGAACGCACGTGCCGGATAATCCACCGGATCGCCCCCCATCACTGTATCCTTTTTCCCCCTCTTCCGTACGATTCTGTAACCAACTCTCGGTGTCTTTCACGTCCCACTATCCGGGTCCTGCTATGCGCGTCCTGATGGCTTGCCTCCTCCTCCCGATGCATTCTCTCACGGGCCAACCGGCCCTGGATTTCACGACCCCGCCACATGTCATCTGGACGTTTGCAACCGGGGGGCCCATTGTGTCATCCGCCGTAATCGGTGAGGGGAGGGTGTATGTCGGGAGTACCGACAGCGTTCTCTATGCTCTCGATCTCGCAACCGGTACACCACGCTGGACAGTGAGAATCGGAGGACCTGTGAGATCAACCGTCTGCCTCGGCCCGGACGGTCTGTTCCTTTCAGGCGGCGATGGAATTGTCCGCTGCTTGGAGAAGAATTCCGGCAAAGAGCTCTGGCACTTCGCCACCCAGGGAGAGAAGGTGTACGAACTCTACGGCTACGCCGATTACTTTCATTCTTCACCGGCGCTCTTTGAACACGTGCTCATTGTGGGATCGGGCGATGGATCGGTGTATGCCTTGAACTCTTCAACGGGCGACATTCGCTGGAGAGTGCAGACAGGCAATGTGGTCCATTCCTCGCCCGTTATCGATAGCGACAGGGTGTTTATCGGTTCGTTCGACGGCAACGTGTACGCGCTCAGGCTTGCGGATGGGCTTCTTCTCTGGACGTTCAAGGCCGTCGGGCACCGGTTCTTTCCGAGAGGAGAATTCCAGGGATCACCGGTCATCGGAAACGGTCTCGTGTACATCGGGAGCAGAGACTATAATGTCTATGCGATCGACCGCGAAAAGGGATATTGTCACTGGAATCGTCAGTTTCCCCTCGGATGGGCAATGGCACTCTCATGCCCCGACACAACCCTCTATATCGGAACCTCAGACGACGATCTCTTGGTGGCGGTGGACGGCCGGACCGGCAGGGAGTTCTGGCGAACCGACATAGAATTCAATATGTTCGGCCCTCCTTCCGTGACAGCCGGAATGCTCTATGCAGGCACGTTGATGGGAAAGATGTACGGGCTGGATCGTCGCACAGGCTCAATCCGCTGGTCCTTCGCCACCGATGGATACACCGCTCATCACAGGAAGTATTTTCCTTCAGAGGAGACGATTGTGAAGAATGACTTCTATTCAATTGTCCAGACGCCGGAAGGGTATATCCGCGCCCTGTATGAACTCGGAGCAATCTTCTCAACGCCGGCAATCTCGGGCAACCGGATGGTGATCACGAGCACCGACGGCACAGTCTATTGTCTGTCACGATAGTCCGATTCGGGAAAGAGACTTTCTCCGTTCTCTTCCGGTTCCCCTTGCATCCTCCCCTACGAATTCCTAGATTTTCCTTGCGCTGCTTCGGTAGCATCCCATGACAACATCTCTTGCCGTTGGAGGTACCGCCATCCGTCTCGTCTGCGGAGACATCACGCAGCAGGATACCGATGCAATCGTCAACGCTGCCAATTCCAGCCTCATGGGCGGTGGCGGCGTCGATGGTGCAATCCATCGTGCCGGAGGGCCTGCAATCCTCAATGAATGCAGGACAATCCGGGAGAACCGGGGACCCCTCCCTCCCGGCGAGGCGGTAATCACCACCGGTGGCCGACTGAAAGCCCGCCATGTCATACACACTGTCGGCCCCGTCTGGCGCGGAGGAAGCAACAATGAGGAGGCGATCCTTGCAAACGCCTATCGCGCCAGTCTTCATGTGGCAATCAATAAGGGTCTCCGGACCATTGCGTTCCCGTCCATAAGCACAGGCGCATACGGATTTCCCGTCGACCGGGCAAGCAGAATCGCCTTTGACGCCGTCAGAAGCGTTCTCCGGGAAGGAGTCCCGCTGTCGGAGGTTCGCTTCGTTGTGTTCAGCCGTGATGATGAAGCGGCCTATCTCCCCTTCTTTGAACAGGGACAATGAAACCGATCCCCTCGACACTTGTTCATCGTGTGCTCATGCCGAAGCACGCATCCACCACCCCGCACCCTGCTATCCTCATGCTCCACGGGCGCGGGGCGGACGAAGAAGACCTGCTCGGCGTGGCGCCTTCGCTTGATGATCGGTTCCTCGTCATCAGCGCGCGTGCTCCCTTTCCGTATCCTTCCGGGGGATATACCTGGTACGACGTCGGAGAGATAGGCGCCCCGCAACCGGAGACATTTCGAAGAAGCTACAACGGGTTGGTTACGTTCCTCGACGAGATCAGGAAGGGATATCCCCTCGACCCGAAGAAACTTATCTGCTTCGGGTTCAGCATGGGGGCTGTCATGTCCTACGCACTCGCCTTGTCACACCCTGAACACTTCCGTGGCGTCTCCGCGAACAGCGGATATATTGCCGAAGGCACCTTTCTCACATACCGCTGGCAGGAGTTGAACGACACCCGTGTCATGATTACACACGGCACCCAGGATCCCGTTATCCCCATTTCGATGGCGCGCCACGCGAGAGATCTGTTCACGTCATCCAGCGCGCAGCTAACCTACAGAGAATATCCCGCCGCACACCATCTCACAGAGGAAAGCCTGAGGGATACGACCGAATGGATGACTTCTGTGATCGCCACCTGACCCCCGCCGCCCATGCCCGCGAACGAGACCCTGCTCTACGTCGTTTTCACCCTCTTCATTCTGCTGATGCTCGCCATCGATCTTGGCGTGTTCAACAGGAAGGCTCACACAGTCAGCCTCCGAGAAGCAATCATCTGGAGCGTGGTCTGGACCCTCCTCGCTCTCGCGTTCAATGTCGGTGTGTTTTTGTACGCCGGACCCACAACCGGTCTTGAATTCTTCACCGGGTACCTGATTGAACGAGCCCTTTCCTTTGACAACATATTTGTGTTCGTCGTCATCTTCTCCTATTTCGACGTGCCTCCCCGGTATCATCATCGTGTGCTCTTCTGGGGAGTCGTGGGAGCCCTCGTGACGAGAGCGCTGTTCATCGCCGCCGGGACAGCGCTCATCAGCAGGGTTGAGTGGGTCCTCTACTTGTTCGGTCTGATCCTGATTGTAAGCGGGTGGAAGATGATGACACAAAAAGGTGTCAAGGTCGATCCGGACAGGAATATCTTCATCCGCGCAGCGAGGACACTGTTCCCAGTCGAGACCGGTTTCGACTCTGGCCGCTTCTTGCTGGTGAAGAACGGCACTCTGTATATCACCACGTTGTTCCTCGTCCTTCTGACCGTAGAAACGACCGACATCGTCTTCGCCGTTGATTCGATCCCCGCCGTCTTCGGCGTTACCCGGGATCCGTTTATCGTGTACTCCTCCAACATCTTTGCGATCCTCGGACTCCGGGCAACCTACTTTCTCCTGGCAGGAGTAATGGAAACATTTGAGTATCTGAGTCACGGCCTCTCCCTCATCCTGATCTTCATCGGGGTGAAGATGCTGCTCACGGATATTGTCCACATCCCCATCATCACGTCGCTGATCGTCGTTGCGGCGATTCTTGTCCTCGCTGTCACCGCGTCATTGGTGAAAGCCCGAAAGAAGCGGACATCGGCCGGGACTCGAACCTGAATCCTGATAGAACCGCCTGAAAAAACACCAGGGTCTCCCCGCTGAAGGGAAGACCCTGGGCCTGGACCAGCTGCCTGCGCCCGGACCGCTACGTCCGCACTGTTGCCGCCGGAGCTCCTTTCATCTCTGCCCCGGCCCCGTTCGTCGGATCCTGTGCGTCACGGACTGCCATCGCCGTCACGTTGACGATATCGGCCACTTCATTGCCGGGAATCAGAACATAGACCGGTTTCCGTATTCCCAGAAGGATCGGACCGATCATTTCAGCACCCCCAAGTTTCGAGAGCAGTTTGTAGGCGATATTCGCCGATTCCAGGTTCGGGCAGACGAGAAGATTCGCGTCCCCTTTCAATGTGCTGAACGGAAAAAGCGAGTCCAGGATCTCCGGTGAGACGGCAGTATCGGCCATCATTTCTCCGTCCACCATCAGATCCGGTGCCCGCCGCTTGACCAGTTCCGCCGCCCGTGCCATCTTGTCGGCCGATGGATGCGGTGTGCTTCCGAAATTGCTGAACGAAAGCATTGCAATCCGGGGTTCCATGTCGAACGAACGCACCCGTTCCGCAGCCATGATCGCAATATCCGCGAGCTGCTCGGCGGTTGGATCAAAGTTGATGGTCGCGTCCGTGATGAACCGGATGTCGTTCTTGAACACGAGAATGTACAGGCCGGCTATCGTCGATATTCCGGGACGCGCCTTAATGATCTGCATCGCAGGGCGAATCGTCTCGGGATACGCCCGTGTGAGTCCGGCCACCAGACCGTCCGCCTCCCCGCCATTCACCATCATCATCCCGTAGTTGATCGGCAGGCGCACGATGTTCCTCGCTCCCGCCTGGGTGATTCCCTTGCGCTTGCGCAGGTCATAGTACTTGCTGACATACTCGTCGAACTTCCCCGATTCCTCCGGGTTAATGATCTCCGCTCCGTCAAGCTCGAGGTCGAGCATTTTGATCTTCTGCAGGATCACTTCCTTGTTCCCGAGAAGGATAGGGGTTGCTATTTCTTCGTCAAGCACAATCTGGCTTGCCCGCAGGATCTTTTCCTCGGTTCCCTCCGGGAAGACGATCCGCTTCGGGGCACGCCGCGCTTTGTGAATCACGAGCCGCATCAGGCTCTTTGACCGTCCGAACCGTGCTTCAAGAGAGTCCCGGTACGTCTCCAGGTTCTCGACCGGACGTCTCGCGACACCTGTCTCCATGGCCGCTTTCGCCACTGCGGGAGCCTCCCAGAGAAGCACCCTGGGATCCAGGGGTTTCGGGATGAGATAGTTGCGGCCAAATCGAATGCTTTCGCCGCCGTATGCTTTAATGACGGAGTCCGGCACATCTTCCTTCGCCAGAGTCGCAAGGGCCTGTGCGGCCGCCATCTTCATCTCGTCGTTGATAGCGGTGGCCATCACGTCCAGCGCACCCCGGAAGATGAAGGGAAATCCGAGGACATTGTTCACCTGGTTCGGGTAATCCGAACGCCCGGTTGCCATCACGACATCCTTCCGCGCGTCAAAGGCATCCTCGGGAAGAATCTCGGGATCCGGATTTGCCATGGCAAAGATAATGGGATCTTTCGCCATACTCTTCACCATCTCCTTTGTGACGACGCCCTTCACAGATACTCCGGCAAAGACGTCCGCCCCCTTCATCGCATCGGCAAGCGTTCGAGCCTTTGTGTCAACAGCAAAGAATTCCTTATAGGGGTTCATTCCCTCCTTGCGCCCGGCGTACACAACACCTTTTGTGTCAACCAGAACGAGATTCTCCTTCCGTACACCCAGCGTGAGGTAGAATTTGGCGCACGCAATTCCCGCCGCGCCCGCCCCGCTGAAGACCACCTTCACCTTGGCGATGTCCTTCCCGACAATCTCCAGCGCGTTGATCAGTGCCGCACCGGAAATGATCGCCGTCCCATGCTGATCGTCATGGAAGACGGGAATATTCATCTGCTTCTTCAGCTCTTCCTCGATGTGGAAGCATTCCGGAGCCTTGATATCCTCGAGATTGATCCCCCCGAAGGTGGGCTCGAGCGCTCTGACGATCCGGATAATCTCCTCGGGGTCGTGCGTCTTAATCTCAATGTCAAAAACATCAACATCCGCAAACTTCTTGAAGAGCACACCCTTCCCCTCCATGACTGGCTTGCCGGCTTCGGGGCCGATATCACCAAGCCCCAGAACTGCGGTTCCATTGCTCACCACCGCGACGAGGTTTCCTTTCGCGGTGTATTTGTACACATCGGCCGGATTCGCCGCAATCTCGCGGCAGGGTTCGGCTACCCCCGGCGTATATGCCATCGACAGATCACGTTGCGTGGCGCAGGGTTTGGTCGAGATAACCTCGATCTTGCCCCGACGGCCGGTGCTGTGATAGTCAAGAGCATCTTGTTTGCGTATAAGTGCCATGAGCGAGACTCCTGTGGTAGGGAGAACAGTAGAAAGGTCAAAAAGGAAATGTGCGCTCGTGAAAGCGCCGGGTTAGGACTACTCGAAGGTACTGCTAATTTTCCTGCGGTTCAAACCATTCCCGGCCCATGATCCGCCGCAGGCCCTCAGCCGCCGCCGGGTCCGACGGACTGTCGAATCTTGATTCTCAAAGGCCATTTTGGTACGTTGAACAAACCACAGAGTACTAACCTCGGTTCATTTCCGTGCGGTGACATTCCCCCAGCGTTCGGGCCAGGCAAAGTCCTATAATCGCATTCAATTGGCCATTGGCGTCGCTTCCGCTGTTCTGACGTTTTTGCTGATGGTCGGCCTGGTGGTGTCGGATGCCTCGGCAGGGCTCGCGGCGTGGGCCGGACAGGTGACTTCCTCCCGATACGGTGCGCTCATCACGTTTGTGATCTCGGTCGGGATCCTTCGATCGGTCATCGTCCTGCCGCTTGGGTTTCTCTCGGGGTATGTCATCGAACACAAATTCAGACTCTCACATCAATCGCTCAAAGCGTGGGCATGGGAGCGTCTCAAAGGGGTCCTGGTGGGATTTCCCCTTACCATGCTTCTAGTGATCGTGGTGTACTATTGTCTCGAACGGTTCGCCCTGAAGTGGTGGCTGCCGGTCGGCCTTGTAATTACCCTGATGACCATCATCCTGGCCCGGCTGGCTCCCGTTCTCCTGTTCCCACTCTTCTACCGGTTTGTCCCGCTGGAGAACGGGACGTTGAAAGAACGCCTTCTTCGGCTCTGCCGGGGCGCGGGAGTTGCCGTCGAGGGCATTTTCACGTTCGATCTGAGCAAGAACACCAGAAAGGCAAACGCTGGCTTCACGGGAATCGGGAAATCGCGCCGCATCGTCCTCGGCGACACACTCATACGGGAATTCACGGAGGAGGAGATCGAGACGGTGTTTGCCCACGAGCTGGGACACTATCGGTATCACCATATCCGGACGGGCATCCTGGTCGGGACTCTTTCAACATTTGGGGGGCTGTTCTGCACGTCACAGCTGTACGCCTGGTCCGTTACACGTGCGGGGTTCTCCGCGCTGACGGACCTTGGAGCCCTTCCACTTCTTGGCATTTGGCTCTCCCTGTTCGCGCTGGCAACGGCCCCGGTGCGGAACGCGCTCGCGCGGAGACATGAGCGCCAGGCGGATCGATACGCAGTCCGGACAACAGGCAAGCCCGGCCCGTTCGCTGCTGCCCTCCGGAAGCTCGCCGACCAGAATCTCGCTGACCCCGATCCGCATCCGGTCATTGAATTCCTGATGTACAGCCACCCCTCTATCACTCGACGGGTCCGAATGGTGGAGGCGATGACGGCGCCATGAAACGATTTCTGGGAGTGATTCGTACGATCGCGGCGTCTATCTTCTCCGTCATCATGGCCGTCACCGCAATGATCTGTACCCTCCTGGACGTGAAGCGGGGACATCTGTTCCATCTCAACAACCGGCTCTGGGCAAGGGGAGTCCTTCTGCTCGCAGGGCTGAAGCTTACAATCCGTGGGCTTGAGAAACTCGATTTCGCGTCAAACTATGTCTACGTGTCAAACCATGCCAGCCTGCTCGATATCCCCGCCGTGATTGCGGGGGTTCCGGACCAGGTCAGGCTGGTCTATAAAAGAGAACTCCAGAAGATCCCCGTGTTCGGCTGGGGACTGAAGGTGGGCAGCTATATCCCGATCGATCGGGAGAGCCGCCTTGATGCAAGGAAGAGCATCGAGGAGGCCGCCGGAAAGATCCGCAACGGAGCGTCGGTGCTGCTCTTTGCCGAAGGAACACGCACCCGTGACGGTAACCTGCAACCGTTCAAACGTGGAGCGTTTAATCTGGCTGTGAGGTCAGGTGTCCCGGTGGTCCCGCTGACGATCAACGGCACGTTTGCGGTCCTTCCGAAGGACTCCTTCTCCGTCAACCCCGGAACGGTCGAGCTCGTGCTTGACGCGCCGATCCCTGTGAACGCCGACGGAGGGAAGCAGGAAGAACTGAGGGTAATGGAACTCGTCCACCGGACTATTGAACTGCATTATCGCAAGCAGTGAATATCCGCCGCCGCGCGCCAGACCGGGAGAACACCAGAAAAGTCGAAAGGGGTATTCGTCGATGGCAGTCACACTCAAAGACGTCGAACATGTGGCCTTGCTGGCCCAGCTGTCCTTCAGTGAGGAAGAGAAGGCACGACTCACTGCCCAGCTCAACCAGATACTCGAGTACATGGAGCAACTCAATAGCCTGGACACGGCGGACGTCGAACCGCTCTCCCACGTGATCGAACTCAGCAATGTCTTCAGGACTGACGTCAACAGGCCCAGTCTTCCACGCGAGGCAATCTTGCGAAACGCTCCTGTACGCACTGAAAAGTTCTTCAAGGTTCCCAAAGTCATCGGAGACCGGTAGGCGCAACAGAAATGAACACCATTGCGATTATCCCTGCCCGGTACGGGTCCAGCCGACTCCACGCTAAACCGCTGGCAGATATTGGCGGGAAGCCGATGATCCAGCATGTCGTTGAAAGGACGGGACGGGCTTCCCATATCGCGGAGGTCATCGTCGCCACCGACGACACCCGTATCCTGAGGGCGGTCGAACAATTCGGAGGCGCGGCCGTGATGACGCCGGACAATCTTCGAAGCGGAACGGACAGGGTGGCATACGTCGCACAACAGAGACCGGACGTGGATATTGTCGTGAATGTGCAGGGAGATGAGCCGTTGATCGAACCCGACATGATCGACCAGGCTGTGGAACCTCTCCAGCACGACTCGTCACTTCAGGCCGGGACACTCGTGAGAGAAATCGACACCGATGATGATCTCGTCTCTCCGGGGGTGGTAAAAACAGTGCTGGACAAGCATGGGTTCTGCCTCTATTTCTCGCGCTCTCCCGTGCCGTATGTCAGAGATTTTCCCCGGGACGCGTGGCGGAAACACCACCGGTTCTACAAGCACATCGGCCTGTACGTGTTCCGCCGCGACATACTCCTCCGCTATGCTGATCTTCCACAGACGCCACTGGAGGAGGCTGAGAAACTCGAGCAACTGAGACTTCTGGAAAACGGCTACCGGATCTTTGCTTCAATTACGACACACGATTCCGTACCGGTCGACACCGCTGCCGACCTGGACCGTGTACGGACCCTCCTCGGACAACGCCATGAGTGAACTGAAGAAATCCATGTTTCGCCAGCTGAGGACTACGTTCCTCCGGGGAATTGGCGTCATCATCCCGCTCGTCCTCACGTTCTGGGTGTTTCAGGCACTGCTCAATGCCGTCGACGGTATTCTTTCTCCCCTGATCGAACGCTGGATCGGAAGACATATCCCGGGCCTCGGCTTTCTCGCAATGCTGGTGATTATTGTCCTTGTCGGGCTTTTCACGAGAAACCTCGTCGGTCGTCTCCTGTTCAGCTGGTTTGAAACGCTTCTCCGGTCAATTCCCTTCGTCCGATCCGTCTACACAGCGGTGAAAGACCTGGTCAATGCCTTTTCACTTGACGGAAAGGGGAAGACGTTCCGACAAGTCATTCTGCTGGAATATCCACGCAAGGGGCTCTTTACTATCGGCTTTGTGACGAACGAAATGCAGTATGCAGGGCAGGAAAACACGCGCGTGGCCTTCCTCAACGTCTATATCCCCAATCCGCCGAATCCAACATCGGGGGTTCTGATCCTCGTCCCAAAAACGGAGGCGGTCGAACTGGAGCTGACGGTCGAACAGGGACTGAAGCTCGTTCTCTCCGGGGGAATCGTGATCCCCGAATTGCTGAAGGGCCGCACAATGAAATCACAGGGAGCGACACCGTGAGACAACGACGACATCACACGAAATACATCTTTATCACCGGCGGAGTCGTCTCTTCTCTCGGGAAGGGCATCGCGGCAGCCTCCATCGGGTTGCTGCTGAAACAGCGTGGTCTCCGGGTCACAATTCAGAAGTTCGACCCGTACCTGAATGTGGACCCCGGAACAATGAACCCATTCCAGCACGGCGAGGTGTATGTTACCGATGACGGCGCGGAAACCGACCTCGACCTCGGTCACTATGAGCGCTATCTCGATATTACCACCTCCCGGAAGAATAATTGCACCACGGGACAGATCTATCATGAGGTCATCACGAAAGAGCGCCGGGGCGATTATCTCGGGGCAACCGTACAGGTAATTCCCCACATTACAGACGAAATCAAACGGCGCTTCCAGGCACTCGCCGAGGGTGGAAAATTCGACGTTATTATCACCGAGGTCGGCGGAACAGTTGGGGACATTGAAAGCCTTCCTTTCCTCGAAGCCATGCGTCAATTCATGTTCAAGGCGGGCCGGACAAACGCCGTCGCCATCCACGTCACTCTGGTCCCGTTCATCACCTCAGCCGGGGAGACAAAAACGAAACCGACCCAGCACAGCGTTAAGGCCCTTCTCGAACTCGGCATCCAGCCAGACATGCTTATCTGTCGCTCCGACCGCCCTCTCTCAAAGGACGTCAGAGAGAAAATCGCGCTGTTCACCAACGTCGAACCTGAATCCGTCGTCGATGGACGGGATGTGTCCACAATCTATGAGGTTCCGCTGGTGTATGCCGAGCAGGAGGTCGACGAGATCATTCTCGAGAAGCTCGACCTTACATGCCCCCGGCCCAATCTTCGGGAGTGGAGGAAGCTTGTTGAGCGGGTGAAGAAGCCCTCCGGACGGGTCTCGATTGCGGTGTGCGGCAAGTATACGGACCACAAGGACGCCTACAAGAGCATCGCGGAAGCGTTCATCCACGCCGGCGCCGCCAATAATGTCGGTGTTGACCTGACGTGGGTCCGCGCCGAAGATATCGAGCGCGATGGACCCGAAGCGCATCTCCGGGGGTTCTCCGGTGTCCTGATTGCGCCCGGGTTCGGAGAACGGGGAATCGAGGGAAAGATCCTCGCCGCGAAGCACGTTCGGACACACGGTATCCCGTTTCTCGGCATCTGCCTCGGCCTCCAGTGCGCGGTCATAGAATTCGCGAGGAACGTGTGCGGGCTCGAGCGCGCGAACAGCACAGAATTCAAGCAGACCGACCAGAATGTCATCGACATGATGCTCGAACAAAAGAACGTAAAGGACTACGGCGGCACAATGCGTCTGGGGTCCTACCCCTGTCACATTCAGAAGGGAACGAAAGCCTACCGTGCCTACAAGACTGAGGTAATCCAGGAACGACACCGTCATCGTTACGAGGTCAACGATGCGTTCCGGCAAATCCTGGAAACGCACGGCATGGTCTTCAGCGGAATCTGTCCTGACAACAATCTGGTTGAGATGATTGAACTACCCGATCATCCCTGGTTCGTCGCCGGTCAGTTTCATCCCGAACTGAAATCCAGAGCGACCAATGCACATCCTCTCTTCCGGGAGTTCGTGCGGTCCGCTGTAGACTATCAGGAACGTACACTGAAGCAGCGCTCGGCATGAGAACGCTGGGCCCGCAACGTGGCACCCGCGCCAGGGATCTCCTGCTGGAACCAAGGGAACCCGCTCTCGTATGAGGCACCCTGCCTTGAAAGGCATCCCGGAAACACTCCTTGTGAGCGACAATTTTGAGCAGATCAGCTCGCTCCTGTCTCGGCGGCAAAAGGTTTTCGGGATCGCAAAATTCGCTTCACTCGGCTTTGCCGCTACCGCAGGAGTTGTCTGGTTAATCGTTCCGGACCTCAGGCTGGTGCTTCTCGGATTCATCCTTGCCGTCCTCTGCGCGGATTTCCTCCTCCTGCACCTGCTGCAAAGACGCTTCTCCCTCTCCGACACCGAACTCCTCAGCGCTCTGCGTGAAGCAGACAATCGGAGATCATGACGAATCCCTCCCGTCAGACGACACCCAACCCCTGGCTCAGTATTCCGCCGGAGGACTATGAGACACATATGAGCAGTCCCGGTGTGCGACAGCAACAGTTTCTCTCCAGGGTCTTTCATACTGTCCTGGCATCACTGAGACCGGCCTGTGTTGCCGTCCCCGGCTGCGCAACCGGGAATGGATTCGAACACATTGACGCGTCAATATCATCGTCCGTGATCGGAATCGACGTCAATCCCGTCTTTCTCGGCGTCCTGTATCGTCGGTTCAAACACAGACTGCCCGGACTTCAGCTGCTCTGTGGGGACGTGTCCAGCGTCGTGCTTCCAGCACATTCCGTGAACCTCGTGCACTGCGCACTCATTCTTGAGTATACCGACCCCGGGCCTGTTCTCGCAAGAATCGCCCGGTGGCTCACACCAGGGGGAACGTGCTCCCTGGTTCTCCAGCTCCATTCCCCCCACATTGCAACGATCTCTTCCACCGGGATCTCCAGCCTGCAGCGCCTGGAGCCGATTTTCCACCTCGTGGAACCCTCAGATGTTCTGAAGATGATGAGACCCCTGGGATTTTCCGTAGCAGCGGAAACCGTTCGTACGCTTTCGTCAGGGAAGTCCTTCTACCAAGGAGAGTACAGACTTGTATCCTGATTTCCTGATGCGTATGTTCCTTCACAAACCGGTGACGGCAATATCCATAGGCAGTTCTGGATGTCGCTCCGGTTATCGCATGAACACATTCTCCTGTCCAGCACTGAACCCTCTCCACGGCCGATGAGTGCACGAGCATTACGATTCTATAAGGGTATCTACCCATTCCTCGCCGTCATTACTCTCTCGACGCTGTTCCTCTTTGTCCTTCATCCCGTCTGGTGGCCACTGTCCCTGACGATCTACCTGGCCATCATCCTTGTTGCCCTGACCAGCATTGTCCGCAACCATGCACGGGATACGCTGTACATCTGCCGCGCATGCGGAGATCAGTTCACAATCACGCCGTGGCAGGATCTGATACGTCCCCACACCCTCACCCAGAAATTGCTGAAATGCCCCCGCTGCCAACAGAAGACATGGGCAATCGTGCGTGAACGTGTTCAGAGGGAAGAATCGGCCAGGTCCCTGTACTCATGACAATACGGTGGGCAGACTGGAACTGCTCACAGAGTCTTTCCAGCGCAGCGAAGCGGTTCTCCCTGCCTTCGCTCCCCGCGGTACCATTGTGTACACTATGATCACACGCTTTGCATGTGCCGTCGCTGTATTGTTCATCCTCTCTGTTCCTTCCGGGCTCCGGGCGCAAGGGCAGGACTCCAGCTCCTGGCTTTCCGTGCGCCAAGACAGCCTGCTGATTCAAGGACAGGCGGTGGACCAATCGTTGCTCCCCACCATCACACACTATCTGCGTAGGGCGAAAGACACAATCGAGGTCTTCTTCCGTACGCAATATCCGACACACATTGTCGTGCGCGTCTTCCCTGACAGGAAATCACTGACGGAATTCTGGCGACAGGCCTGGGGGGCCCCGGAATTTCAGCCCGCCTGCTGGATGATCGCCAGCGGAACGGCGTCCCTTCTGGCCCTTCTGTCACCACGGGTCTGGAACACAGAGGCGTGCGAACATGATCCTACGGATTCCGTCGGGACCTACCGGCTCATCACGCATGAGATGGTGCATGTATTCCATGGCCAGCTCAATCCGAGAGCCGAGTTCGACGGGCTCGATTCTATCGCCTGGTTTGTCGAGGGCCTTGCCACCTATGCTTCCGGGCAACTGGAGGGAGCCCACAGACAGCGGCTGCAGGAAGCCGTAAGGCGCCGTCAGCTTCCCGAACAGCTCCGAGACGTCTGGACAGGTCCCTATCGCTATGCCCTCGCCGGCTCACTCGTGGAATACATCGACACCAGGCACGGTCGGGACCGTCTGATCGCGATGCTGGGCTGTACATCGCAGGAAGCCCTCCTCACCGCCCTGCAGACGAGCGAGAACCACCTCCTCCTTCGCTGGAGGGAAACGCTCGACGCCGCCGGACCATGATTCCACCCTGATCGAGCGGAGCACGAGCCGCCTTTGCGAAACCTCCCGGTTTGTTCTACATTACGTTCAACGCCGTTCCCCCTCCTGCACCGAAAAGGCAGGTCGGAGGGCAGAGATTCCCAATTGATCGACAATGCAACGAATCATTCTTCCATTCCTCCTCAGCGCCCTGCTCCATTCAGCAGGCGCGCAAACGACAGCGCCTGACACCCTCTGTGCCCGCGCAGATTCGCTTCTCTTCCACAACAATCCTGCCGGGGCAGCCGATCTCTATGAAAAGATCCTGGACGAAGATGAAACGAATTCTCGAGCTCTCCTCGGGTTGGGAAAGGCGCGACTGATGGAGCGGGACTGGGGCGGAGCGGCATCGGCATTTGCCGATCTGCTCGAGGCGGATACCGCGAACATCGAGTCACAGTACTATCTGGGAGTCTGTCACCGCGAACTCGGGACAACAAAAGCCTCCCTGTTGCGCAAATGGGAGTGGAATACAGCTGAAGAGTTCTTTCAGGCCGTCATAGACCGGGATTCACTCTACCGTGACGTTTTCTACCAGCTCGCGCTCCTCCAGCGGTATCGCGGGAAGTTCCCGGACGCTGTCGCGCTTGGACACCGACAGCTCGACCTGACGCCTGACGTCGAAGAGGCCCGCATCGGTCTCTTCAGGCTATACAGAAGCTTTGTAACAGACGATCGACCGGCAGCCATCGACTGGCTTCGGGGACAGCACACAACCATCGCAGAGTATTTTCTCGCGGAGGCGCTCCGCCGGCAGGGCGAGCTCGATGCCGCTGAGTCCAGCCTGCGAGGCCTGCTCTACCAGTCAAAATTCCCCCTTGCGCAACCTGTCTACCTCTCTCTCGCCCGCATCGCCGTCGAACGTGGCGAGCCGCAGGCTGTCGAAGGCTATTATCTGAGAGCCATCGATGAACTTCTGTCCCCTCTCGGAGCGAAAATCCTCTTTGAAGACATCAAATACCTCCTCTCAGACAGCGAACTGGCAGAATACCTTTCACTGGCGACCGTACGGCAGATGGCTGCATTCTTTCGCGGCTTCTGGGCCGTCCGAAATCCTTCGGCAACGTCGGGAAACGCCCGGATCAGCGAACATTATCGGCGCCTTGTCAGGGCGGAGCAAGACTTCGAATATACCGGCTTCCGCACCGAATTTACGAACCCCGACAGGATGAAATACCTGCGTTTCCCTGCCGCCTATTTCCTGAACGAAGAGTATAATGACAAGGGGTTGATCTTCATCCGTCACGGCCAGCCGGACAACATTCTACGCAGCCTCGGTTCTACCGAAGGGTCCTCCGAATCCTGGCTCTATGAATCAACCGGAGAATCGCCCCGCAGAATCTTCCATTTCTTCAATGCCAAGGGAAACGTCTGGAGGCTGAGCCCGTACCCGCAGGACCCGTCGATGATCGCGAATCTTGCCACCTGGGATCCCCGGTTCGCCGACCTCGCTTCTCAGAACACAGCAAGGGAAATGAAGATCCGTGACGAACTCATTGCTGAAGAACAGACCGCGGTAGAGGAAGCGTTGGCGACGGATAATCATACTTGGACCCGCGAGGTTGTCATCTTTACAGTGTCTCACTCCATTGAGGCCTTCCGGAGTACTGAGGGCAGGGCTCTGCTGGATATCAGCTATGCAATCCCGCTTTCTGCGATTGCACGCCAGGTCGCGTCAGAGAGAACGTCTGTTCCCACGGAAATCGGGATAGCAATTCGAGATCTGGAGGGCAGAATAGGAATCGTCCGGGCCGACACGGTTGCATTCCCGATCGAGGAGCGAGGATCGCAGGTGTACACCTCCCTCTATCGATATCGCGTCCCCCCGGGAGAGTACAGCATTGCGATGCATGTCAGACCACTCGGCACAAATCTCTATTCCAGCTGGAATGTCCGAAAAACTGTCCCTTCTTTTGTTGGCCCCGATGTGACGACGAGCGATGTTCAGTTTCTCCTTCCATCCACCGTCCCCTCCGCACTGGAATTCGATGGAATCAAGGTGGCGCCAAACCCGTACCGCCAGCATCCTGTGGACCGCCCTCTCTACGTCTATCTTCAAATCTACCATCTGCAGCGGGATCAGGACAGCACCTCCGCCTATGACGTGCGATTTCTGGCTGAACCGGCCGCGGAGCAGGGATCTCCGGGAGAAGTCTCCAGCCGACACACCCAGGAGATCGGTTCCGCGATTGATATCTCTACAGAGGAGTTTGCGGCGCTCTTCAAAAAGCTCGATATCTCGGGTCTGAGCCCCGGCAGATACACGCTGATTGTGTCGGTGACCGATAGACGATCCGGCAAGGGGACTCGATTGACGCGTCCGCTTGAAGTCTTCGCGCCGTGACCCCCTCCTCCCGTCCCTGTTCTTGGGCGTTGCGTCCACACTGGCCGCCACGACATGATCTCCGTATCTGCCTGTTTTTTCTTGCCTTTGCAGGGAAATGTAGCTACGTTTTGCCCAAATCCATTACACGTCCGGAGTGATCTCGATCGCCCCATGGTCCGGCTCCGCAATACGGCATCCGCTCTCTTCCGTCAATCCTTTGCTGTCCGAATCTGAGCCTGATGTGTCACTACTTCTCATCGAGAGTCATTTAGTAGAGAGAATGGACTGCATGAGGAAACACTTTCTGGACAGGCCGCTCGACAGGTTACTCGCTGAGGCACCAGAGATCGGCGAACAGATGCTCAGAAGAACTCATCTCCCGGAACAGGGAGAAACGGAGCAGGTTCGAATGGCTGGGGATTGTGCAGCCGCTGCGTCTTCTGAGATCACCCTAACCATCGCCGCAACAACCTAGCCGCTGGAGATCGCAATGCAAAAAGTGAACGTGCAGGAAAAATTCTCCCTCTTTTCCGACCACTGGCGCCCGAGAATCATTGCGGAATTGAACGGTCAGGAGGTGAAGGTAGTAAAATTCAGAGGTGAATTTGTATGGCATCGTCATGACGACGAGGATGAGCTTTTTCTTGCCTGGCGCGGACGGTTCAGAGTTGAGTTCCGGGGCGCCAAAGTTGACCTCTCACCGGGAGATATTCTCGTTGTGCCGAAAGGTACCGAGCACAGAACTGTCGCGGAAGAAGAAGTTGAGGTAATTCTGTTCGAGCCATCTGCCACTCGGAATACGGGAAACGTGTTCAGCCGGGACCTGACCTCTTCTTCCCCCGATCGGATCTGAAGGCGGATCTCTGCTGGAACACTCCCGAGGCAGATCGTCCTGCCGCAACGATTCCCGCACTCGGCCCGCCTCCCCGTTCCTGGACAAGACCAAGAAGCAACAAGAGAGAGTGCCGGGCCGTGTACCGGAGCGTTCCCGAAACCAGGGCTGCGGTGCGTCCCTGTACGCTTCCCATAACCCGTCGGTATGCACGGGTTCCTTCGACTTTTCGGAGCTCAGCCGATGCCAGGTACACCTCGATCCTCGACGCTTACCCTCCTTCCTGACCGATTCGCAGTCTGCCGGCTCGATCCGTATGCCCCGTATCCGTCCTGGATCTCAACGGGTTTCGCTTCACTCACCAGAACACCGGAGGAACTTTCTGTGGTCTGCGCCGAGGAGTGCGTGCCTGCAGACGTAGAGCGAGAAAATGGTTGGGCCTGCCTTGCGGTCCGCGGGCCACTGGACTTCGGCCAGATCGGGATCCTCTCTTCGCTGCTTGATCCCCTGGCAAAGTCGGACATCAGCGTCTTCACACTTTCCACATTCACGACAGACTACCTGTTTGTAAAGGCAGAGATGCTTGATCGCGCCACAACTGCCCTGTCACGGGCCGGACATCACATTCTCCTTCCGGACGGAAGTGAGTGAGCCCCTCAACGAACCGGAGAAGCGTCTGCGCGGTAGGCCGTCTCCCTATCCGCATTGCATATGCATGGATGATTCACGAAGTTGAGGGACGCGCTGCATCCTCCGAATTGAGAACAGTGAAGCATCCGCGACGATGAAAGCAATGGTTCTGACCAGGCTGGGCAGACTCGTGCCGAACACTGCCCCCCTCAGCCTTCGTGAACTCCCTGACCCTGTGCCAGGAAAAGAAGACCTCCTTATTCGCGTCGCGACGTGTGGCGTGTGCCACACGGAAATCGACGAGATTGAGGGCCGGACCCCTCCACCTCGACTCCCTATTGTTCCCGGTCACCAGGTGATCGGCAGGATCCTGGCAACCGGCGTGGGGGTCTCCGGATTCCAGTCTGGCGACCGCGTCGGCGTGGCCTGGATATACTCCGCTTGCGGACAGTGTTCCCACTGCCGGAGCGGGTATGAGAATCTTTGTCCATCCTTCCTCGCCACGGGGCGGGATGTGCATGGGGGATACGCCGAATTCATGACGGTCCCGGCTCCGTTTGCATTCCGAATCCCGGACAACTTCACCGATGTTCAGGCCGCTCCCCTGCTCTGCGCCGGTGCAATCGGATACCGGTCGGTCCGCCTCACGGGACTCGCGGACGGCGAGCGTCTCGGCTTGACCGGATTCGGAGCGTCCGGGCACATTGTACTGAAGATTGTCCGCAGCAGGTTCCCCTCATCGCCAGTGTTTGTCTTTGCCCGGAGCGAGCGTGAGCGTGCCTTTGCCATCGAGCTCGGTGCCGACTGGGCAGGTGACATTGGATCCGTCGCACCCCGACTCCTCCACAAGATCATTGACACAACACCCGTTTGGAAATCCGTCCTTGACAGCCTGCGCATCTTGGAGCCGGGAGGTAGACTGGTGATTAATGCAATCCGGAAAGAGGAGAACGACAGGGGGGTGCTGTCAGCGCTGGACTATGCCGCGGATCTATGGATGGAAAAGGAGATTAAGACCGTGGCGAACGTCACGAGAGATGATGTACGGGAGTTTCTCGACCTTGCTGTAGACGCGGACCTGATTCCGGAGACACAGGAATTTCCGCTTGAATCCGCCAATGTCGCCCTTTTCGAATTGAAAGACCGGCGGATTCGGGGCGCAAAAGTCCTGACAATATCGTGAGATCGAAATGGCGCCTCGCCAGTCAAATGGCCGACTGAAGCCATCAACCGGCAGCACCCTGCTCATTGTCCTCCTGATGGTGTCCGCCGCCGGGGCAACTGCCCAGATTTGGGAGGCCGGGGGTTCTTTCGCTGTAGGATTCCCGCAGGGCGCGTTCAAAGACCGGATCGGGAGCAGTGGCCTCGGGGTATCCGCACACATCGGATACAGACCGCATGAACAGCCTTACCTGCTCGGGCTCCACGCAATATTCTTGAACTACGGATCTCAGACCTGGTGGGCAACTGCCGGGGGGAGGGATCTCGAAATTCAGTCCGCCAACAACATTCTTCTCATGCACGCGTCTGGTCGGATCCAGTCCGATGCGGGGATGTTCAGGCCCTACCTAGAGGGATCCCTGGGCATTACCTGGCTCTTCACAACCTCCTCGTTTGACAGCTGGTCGGACCCGGGGGAAGATCCTGAAACAACTGTCAGAATTGAATTCGACGACACGGCCTTCAGCTACGGAGGTGGAGGTGGACTCGCCGTGTGTTTCTCTTCTTCAGCAGACGAGGATGGAGATGTGACGGAGTGGTGTATCGATCTCGGCGTGCGCTATCTGGCGGGAGCGCGATCGCAATATCTGAGGGGAGGGTCCATCCAGACCGCAGGGGGAACCGTCACCTACACCCCACTCGAGTCGGATACGGATCTGCTTGTGGTAACCGCTGGAGTGATTTATCGCTTCTGATCACTATTCGACGGTCCGGAATGCCCTGATATGACTCGGACCCATGTTGTGGTTCTTCCCAGAAGCGGAATCAGAACATACCCCCGGAGATCGAGTGTATTTCCGTCGACGAGCTCCATCTTCGCGGTATAGGTGTCCCCGCTCTCTGCATCGTAGATCGTTCCTCCGGTGTACTCGCCATCCTCGTCGTATGTGAAACCCTCCATGAGAATCATCCCCATCACCGGTCGGGTCCGCAGTTCCACCTCTGGGTTTTTGTCATCGCGAACAGGCTGGCCCTCCTTCATCGGCTCCCGGAGCCATATGATCTTTCCACAGTACTGTTCACCACAACGGTATATCTCGACATGAGCTTTGCCTTCTTCGGTCAGCCATACCCCGCACACCCGGTCCGCTTCTCCTTCCGACATTTGAGCGACCGTCCCTCCTCCAGCCAGACATGGAAGCGTCAACAACAGCAAGACCAGCATAGCACGCATTGCGATACTCCTCCTCTCTTTGATACCGGAACATGATAGCAGCGATACAGCGAGGCTCATCGTAAGGTGCCCCTTTATTTGCCCATAGTTGCATCTGCCGGCCATGGAGTCCAGTCTATGTCTGACGTGTGCCGATGTCCAATGAACCCTGGCTCCGCTGGCAAACTCCAGCCAACCATCTCCCGAGAGCCTCGGCCAGTAGACGGCCGCATTGTGTCCCGCCCCGGCCTCGCGAATTGTCACACGGGGGTTCAGAAACCCCACCCGCTTGAATGTCCATTTTCCCGTTGTCGACTCCGCTGCAACGATCGTTTCTGAGGCTTTTTCAACTCCTGCCGGCTATCGGGTCCGGTAAACCGTTGGACTGACGGTCCCAGGGAGTGACATAGGTTCCCCAATTCACGCATTGTGCACACCGGTGGGGTTGTCTTCGGGTCCCCCCCCCTCAGACAATGAGGCAGAATGACGCTGTTCCGCGACCAGCCAGGCCCCCGCCCTTATCCCTTGAACCCTTGCATCATCCAGCGCTTCGCAACGATAAGCCCGACCGGGCTTATGATGGCAATACAGGCATAAATGAGCCACATCGTCTCCGTGTGCATCTCCTCGGGGGGAACGCCGGCAGGACAATAGGTCATAAGGAACCAACCGGAATAGAGACTTGTGATTACTTTAGTCAGGAACCATGGGAACTGTCCGATCCCCATATAGATTCCGGTCAT
Source organism: Ignavibacteria bacterium UBA6906 (assembly GCA_002451155.1). Classification (GTDB taxonomy): domain Bacteria; phylum Bacteroidota; class Ignavibacteria; order UBA10030; family UBA6906; genus UBA6906. Next base: position 45,293 of record DKBG01000288.1, read on the forward strand.
GTTCTTCGGCGCAACTTCGGCAATCCACTGCAGAAACCGGGGGGACCACATTGCTTCCCCAACCGTCATAAAGACGAGATACCCAACCAGCGTCGGCACCGACGGGCCTATGGCAAGCAGGAATGTGGGAAGCGCCATCACGGAGGTTCCCAGGATCATCATTGAATAGGTGCTCCTCGAGCTTGTGAGTGCCGCGACAACCGGCGTAAGGATAAAAATCAGGAGCGGTCCGAAATTCGCAAAGAATTCGTAGTTGTCACTGACCATTCCGGTGAACGCCCGATTGCAGTACACGGGAATCGTCAGCCAGGTATGAGCGAAAAGGGTTTGCACCGGGATCAGGATAAAGATAAAGTAGAGAAACCGTGGATTGCGGATCGGAAAGTTCTTGAGATAAAACGCGATCTGCTCCTTGAGCGGCTTCCTCTTCTCGTCCACCTCCTCCTGACCGGCGTCAGACGCTTCGCGGGCCTCACGAACCGCCTTTCTGCTTATCAGGAGCGTGACCACGGCAATCCCAACGACGGTCAGCGCCGCGTAGACCCAGAAGACGCCGGTGATCCCGGCCGCCCTGCGTATCGGAGGAGAAATAAACGCGGGGAGAAACGCTCCGAGGTTCATGACGGCATACAGCATTGCATACGCCATTGTCGCGGTTTGCTTGGTAGAAAAAAACTTTGCCGCGGCATAACAGGCCGGTTGGTAAATTCCGTAGCCAAAAATGATCCACAGCATTCCGAAGAGGGCAACGAGGTGGGGACCGGACCAGAGTCCCCTGGCACCGCTGATATCAGGACTTATTGTCAACAGAATTCTTCCCACAAGCATCAGGATCAGTGAGAGGATGAGGGCCCGGCGAGGACCGGCAATGTCAACGGTGGCACCGAGAAAGAGCATTCCGAGGGTGATCCCTCCGGTCAGAAATCCTATCATCTGCCCGGCGTTGATATCGTTGAGTCCGATATAGTCATTGTAGAAGATTGCCAGGAGGCTGAGCGCTCCAAAATACGTGATCCCCTCAAGGAGATACGAGAGATTAACCCCCCAGAGGGCACGCGGTGCGTGCACCAAATCCACAAACGGCTGGAGGACGTCCCGCCGCATCGATGCAAGAACTCCGGAATTCTCTTCCGTCCTCTTCGCCTGAGCTGCCACGGACGCAATCCCTTTCTAGCTTGTGAAGGCACATCTGACCGGATGAATTCCACGAAGTATACGTGAAATTGATGTCAGTTGCAGTTCCTGGAACCGGGATCCGCATTTCCGTATGTTGAAACACTATGAAGGACTTTCCATCTCTTGTCGAGTCAGTCTTCACGCCTGATCCGGGCGTGTCACCGTTTCCGGCGTTTGAGTACCGTCGCCAGCAGGCGCAGATGGCCGCCGCGATTGCGAGAACCCTGGAAGCGAAGGAAAACTATATAATCGAGGCGCCGACCGGCGTTGGGAAGACGCTCGCGTACCTTATCCCTGCATTGCTCCACGAAGCGGATCGCAATGGACGCGTCATCGTGTCGACACATACGCGAAACCTCCAGGATCAACTGCTTCTGAATGATCTTCCTCTCGTCCAGCGCCTGACAGGCAGGACATTCCGCGCAACAGTGCTCAAGGGACGGAGAAATTATCTCTGCCGGTCCCGGCTCACCCATGCGCTCGCTTCATCCCCCTCGCTTTTTGGGCGCCGCGATGAAGCCCTCCTTCGACGTATTGAAGAGTGGTCCGACCGGGAGCACGACGCCACATTCGAACGCCTCCCCTTTGCAGTGTCACAGGAACTCTGGAGTCTCGTCTGTTCCGAACCCGGCATTTGTAGCCCCCGCTCCTGCGGCTCGCGCTGCCCCTACCAGCGCGTCCGAACCCGAGCGAAAGAAGCAGATTGCGTCATTATCAACCATGCACTCCTGTTTACTCTGCTTGGCCGTCAGGAACGCGACGAGCACTTTCTCTTCGACGCGGGGGTGCTTGTCTGCGATGAGGCGCAGACCCTCGAAGCAGCGGCCGGAACCGGACTCGGAAAGCGGCTTTCCCTTTATCAGCTCACCGCTATGCTCCGCCGCCTTTACCACGCGAAATCCAAACGCGGGCTGCTCGCAGACGAATCCGCGGAGACACGGAGATTGATCACGCGGGCGCAACGAGAGGCCCCGGGATTTTTCGCTCACCTCTCGGCGCTCTGCGTCGAACAGATGGACGCCGAGGACATTACCCCTCGCGCCGAGGCCAGGATGACACGCATCCGGCCTCCCCTCCTGAGACCTCATCCACTTCCTGAAATCCTGCAACAGATTGGAGAGATGCTGGAGAAATCGCTTGATCGCCCCGGTGCTCATTCCGTGCGCACCGAAGAACGACGGGGTATTGCGCGTTCCCTCACGGAGGCGTATGAGCTGATGAGTGAGATCTTCAACGGCCCGGACGCGTACCTGACCTACTGGATCGAATCGGGAACCACAGAGCGTGATCGGGTCGCTCTGTGCGCCCGGCCACTCGACATCAGCACGCTCGTAGGACCTGCACTGTTTCGTCCGCAGCACTCTGTAATCATGACGAGCGCAACGCTCGCCGTCGGTGGAAGCATGCACTTTTTCCAGAGCCGCATTGGCGCGGAAGGAGTCCCGACTCTCATCCTTGATTCCCCTTTCGACTTCCGGAAACAGATGCGCATCCGCATTGCCCGTGATATCCCGGAACCCGATTCACCCCGCTACGCAACCTCCCTGCCGGCGTGGATTCTGCGATCGGTTGAGCGGACCGACGGCCGGGCGCTGGTGTTGTTCACCTCAAATGCACTGATGCAGCCCATCGCTCGCTCCCTTCGCCCTGAATTTGAGCGGCGGGGTATCCGCCTGCTGGTGCAACGAAGCGATGGGTCCCGGACACACCTCCTTGAAGAATTCCGCCGTGACATTCGATCCACCCTCTTCGGACTCGAAAGCTTCTGGATGGGAATAGACGTTCCCGGTGAGGCGCTTGAGCACGTCATCATAACCCGTCTTCCGTTCACGGTGCCCACCCATCCCCTGGTAGAAGCCCGGCTGGAATTGATCACCCGATCGGGCGGACATCCGTTTCTGGACTACACGCTCCCGGAAGCAATCCTCCGCTTCAGGCAGGGCGCCGGCCGCCTGATCCGCTCAGGAACAGACCAGGGAACGTTAACGGTGCTTGATTCGCGAATTTTGAACAAAAGTTACGGGAGGTTGTTCGTTCGATCCCTTCCTTCCTGCCCTGTCGAGCTGGTGCGGGCCGATGGAGAGTCGGAAGAGATTTACCCCGTAGAATGGTGATTTTTTTCATTTTTGTGTTTGAAAAGTCATACCAAAAAAGTATCTTTTCTACCAACAATTGAGAAGGAGGATCAATGGCAAAGGCAATGTCCAAGTCGGCGATCATCGCCCACTTTGCAAACAAGTTCGGCTTGAAGAAGAAACAGGTCGCCTCGATGTTCGAGGAGCAGGCAATGCTTGCTTATCGTGAAGCAAAGAACGCGTTCACGATCCCCGGTATCGGGAAGCTCGTCCTGGTGAATCGCAAGCCCCGCCTGGGCCGGAATCCAAAGACCGGAGAAACGATTCAGATCCCGGCGAAGACTGTGGTGAAGTTTCGTGTAGCCAAGGCATGCAAGGAAGCTGTTCTTCCAAAAAAGTTCTAACCGAAACATCTCACTCCCTCCCAGGTATGCGCTTCACGTGAAGAGTCCCGGCTGTCGTCGGGACTCTTCATTCTTTCCCCTGTCAGTATTGCGTCCATGCGTTGACCTTCAGGGCATGGTTTACTACATTGCGTGCGTATGAAGACCCCCGCCGCCCTCCTCAGAGAATTCAGGAGCAATCTCGGCCCCGTTGAACAGGCCCAGGTCGTCGCCTCCACTGCCGTCGTCGTCACGATGGCAACGATCATTTCGGCGATGCTTGCCACCGGCCAGTCTCCACGACTCATGGATTTTATCAGCATCCTTGCGGTGGGCACTATCGGGTTTACCAGTGTCTATTTCTCGCTTCGCTACAGCCGACAGCTGGATGAACAGCGTCGCCAGCTTCTCGCTCTCAATACGATCGCGGAGGCTGTCAACAGGGTTGTCGAGCTCGAGTATGTGCTCAAGACTGCCCTTGAGCGGGTGACGGACCTGCTCGAAACCCCCTACGGGTGGATCTATATGGTCCAGGACGAACACCTCGTACTTAAGGTCGCCAAAGGGACCTCCGTCGACTTCCTCGCGGCACATGATACGTCGATGTTGATCCCCTCCATCTGGCTGAACCAGCCGCGGGTTGAACATGAACTCCTTAGCCGTTCCGCAAACCATATCCCCCCACTCTTGAAAGACCTGGGAATCCAGTTCTGGGCCTCCATTCCGCTCCAGACTATGGAGGAGATCGCGGGTGTACTGGTGGTCGCGGGGGGGAGATTTGACCTCTTTACCCCTAAGCAGGCTGAGTTGATGGAAGCCTTTGGCAATCAGATCAGCGTAGGAATCAACAACGCCTTGCTTTTCGAGCGTGTGAAGACGTCAGAACGGCAGTATGCCGATCTTTTTGAGAACGCACCTGACCTGTATCTGACGATCGACCGATCCCACCGTGTCGTCAGCTGCAACGCTACTGGCACCGACATGCTCGGGCGCCCCAAAGCCGAGATCATCGCACATTCGCTCGAGACGTTTTTCGTGGAATCCCACCGCGAGTCTCTCTACAACATCATTGAACGCATGTTCACTGATGCTCACGGACTCAAGGATGTGGACGAGGAAATTCCTCGTGTTGACGGCCGCAACGTCAGCGTGATTCTGAATGCATCGTTGGTCTTCGATGAAAAGGGCCATACAACGTACGCTCGCATCGTCGGCCGCGACATTACAGTCCGGAAAATGATGGAAGAGGCGCTACTGCACGCACAGAAAATCGATAGTATCGGGAACCTGGCCGGTGGCATTGCGCACGATTTCAACAACATCCTCGCGGCCGTGCTTGGCTCCGCCTCGATCATGCGCCGCAAGATGAGCGAAAAGTCGACTCTGACAAAGTATGTGGAGATTATCGAGTCATCTGCCCGTCGCGGCTCGTCACTGACCCGGCAGTTGTTGACATTTGCACGAAAGACCGAGACGATCGCCGCGCCGGTCGATCTGAACCGCCTGATCGAAGACACGCTTCACCTGTTCCAGCGAAGCGTAAGCAAAGAAATTGATGTGCGGACCTTTTTGACCACAGAGAGCGCGACGGTGCACGGTGATGATGGACAGATCCAGCAGGCATTGCTGAACCTCTTCCTGAATGCACGCGATGCAATGCCTGACGGGGGAACGCTAAACGTCACGACCGCCGCAACCACGGCGGACGCACACACAACAAGTCAGTTTTCCTCNNGGCACCGGCCTCGGCCTCTCTGTCGTCTATGGTGTGGTCCAGAATCATGGGGGGTTCATCAATCTTGAGAGTACGCCAGGCCACGGGGCGACGTTCACCGTCTACCTGCCCCGGGTGATTGCGGAACAGCAAATCCAGGCGAGAAAACGCCGCGCAAGGCTTCCGCGCGGAACAGAGACCATTCTGATCATCGATGACGAAGAGAGCGTGTGCGAGATTGCGCGGGACATGCTCACAGGTCTGGGATACGCTGTCCACGTGGTTCATGAAGGAAGATCCGCGGTAGAGTACTATCGAAGCCGACAGGCCAGCATAGACCTTGTCCTTCTCGATATCAATATGCCGGTCATGGGCGGTCGAGAAACATTTGGGCTCCTCCGGGCAATCAACGCCGGAGTCCGGATTATTATTGTCACGGGCTACGGAAAAGATACTGCCGAAACATCCTCTTTCCCGAGTGCCGTAAACGGGTTCCTTCAGAAACCTTTCCAGATCGAACTGTTGGCCGCCCGGGTCAGGCAGGCACTTGATAGTCCATCGGTTTACCAGGAGCATGTTCCATGAGTACCCACCTTTTCTTCCGGGAGCTGAAGGAAGCGCGAGAAGCGAAAGGACTCAGCCTCGCGCAGATATCTGACATCACGCGAATCGCCGAGCATCATCTCGAAGCCCTGGAACGTGGAGAGGTCTCCCTTCTCCCGCAGGCGTATGTACGCGCGTTCCTCAGAGAGTATGCGGACATTGTCGGATTGAAACCGGATCTGGTGATGCAGAAATATGATGCAATGCTATCGGGTGTGGCCCCGCGACCTTCGGCCCCGGCCGAGCCCGTGGTGCCACCGCCAGCCGTTCCTTCCCTCGAGCACTCACCGCGCATGCAGAAATTCCTGACTGCGACACACGCCCGCTGGGCACTCCTCGCCACCGTGACTATTGTCCTCGCGCTCGTTCTCTGGAACGTTCTCGGGCGCCGTGCGCCCACGACCACGGAGGAAATCCCGTTCCAGAGCGTCCTCGCGGATAAGGAAAAACGGCTCTCCCCCGATGAAGAACCACAGCCCACCGTATCTCCCGCTACCAGCATGGCAACGGCGGACAGCATCATTCTCAGGGGACTGACAACTGACACCGTTTGGGTGATGGTCATTATCGACCAGGAACCGCCAAAGGAATTTATCTTCAAACCAAACGTCCGGTTTACCATGAAGGCCAAAGACCGATTCAGCGTAACCCTCGGCAATGCTGGTGCCGTGGAATTCACGCTCAACCAGAAGAAGATCGGTTTCTTGGGGAAACCCGGCGCAGTCGCCCGCAACATCGAGCTGACGCGCGCCACCCTGACCGCCCCCTGAGTGTTCTGAGAGGCAATGTCAACAGCGTCCCTGAAAGATCTCCGACGGATTGAATCCCTCAGGAAACAGCTCCACGACCATGACTATCGGTACTATGTCATGGCAGAGCCATCGATCTCTGATGAAGAGTACGACTCGCTCATCCGGGAGCTTCAGGTCCTCGAGGACCGCTATCCAGACACGAGAACCCCCGATTCGCCGACACAACGGGTGGGAGGACAGCCGACCAAGACCTTCCCGACTGTTACTCACGACCCCCCGATGCTCAGTCTGTCAAATTCCTACTCCGAGAAGGATATTCTCGATTTCGACCGGCGCGTCCAGTCTTTGCTCGGCGAGGAAACACCCCTGTATGCCGCGGAACTGAAACTCGATGGTGTCGCTGTCGCCCTCCAGTACAGGGACGGGAAACTGTTCAGGGGTGCAACCCGCGGGGATGGGACATCGGGAGACGATATTACCAGCAACCTGAAGACAATCCGCTCCCTCCCGCTCGTCCTTCACGCCCCTCCCTCGCACCTCCGGACGATAGAGGTCAGAGGCGAAGTCCTCATGCTGCGTAAGGATTTCGCTGCCCTGAACGAACAACGCGCGGCCGCAGGGGAGAAGATTTTCATCAATCCGCGGAACGCAACCGCGGGAACCCTCAAACTGCAGGACCCCAGGATCGTCGCTCAACGCCGGATGATGCTCTACGTGTACGCGCTCCACGCGCCCGGAGCGACCCTTTCGAGCCACAGTGAGAACTTGCGATTGATGCAATCAATTGGTCTTCCAGTGAGCGAGCATGTCCGGCGATGTCCGTCTATTGAAGATGCAATAGAGTTCTGGAAGCACTGGGAGCAACGGAGAGATTCGTTGCCCTATGAGATCGACGGAGTTGTGGTCAAAGTCGACGCGATTGCACACCAACAACGTCTTGGCGCAATCGCGAAGAGTCCGCGCTGGGCCATTGCGTTCAAGTTTGCGTCACGGAAGGCCGAGACAATCCTCACAGAAATCGACCTTCAGGTGGGGCGCACGGGGACGGTGACCCCTGTTGCCCACCTGCAACCGGTCTTTGTTGGCGGGACGACAGTATCCAGGGCAACGCTGCACAATATTGACTACATAACAGAGCTCGACCTTCGGGTGGGCGACTCTGTTGTCGTGGAAAAGGGTGGAGATGTCATCCCAAAGGTCACAGCAATCGTGCGGGAGAAACGCCCCGTATCGGCGCGGCCGTTCCGCATGCCGGCACGCTGCCCGGTCTGCGGATCTCCGATAGGCCGGCCCGCAGGGGAATCCAACTATTACTGCGAGAACACGGAATGCCCGGCCCAGGTCCAGGGCCGTATTGAGCATTTTGCCCACCGCGGCGCCATGGACATCGAGGGACTCGGCACGGCGAACGTCGAACAACTCGTGGGACTGGGACTGCTGAAAAACGTTGCTGATCTCTATTCCCTCACGCATCAGCGCGCCAGGCTCGTCGGGCTCGAGCGCTGGGGAGAGAAAAGCACTCAAAATCTCCTGGACGCAATCGAAAGAAGCAAGACCCAGCCGCTCCATCGGTTTCTGTTTGCCCTCGGCATTCGGCATGTCGGAGCGGGAGTTGCACGCATTCTCGCCTCCCGCTTTCCGAGTATGGCCGCATTGCAGAACGCAACGTCAGAAGAGCTCCAGCAGGTTGGCACTATCGGACCGAGGATCGCTGAAAGCATTCAGCTGTTCTTCCGCGAACGGCATAACCGCGACATCGTCCGACGCCTCGCAGATGCCGGCGTCGGACTGTCCGCCGGACCCGCACCAGGCACCCTGTCGGGAAAAACGTTCGTCCTGACCGGCACCCTTGCGCACCATACCAGAGAAGAGGCTACACGGCTGATCGAAGCGAAAGGCGGAACTGTCGCGTCTAACGTCAGCAAGGCGACTGCCTACGTTATCGTCGGAGAAAACGCAGGATCGAAGCTCGAAAAGGCTCGACGGATGGGTATCCCAACACTGACGGAAAACGAATTTCTGACCATGATACGGTGAAAACCCTTATGATGCTCCAAACAAGGGCCGCTCTCGGCATGATGGGGGCCCGATGGCACTACCGGAAATCGCAGAATGCTCTCGTGACCTTCACTGACGTGCTTTCGAGCGCCAGAAGCATTCTCATCGTCATGCCGCTCGATGGATCTCCCCTCTATCCTGTTGCGCCGGTGATTATGATGCTGCGGAAGCGGTTCACAGAAGAACAAATATCCGTCGTCGTCGCGCAACACAGCACCGAAGCACTCGAAGCGCTCCGGCACAGTCCGGTCATCCGGATTCTTCCCTCGGAGATCAACCTCTGGCTTCTTCCGCGACGCGGCGTCATCACCCGCGCTACAACCAGACACCATGACGTCGCCATTGATCTCAATCTTGACTTCCTTCTTCCATCGGGCTATATTTGCAGAGAGACCCTCGCTCCCGTGCGGATCGGGTTCGCGAGAAAGGGCGCCGACCTCTTCTATAACATGCAAGTCCAGACAGGTCCGACGGAAAGCAGGACGCAGCGGTACGAGCGAATGGCAAACTGTTTACTGATGTTCTGAGCGGGAGGCCGTATGAAATTCGATGTGCAGAACAACGGCGCGTCAGCAATGCTGAAACTGAAGGAACGGAAGCTGGATTCAACTATTGCTTCCGAACTGAAAGGCGAGTTTCTGATCCTTTGCACGCCGAAGGTCAAAACGCTGACGATTGACCTTGCAGACGTCGACTTTTGCGACAGCAGCGGGTTAAGCGCCCTCCTTATCGCGGATCGGAAAATGAAGGAGCATGGAGGTTCGGTGAAACTCATCCATGTGCAGAAGAAGGTGGCAAGCCTTCTGAAGATCTCCATGCTTGACCGGGTCTTCGATATTCAGGAAAAGCCTGCACACCAGAAACACTGAATCCCCTGCGTCACATTTATTCTCCCCCTCCTGGCTTCCGGCCGGGCCCTCAGGGATGATTCTTCCCGCCCTCCTCAGATGCCTCCCCTCTCACACGCCGCGCCAATGCTGCAAGCGCCGGCAGGACCGTGCCGGCAGATCCCTGTAGAAATTCATCTGCCGAGGACGTGAGCGGAGTCGGCTCCGGATTGATTTCCACCAGGAATGCCCCGGATCGCTTTGCGTGGAGCGGGAGGGACGCCGCGGGATAGACTATTCCGGATGTCCCGATGGAGAGAAAGAGATCGGCGGAGCCCGCCGCATGCAGGGATGCATCCCATGCATCCTCGGGGAGAAGTTCTCCAAACCAGACCACATCAGGACGAACCAGCCCCCCACACCGGACACAGGTGGGCCGGCCTTCTTTGAGAAGTACCTCCGCGCCTGCCATTGCCCCGCAGCGAAGACAGTAATTCCGCTCGATGTTCCCGTGTAATTCGTGCACGGTTGAGCTTCCCGCCCTGCGGTGAAGGTTGTCGATGTTCTGTGTAATCACGGGAAGCCCCCCGAACAGAGCCTCCATCTCCACAAGAGCACGGTGTCCATCGTTCGGCTGGACGCTCTGAATGATCGCCCGCCGCTGCGAATACCATCCCCAGACCAGGGAGGGGTCCCGGAGAAATGCGTCCATGCTCGCAAGCTCTTCGGGCCGCATGGCCTTCCAGATGCCTTCCTTTCCTCGAAACGTAGGAACACCACTCTCGGCAGAAATTCCCGCCCCGGTAAACGCCACAACGGCCTGCACGGATCGCAATCGCGAGGAGAGGCGATCGGAAAAGTGAACACTCATCGGAGAGGCTCCAGGCGGAGGCGGGTGGCCGATATGCCTGTGCCATCATGCCGGACAATCCGGTATCCCCCCCTGAGCCAGAGCTGTGTCTGATCGCTGTAATGAGGATGGAACAGTTGGCCAGATTGGCCGCCGGCCAGAACTACACGCGATTCGCCAGGAACACCCATGACAAAAACCTGCCGGAATGTGGGTCCGATCACCACCTCAAATGGCTCATTGTGATCGTATTCGAAGCTCGTCAGGGCTGTCGATGCTCCACCGACCTGGTATGGCCCGATATTGAAGATCCGGTCAAACGGCTTCTGAAGTCCGAAGGGATGTTTCAGCGTCACCGTGTGAAGATCACCCCACCTCCAGGTCCGGGTCTCCTTCCCGAACCGATCGCGCAGCGCCACGCCGGACTCCCGAAAACTCCGGCGGACGATATCGTCCCTGTTCTCCACCTCCGGCGTCGACACGTCGTCGAACCAAGGAGAATTCGGCTCGTGGAGGAGTTTCAGCGTCACGCGCGCGGGAATGTTCACGAGAATGAGGAAATCATGAAAAAGGTCCTCCCCCATTTCGTCCCGGTACACATTGAACAGCAGCTTCATCCAGAAAGTCTGAAATATGCTCGTTCCGATGTCTTCCGCGGCAAAATAGTAATTCCAGTTGCGCATGTACTCCAGAAGCTGCCGGTCCTCCTGCTGAACACTGGCACTGTCCTGAAACGCCGCAAAGATATACGGAACGACATCACGGGCGAAGTGTGAATATGTGTCATTCTGCAGGCGCTCGAAGTCCTCCACGGAGAAGCGTTCGTTCTCCCTGCCCAGGACTTCTCTCAGACGGACAATGCGCGACGGCGGCTCCCAGAGATCGCCGATCCGATAGGGGTAGGAATCGTCAGTGACTTTGTTATTCGCGGTTGCAATATAGCCTTCCTCCGGGTTGAACATCGAGGGCAGTCTCGCCGGCGGAACGAACCCTTTCCAGGCAAGAGATGCGTCCCAGCCCGGCACCGGCAGAAGCGACGATCGCCCAGGACGGATCGGAATCCGGGCTCCGCACCGGTAGCCGATGTTCCCAGCAACATCTGCATACACGAAATTCTGGGCGGGTACGGTGAAAGCCTCGACGCCCCGTCCGAACTCTTTCCAGTTCCGAGCTCGATTGATCAGCGAGAATGCGAGAAAAGGATCATCCGGCTCCCGCCCCACCCAGCGCATGGATGCGGCGTACGGGGAGTGGGAGCGCCTCACCGGCAGGTCGATGTCCGTCACAAGCGGACCGTTCCGCGTCTCTCTGACAAGAACGCACACCGCGTCCTCTCCCCGCACGGCAATGCTCTCTGCACGAACGGTAACGGAGCGCCACCCCTGTTCGGTCCAGTACTTGCTGGAATCGGCGGAATCGATCCGCTCGACATAGAAATCGGCCTCATCCGCCATGAGATTGGTTATGCCCCACGCGAGTGAGTCGTTCCGCCCCGCAAGCACGCCCGGCACGCCAGGGATTGTCATCCCCTCAACTCCGTACTCAGGACAGCGCATCCGAATTTCATACCACTGCGAGGGCAGTGTCAAATACAAATGGGTATCGTTCGCAAGCATTCCCCGCCCGGAAACAGCCCGCGAGGGAGAAATTGCCCATGCATTGCTCCCCGTGGCGAGGCCCGGAATGCCCGCGAATTGACGGAACGCCTCAGCTGTCCGACGAAACCGCTGCGTACCCTCCGCGACACCGGGAAACGACTGTGACGGTACTGTCGGTGGAACGTCAGATGGGTAGGGGGGGTAGATATCAAGAAGCCGTTCGAGTCCAACCGTTTCACCGATCGCACCGTACGTCAGGTCGGTCCACCAGGACACGTTCAGCTCCCAGGCGGTCAGACGCCCTACAGAAATGCAGTCAAGCGCAGTCCACGGCTCCGGATCGTAGCGGAGAAGGTCAAATTCTGCGGGAAATTTTCCCCGGTGTGCGGCGATGTATGCGTTCACGCCGGCGGCATACTGTTCCAGGCAATTTCTGCTCTCGCGGCGGAGATGGGTGAACACATCCTCGGCAATACGGCGGAGTCCCACAATTCTGAACATCTGGTCGAATTGTACCGTCGCGGGACCAAACAGCTCGGACAGACGACCTGCCGCGGCCCGTCGTTGCATATCCATCTGCCAGAGCCGATCCTGGGCATGACAGTAGCCAAGAGCAAACAGCATGTCGCGTTCGCTCGCGGCTTGAACGGACGGGACCCCGTACTCGTCCCGGGAAATCTCAATCGGATCCTGGATGCCAGTGACGCCGATGGTCCCCTCGGTCTCAGGAAACGACTTCCGGATCTCGTACCTGACGAACAGGACCCCTCCTCCGATCAGAAACAGGAGGAGAATCAGCAGTCCGACGGCCAGCCTGGTCTTTGTCCCTGTCATAAAAGGCGAAGTCCATCACGGTGATGGACTTCAATATAGCGATTGACAGACCGGCGTTCAATACAACTGTCAGAACCGGAAGGCGAATGTCCCAACGATCATGTGCGTTGTGAGCTCTTCATCGACGCGTGAACTGGGAAGGCTGTAGTTGTACCGGTAGGTATTCCACCAGGTGCTCTGATAGGCCAGATCAAACATCGCGGTGCCGCCCAGTGGAATGCCAAGGCCGGCGGTGAAAAAACGCTGGTTCGCATCGCGCGAGAAGAAATCCCCGGGGGTCGAAACTGGATCTTCGGCGTAAGGGGAGTTATTGATGCCGATTCCAGCACGCGCGCGGACGCCCGACCCGAAGATGTCAAACTCTCCCCCGAGCCTGTAGTTCAGCGTTCCCCGGAATGTCTCGCGGATCAGCGCGTTGTTGTCCAACACCCCGCGTGGTGCGTTCGAAAACTTCATGGAACTCCAGTCGGTGAATTCGAGGTCCGCCGAAACGATAAACCAGGAAATTGTCAGCGAGACTCCGCCACTGAAGACCCAGGGGCTGGTGACATCGTACTCGTTCGAGTATTCTTCTGAGTATGGACCGTCTATCGGAAACACATCGCCGTTGTCAAAATAACTGGAGGCCCGGGTTCCAAACGTCTCCCTCACATGAAACCCGGTTGGCGTTTTCACCGTCACGCCGACTCTCAAGAAATCTGGAACACGATAGAGAAACCCGAATTTCGCCCCGAATCCCGAGATGTCATCATCAATGTAATCGTTATATGTTAATCGTTCAAAATCAAAAGGAAACGTGTCATACACACCGTCCAGATCTTCCTCCATGTAGGAACGGTCGTAGGTATAGGTCCCGGAGTAAAACGTCAGCGTCGCGCCGATGAAGAGATTGCGAGCAGCCTCAATCGCGCCGGCAGCTGACCAGTTGTTGAGTCCTCCCCCCTCGGTGACCTTGCCGCTCTGCGTGAGACGATTCGTGATCGGACTGACGAACCGTCCGCTCAGCGTATCGATATCGGCTAGATAGAGTTGATAGGCCCAGTTGCTGGAGAGATCACCCGGGTAGGGAGAACCGTTCGGGGCGGACGTCTGAATAATGCTGCTGGACGGATTGAAACCGGAAAATGAGAGTGGGTGATTGAAGAGCGCACTCCGGTTAAATCCGAACGCCAGCACGAGGCTTCCCTGCTTAACCGGGACAGGGACACTCAGGCCGAAAGAGTTTACGGTGGTTGCGCCTTGGGACGAAGTGAGCTCGTTCCCGAAATACAGGGAACTATTGTCGGCCTTCTGGTAGTTCATCCCAAAGGAGATTTCCCCTTTGTCCATCTGACCGAGGCCGGCCGGGTTCCAGTAAATCGCCGTGAAGTCGTTCGCGATCCCTGTAAACGCGTTTCCCATTCCCATCGCTCGGGCGCCCGCCGAAACATTCGACATCGAAAGCCGGAGCGCGTCTTCGGGAATCTGCGCTTTCGATTGGAACACGAAACCACACACCGTCACCGCCAGTATCGCCACTGTCGTTCTCATAACACCAGGTTCTCCAGGTCGTTTCTCATCCGTCCGAACAGTCGGGACCGATCGCGCTTATCTGCCACCTCCCCTCCGTTCCCCACCTCCACTGCGACCACCACCACCCGGGCTTGCAGGGGGAGAGCTTGGCGGTGGTGAATAGGACCTTCCTCCGCCCGAACGCGCTCCCTCTCCTCGCGGGGCACCACCCGCAGGAGCCGGCTGCCGGCCTGAGGGAGACTGGACTCTTGAGCCGGGATTTTGTCGCTCCGTCCCGGACCGTGTCCCTGAATTATAGACCCGTCCGGGGGTCGATGAGGCTCCAGTCGGTCGTCTTCCCTGCCCCATACGGGGTTCAGGCGCCGGCGTCAATCTCCGCGGAACGGTCGGGGCACGCACTCCAGTCGTGGCGCGCGCACCGGACGATGTCCCCGTTGATCGGATTGTGCTCCTCCCGGCATCAAGCATGGATGCACCGGTCGCATCACTGTAGAGACCGCGGGATGTTCCGGTTGTCCTCGTATTGCCGAATGACCGGGTCGCGTACGGACGCGGATGTCCAGCCGGATAGCCTGGATAGCCCGGGTATCCTGGATACCCGTACGATGGGTAGTACCAGCCGGGGTAGTACACGGGAGCATACCAGGCGTAACCGTACCAGTAGGGTGTCCAGTATGGCGAATACCACCAGGTCGGTCCCCAGTACCAGGGAGAATAATACCCTACCGAAAAGGCGAACGAGGGATAGTAGTAGTCAAAATAGAACTCCCTCCGGCCGTAGTTATACTCCTGCGCGACAGTAGAGTCTGGCACAGCACTCGTGTCAGTAGAGTATTCTCCCCAGGCCTGCTCGGGGAGTTCTTCACTCTCGGTGGTGCCCAGCTCGGTATAACAGCCGGTGAGAAGAAGAGCCGCCGTTAGTACGAGCGCGACCGGAAGGTTCTGCCAGATTCTCCGTTTCATGACGGACCTCTCATCTGACTAAAAAACACTTGATCTCTGTACTTCTCATCCCGCAACATCGGTGCCAAGCCCCTTGCCTCCGTCACGGGATTGCAGGCTTCAGGAACCTTGCAATTCGGTTCGTTTTGGACGAAAGCCGGTCCCCTCCCCGGCACTTGAGAGACCATCCCTGTGCAGAAATATGGACACCGGCGAGCAGAGCGTCCATTTCTGAGGACACGTCAGAAGCGCGCGACAAGCTCGAAGTGGGCTGTCCTGTTAATGCGGTCTGCTGCCCGCGAATTCTTGAGCAGATCTTCAAGGTTGAAGCCGACAGTGACGCCTCCGCCTAGTGACGCACGGAGAGCAAAATTGAGATATCCCCTGCCCCTGCCGATCGCATTCTGGCTGTTGTCATTCAACGCGAGATTGTACTCCGCTACAAGAGAGAGGAATGGTCCGAGGGTCTTCTCTGCACCGACATAGACGTTGATATCATCATCTCCGTCTCCATGCTCGAAGGAGTAGTTCACGCCGCCATGCAAACTGAAAAAGCCGGCCAGAAGATAGTTTTTGCTGATGACCGCATAGAGACCGGGAGATTTCACGGCGTATCGCTCAAGATCCTTCAGGTAGCCGTTCATCCCTTGCGAATCAAACCCGAGCGCCAGTGCAGGCCAGCCGACGCTTTCTTCGACAAGCCGGAGCTTGAGAAACAGCCCGGGGAATTTGTTCATTACCGGTTTGTCATATCCGAGCAGCGATGAACCGCCGTAGGAGACGCCAAAGCAGAACCGGTCAAAAATTCCGGCTGAGAGCCCGAGCAGAACACCGCCGCCCTGATAGAAGTCAACATTCAGCGCGTAACTCCCTTTCGGCAACATCCCGGCCGTTGGCATAAGCACAATAGTCCGGGGTTCAAAGCGGGATGACGAACCCGCGGATCCCTGCGCCACAAGCAGAGGTCCACCCAGGAAGGTCAGGGCACAGAGCATTTTCCATCTCCACGGGGTTTTAGACATCGTCATCCTCCCCGAACACCCTTCGAACATCTCCGGGAAGCTCCGGCTTCTGCTCGTCCCGGACTTCCTGCTTGCGTTCCGGTCCCTCGGACCGGGAGGCAGACTGCGGCATGGAGCGGTCGGCCTCCTGATCAGACCCCAGCACAGTAAAGCCCTCTTCGAAATTCTCTTCGTCCGCAATGACTCCATAGTCCCGGGGAAGGAGCGGAACGATCTTCGCCGGTCTTGCAGACTCATCCCGGCCGCCCGGACGCATCCCGGCCTGCGTCGCCTCCTGGGTTGATTCCGGATACCATTCTTCGAGCAGTCGGTTGAAGCCTGATAGCAGATCCTCCTCTGTGGTTGTAACAACCTGCCCCGCATTGACGCAGAAGCGACCGTTGATCATGACATCGCTGACATCGGCGGCATCAAGGTGAGTAACCAATAGCGACGAGAGATCACGAACGTGCGGGAGAGGCGGGAGCGCCGGGAGGCGCACGTTGCTGATATTGAAGAGGACGAAATCCGCGCGCTTCCCCACCTCAATGGAACCACACTGCTCCCCCAGTCCGAGCGCATGAGCGCCATTCATCGTCGCCATCCGAAGAAGTTCTATCGGCGAGAATGCAGGGACGGCAGGGGAGAGCATCGGGAGTTGTGAGAGAAATCGAAGTTCTGCGAGCATGTCTGTCCCGCCCCAGTCTGACCCGATCGCCAGTCGAATGCCGCGATACTGAAGATGACGCAACAGCGGATACCCGGTCTGCTTTCGGGCGGTCGATCTCGGGCAGAGCACCAGGCTGCAGCCAGCCTCTTCCAGAAGATCCAAGTCCTGTTCGGTCGCATGATTCATATGGGCCAAAACCGTGTCGGGTTTCAAGACGCCAAGATCGCGAAGAATGGGCCCAACCGATTTCTGAAAGTTCCTGCGGAGGGTTTCGGCACCGTCTCGGCGCTCGCACAGATGCACACAGAGCGGGAACAGGGATTCGCGGGATGTCCGAACCATCGTGCCGATATTGTACACGGTCAGGTCTTCCTCGCCTCCAAGCGCCAGGAAGAACGTCCTGTTGTCGCGCGCGCCAGTTCGCGCGAACTCCACCTGAGACCAGTTTTGAAGCGCAAATGCTCCCCTGATGTCCGTCCGGCGAACCGTTTCGGCAATCACCTCCAGCCCCTCCCCGTCAACCGCCGGCGGGTACTCACCAACGAGCGTTGTGCCCTGCTTCAGATGCTGATATGAGGAGAACAGCATCAGCGTCCGGAGATCCTCTCGCGCCTGCGGATCGCAAAGTCGCGCCACGCGGGTGAGGATCCCGGGATCTTTCATCCAGACCTCATAGTGGCGACCCTCAGTGAGAAATCGAAGGAGATGGCTTTCCGGATGGAAATGCGCGTTCACAAAACCCGGAACGATCAGCTTCCCTTTGACATCAATCGTCCGGGCCAGAGGATACATCCCCGTCCAGGACGGCCCGTCCGTTCCGATCCCCGCAATGCGTCCGTCACGGATAAGAATGTCCAGACGACCTCCCCTGTTGGCAGGATCACACGTCAGGACCTCTCCCCCGCTGAGGATCAGGACTTCCTTTTCCATCTCGTTCCTTCCTTCTTGTCCTCCAGCACGAATCCGAGTCTGCCCAGTCCGTCCCGTATCATGTCGGAGAGAGCCCAGAGTTTCTGCGCCCTGACCTCAGCCCGCACACCCAGGAGTAAGTCCACAAGATGACCTTCTGGATCACTCTCAGCCTCCGGGTGGTGACCGTCAGCCTCCAGGGTGAAGCCGAGCACGGTTCCCGCAAGCTCCGTAAACAGCGTGTCGAGAGCAGTGAGTGATGTGACGGAGAGATCCCTTCCCGAGTCAAGCCGCTGGTTGGTTTCCCGCGCGAGGTCAAAGAGGACTGCAATCGCCTGGGGGGTATTGAAGTCGTCATCCATAGCGTCGATGAATGATGCCCTGTACCGGGCAATCTCGATCCCCGGATCCTCTCCCGCGCCGGCGGTCCGCCGACGGTCGCGGAGGTTCCGGATCGTGTTCACGAGCTTCTCGTGTCCTCTGGCAGCTCCGTCGACCGCTGCAGCACTGAAATCCAGAGTGCTCCGGTAGTGACTCTGGAGGATAAAGAAGCGGATAACCTCTGGCCGCCAGCGTTGGAATGCATCCTTGAGCGTGACGAAGTTCCCCAGGGATTTCCCCATCTTCCGTCCGTCCACGGTTACCATGTTGTTGTGAAGCCAGTACTTTGCAAAAAGCTTCCCCGTCGCTCCTTCACTCTGCGCAATTTCAGAGTCATGGTGGGGAAACTGGTTTTCGAGCCCCCCTCCATGAATATCAAAACTCTCTCCAAGGTACTTCATTGACATGGCCGAGCATTCGATGTGCCAGCCGGGGAAGCCGTTTCCCCAGGGACTCGGCCAGCGCATGATGTGACCCGGTTCCGCTCTCTTCCAGAGCGCAAAGTCGGCGGGATCGCGTTTGTCGGGATTCACCTCCACACGAGCGCCCGCGACAAGTTCATCAACGGTCCTTCCTGAAAGCTTTCCGTATCCGGGAAACTTCGTGACGTCAAAATACACCGAGCCGTTCACTTCATATGCCAGATCCTTCCGGATGAGCTCCTCAATGATCGCAATCTGCTCGGTGATATGGCCTGTCGCCCGAGGGGAGATGTCGGGCCGAAGATTGTTCAGCGCGTCCATATCCTCGAAGTAACTCTGCGTGTACAATTCTGCAAGTTGCATCGGATGCACACGGTCGGCCCGCGATTGCTTTACAATCTTATCCTCGCCTTCGTCCGCATCATCCGTGAGGTGGCCGACGTCGGTAATGTTCTGGACATAGAGAACTGCGTACCGTGAAAAGCGGAGATAGCGGGCAACAACGTCGAAGGAAACATAGCTCTTCGCGTGCCCGAGGTGCGAGTGCCCGTACACGGTGGGGCCGCACACGTACATTCGTACTCCGTTCCCTTCAATCGGCTGGAAGAGTTCCTTCGCCCTGCTGAGCGTGTTGTAAACAGTCAGTGCCATTGGATAATCCTTAAGCAGCGGTGTGGAAATACCGACGGGTCCTATTTCAGCTTCATCAACTCACGCGCGCCGGCAAGCCCCGCCTCCGTCACTTCCGCCCCACTCATCAGGGTCGCAACCTCACGAACCTGTTCATCGAGTGAGAGACGCCGCACAGACGTGACAGAGCGTTTCCCCTTTTCTGTTTTGTAGACGACATAGTGTGCATCCGCAAGGCCGGCAATTTGAGGTAAGTGGGTAATCGCGATCACCTGGTGAAATCCTGAGAGGTTCTTGAGAGCCATCCCGACAGCCTGCGCAACCCGGCCGCTCACTCCGACATCGATTTCGTCGAAGACCAGCACGGGAAGCCGGTCAGACTTCGCCAGGATGGTCTTCATCGCAAGCATGACACGGGAGACCTCCCCTCCGGAAGCCACCCTGACCAGCGGACGCTGTTCCTCCCCCAGGTTGGTCGACAAAAAGAATTCTACCCTGTCGTATCCTCTTCCGTTCGTTTCCATTAACGCGTTTCCCGCTCGCACCGCCAGCGGCGACTCCGCGGCCTCACTCTGCGAAATTCGCGTGCTGAACCGTGCGTGAGGGATGCCGAGTTTCTGCAATTCGCTGGTGATGGCCCGGTCGATCTTCTTCGCGGTCTCGTGCCGCTTGGCCGACACACGCTGGGCCAGGACTGCGCACGCCTCACGTGCCGCGTCCAGGTCTGATCCAAGATCAGACAGGATATGGTCGAAATTATCGGCCAGATCGATCTCCCTTACGATCATCTCCCGGTGAGCCAGGACTGCATCCACGGATCCGCCGTACTTCTTTTTCAGCAGGCTGAGCTGCCCCAGACGCTCACGGAGGCTTTCCAGACGTTCCGGGTTAAATTCTACACGAGCATTGTATGCCTGGATGAACTTGGACAGCTCTTTGACGATCTCTTCCGCTGAAGAGCATTCCGTTGCAGCCGAGGTAAATTGCCGATCGATCTCCGCCAGGTCCTGTAGCTGGTTCCGCGCTACCACCAGCAAATCGTGCACGGACTGATCCCCGCCGTACAGGAGATCATACAGCTTTCCCGTCGCCCCGTACAAACGTTCGGAATTTTCAAGAATGCGCAGTTCCGCTTCGAGCTCCTCCTCCTCTCCCTGACGCGGCATGACACGATCGATCTCCTGCAGCTGAAACGCATAGAATTCATGTTTTTCTTTCAGCATCCGCTCGCGGGCCTGGAGATCAGTCAAACGGCCTGTACACTCTCTCAGCCGGGTATGTGCATCCTGAAATTCTCCGACGATCCCGTCAAGGCCGCCAAAATCGTCCACCATCAGGATATGCGTCTCAACGCGGAGCAATGACTGGTGCTCATGCTGCCCGTGTAGATCAACAAGCATCTCGCCCAGTTGTTTTTGCACTGCCAGCGTGACGGGTGAATCGTTGACGAAACACCGGCTCTGTCCTTTTGCAGAGACCTCTCTGCGCACAATCAGCTCATTACCCCCCTCGACGGCATGGGTTTCGAGGAGAGCGCGCAATTGCGGATTTCCGCCCGCCTGGAACGTCGCCTCGATCACCGCCTTGTCCGCACCGCTGCGGACAATGTCGGACGACGCGCGTTCGCCAAGGACCAGCCCAAGGGCACCAATAAGAATGGATTTCCCGGCTCCTGTTTCTCCTGTCAGGATAACAAGGCCATTGGGAAACTCCACCGAGAGTTCCTCAATCAGCGCGTAGTTTCGTATGGTGAGTGTTCGAAGCATGTTCCCGTCGTGCGGACATCGGCAATCTACCCATCTTTCCAACAATATTCAACGAATCAGCGGAGGAGTGACGTCACGAGCGGGCGACTCCGGAGAGTCATCGTCGTTCACAATGAACTGAAGGTCGGGAACGTCTGGAAGGATGCCGTGATAGAAGGCAAACTGTTGGAACTCCCTGACGGCCGCCTGGTCCTCATCTGGAAAATCGTAGGAGTGCTCTTCAAGGTACACAAGCGCATCGTGGATCGTGATGGATCCAAGTGTCCTTTGCTCGACCGCCTCAGCAGCAATCTCTGGAAGGCGCGCACGTCCGACGGCGGATTCTTCCTGGAGAGCGAGGACATCATTTCCGCTCAACGCGTGCTCACGGGCACACCAGAATCCATGGACATACGACAGACCGGTCATGGCGTTCCACTCCTCGACGAGATCAACAACCCGGCCACCGCTCCCAGTGGCACGCAGAGAGGCATCGCCTACAAGGAGGACCGCGTCCGCCTTCCGCAGTCCGTGCTCCAGATCCCCGGGCATGGGGATAATGACGGGCGTGCTGTCGAACTGCTCGGCAAGGACCAGCCGGGCCAGGACGATCTCGGATGAAGAGGAGGGATCAACCGCAATCGAGGTGATGTCCCGAAGGTTTGTCCGAAAGTGCAATGTGACGGTCCCGTCCCCGCCGCGCGAAGACACCGCCACGCGGGGGACGATATGCAGGAGCGACCCATCCCGTGCATAATCGATCGGGGCCAGGAAAGCTGCATGCAGCGTTCGCTCCCGCAGGGCGATCGCATTGCGTGCGGCGACATTGCTCTCCCAGAGAAAGGGTTCCCCGCGGTCGCCAAACAGCGGGGCACAATACAGGTGG
>DKBG01000214.1 GCA_002451155.1 Ignavibacteria bacterium UBA6906
CACGAGATCCTGGCGAATCGGGGGATCGCGACGAATGTGGTGAATCTGGCCAGCTGGGAGCTCTTCGAACGCCAACCGGAGAGCTACAGAGAATCGGTTCTTCCCACCGCGCTCGCTCTCAGGGTTGCTGTGGAGGCAGGGATCCGACAGGGTTGGGATCGATATACCGGCGCAGAAGGAGGGTTTGTCGGGATGGCCGGCTATGGAGCCTCAGCCCCGGGAGATGTCGCGTTCAGGAACTTTGGAATCACCGCAGACCATGTAGTGAATGAGTTTATGAGGCTGAAGCGATGACAATTGCGATTGGAGGGGATCACGCCGGGTATGAGCTCAAGCAGTTGCTCATCGGCGAACTGAAGCAATCAGGGCATCAGGTGCTTGATCTGGGGACCGGGAGCACGGACCCGGTCGATTATCCTGACATTGCGCGAGCTGTCGGGCAGGCTCTCGTGGAGGGGAAGGCCGTCAGGGGCATTCTGGTTTGCGGGAGCGGTGTCGGAGCATCCATCGCTGCAAACAAGATCAGGGGAATTCGCGCCGGAGTCTGTCACGATACCTACTCCGCCCATCAGGGGGTCGAACACGATCATATGAACATTCTTTGCGTTGGTGCCCGGGTTGTTGGTCCTGCGCTGGCACGGGAAATCGTGATGGCGTTTCTCCATGCCGAATTCAGTCAGGATGAACGGCACATCCGGCGGGTGAACAAGATTCTGGACATCGAAGCCCGCCAGCGGTAGGATGGCGGGTGGGGAGAGCAAACGTGTCTTAAAGAGCGGGAGGAGTTGATGAACATCGTTGAACAGCTTGAGCAGCTCGGACAGAGTATCTGGTACGATAACATCAGCAGGGGCCTTCTTCGATCGGGCGGTCTGAAGCGGCTGGTGGACCAGGGATTGCTTGGAGTGACCTCGAATCCGACGATTTTTGAGAAGGCGATTGTGGGGACGGAAGAGTATGACGGTCAGGTGAAGGAACTCCTGGCCCTTTCACCACAACCGTCAACGGAGGATATCATTCGGTCCATGATGGTGAGAGATATCCGTGAGGCCACTGACGTTCTTCGTCCGGTGTATGACAGGACTGCGGGGCGGGACGGATATGTCAGTATCGAAGTAACGCCGTCGAAAGCGCGGGACACCGAAGCCACGGTCGGTGAGGCACGCTTGCTCTGGGAACTCGTCTCCCGACCGAACCTGATGATCAAGATCCCGGCAACGGGGGAAGGGTTGCCGGCCATACGTCGGTCGATCAGTGACGGCATCAACATCAACGTCACGTTGATCTTTTCGGTCGAACGCTACCGTGAGGTCGCCGATGCCTACATAGGCGGGCTGGAGGATCGACTCAAAGCGGGAAAATCCATAGCAAACATTGCTTCAGTGGCGAGCGTATTTGTCAGCAGAATAGACTCCCTCGTCGACGAGCTCCTGGAGAAGAAGATTGCCGAAGCGCCGGCCACGGGGCAAGACGGCCTCCGTTCGCTGCTAGGCAAGGCGGCTGTGGCAAACACGAAAATGGTCTATCAGGCATTCAGGGAGATATTCGCGGGTGAGAGGTTTGCGGCCCTTCGAAGGAGTGGCGCCACATTCCAGCGCCCGCTCTGGGGGAGCACGAGTACCAAGAACCCTTCCTACCCGGATCTCGTGTATGTCGATAGCCTGATAGGACCGCACACTGTCAACACAGTTCCACCCGTGACGTTCGATGCAATTCTTGATCACGGGACCGCTGCTCTGACAGTGGAGGATGACCTTGAGGGTGCGCGAGAGGTTCTGTCAGATTTGGCCAAGGCCGGAATCGACGTGCCCTGGGTGATGGCGAAGCTTGAATCGGACGGGGTATCATCGTTCAGCAGATCCTTTGACGGCCTTTACGCCAGCATTGAGAGAAAGAGAGGGGGGCGTGAACGTGGCGAGTGAGACCGGATTCATGAGGCGACGATGAAAGTCCTCGGAATTGACATTGGAGGGAGCGGGGTTAAAGGAGCGATCGTGGACACGCGCACGGGTCGTTTGCTGACCGATCGCTGTCGGCTAAAGACTCCTGACCCGGCCACGCCAAAAGCTGTGGCGGGCACCGTACGCAATATGGCCGTTCACTTTTCGTGGAAAGGGCCGATCGGGTGCGGAATGCCCGGACCGATCAAAGTGGGGAGGATGATGCGGGCAAACAATCTCCACAAATCGTGGATCGGTGTGAAAGCGTCTGAAGTCTTTACGCGCTCGACGGGGTGTCCGGTTGTTGTTCTGAACGATGCTGATGCAGCCGGGTATGCGGAGATGGCTTTTGGGGCAGGGAGGGGTGAGAGGGGGGTCGTGATTCTTGTTACGCTCGGGACGGGAATCGGCTCAGCGGTCTTTATCGACGGCCACCTTGTCCCGAATACCGAGCTGGGGCAGATGGAGCTCAACGGGAAAAGGGCGGAGCTCCGAGCATCGGCGAAAGTGCGAAAGGAAAAAAACCTTACCTGGACCGGATGGGCAAAGCGACTGCAGGCGTATTTTGACCTGGTTGAATTGCTCTTCTGGCCTGACCTTATCATCGTCGGCGGTGGCGTGAGCAGGCGGGCTGATCGCTTCCTTCCAATGCTGAAAGTCCGGGCACGGATAGTCCCTGCACAACTCCGGAACGAGGCTGGAATTATCGGAGCCGCCTGGTCCGCAGCGACGAAGCGGGTTCGGCATTAGAGATCCCGTCCGGCATCGCGGTAGGGTTTCTCCTGATGGGTGAGCACACAGCACTCCACCGCGCAGGGCCGTTCTCCCTGAATTTCGTCTCCCTCCTTTGATTCCCGATCCCATACTTTTGCTTTTGACTCTCTCAATCCC
>DKBG01000205.1 GCA_002451155.1 Ignavibacteria bacterium UBA6906
TCGCTCGCGATTGCAGCTCTTGCAGATGAAGCGTTTGGCATCCACTTTCTAGAGGATGTGTTTGCTGCCGGTCATGTGGCAGGAACCTGGGGAAATGCTGCTGTTCGAAAGGGGACTCACGACTACTACAACGAATATGGTCTTGAAATCAAAACGTGGTCTGGAGAATCTGCGGTCCTGCTCGGAGATGCCTGGATGCGTGATGAAGACGCCGAGCGCGCAGCGGGAGCGGTGTTGGCGAGTCTCACGCAGTTCCTTGACGCAGCTCAGGGCCTGGGCGGCGGCCCGACATTGAAAGAGGCACGCTTCCCTGAATCGACCCCCGATAGTCTGAACGTGTGCCGGACGGATGCGATGCCCGACNNCCTGCAGCGCGTGCCGCCACAGTGCACGGTGGATTCAGTACAGATCAGACCACTGTGGGGGGGATCGGGAACCTGGAGCTTGCCGTTCGGATCGGACTCGGGCTCGAAGGGGTTATGAACGAATCCGGGGACGGGCTGGTCTTCCTCGATCTCGGATTTCGCCAGGATGCCCCAACCACCACAAAAATAAGTGACAGTCCTGTCTTTGAGCAGTTCGGGAATATTTTGACCGCAATCCCTTCGAGAACTGCGTACACAGCCCGGCTCAGGATGCCGTTCTGGTTGATTCCGGGAGACCTTATACTGGCTGCCCCGTTTCTGTTGCCCACATCGCCGGAAACCTTCGCGGGGATGGCCGTTGTAGCGGGAAATGGAGGATTGATTCCCTGGCAGGCAGGCATCGCATCGCCCTTCGGACGATTTCAATTCATGGCCGGGCGGGAAGTGGGAATTTCTTTCTATGGGTATGGGAGTTCAGAGGATGCGTTCCTGTTTCCTGTTGGGGGCCAGCTGTCGGAAAATGCGACTCTGGTCAAGCTTCGGACCATCCAGCTTGATTTCCCGATTGTTGAGTATCGGCCGTTCCGGACCTTTTCCCTGGACCAGAGCTCGAGCCTCGTTCTTCAGCTCTACGGAGCCGTTGATATCCCCACCCGGGTGGATGCGGGATTGCTTCCAACCGGAGATCCTGAACCCTCCGTCAAATCAGTCTGGCAGTTTGGTTTGCGGATGGCGTTTGACTGGCGGTACTACTGGTAAGACGGGGCCACTGTCTCTGTCAGATTGGACAGGGGAGTGCGCCAGTGTCGGCGGATGCGATTGCCTGCTGATCGGAAACCCGGACGGAGGGGTGCAGGCCGATTGCAGCGTGCGGATGCGGGAGGTCAGCGGAGAAGGTTGAGAAACGTGGTAATAACAAGCGCGTTTGTGAAATCGTTGAAGAATGCTCCCACCATCGGGACGACGAGAAATGCGCGGGGAGCCGGACCGAATTTCTCGGTGATAGCGCTCATATTAGCCACAGCGTTTGGCGTGGCTCCGAGACCGAACCCGCAATGACCACCCGCAATAACGGCCGCGTCATAGTCCCTTCCCATCAGCCGGAAATCGACAAACCAGGCGAACGCCGCGACAAGCAATACCTGGACTGCGAGGATGACCAGAAGCGGGATTGCCAGATCCAGCAATTCCCAGAGCTTCAGGGACATCAGTGCCATCGAGAGAAATAACGACAGCGCCACCGACCCGAGGTCGTCCACCACTCTTGGTTCGATTCGGAGACGGACAAGCGGTGCGGCGTTGCAGATACATGCCGCGACAATCATCGACCCGATGTAGGCGGGCAACGTAAAGGACTTACCGATCCACCCGCTCACCAGGCCGCCCAGCCACATTGCGACGAGAATGACGGTCAGCACTTTGAGGAGGCGGAACGCCGTCACTGCTTCACCTCGCGGCTCGACGTCTATTTCATGCTCGATACCCTCCGTTGCGGCCACCTGAAGTCCATCCGGCTGTGGATTGCCACTGGCTGGCGTCGCATGGCGTGGTCTCCACTTTTTAATCAGACCTGTTGCCACAGGTCCTCCGATCAGTCCTCCGCTCACGAGTCCAAACGTCGCGGCCGCCATGGCAAGCGTAAATGCCCCCTTGAACGCATACTGATCTTCGATCAGGGCTCCGAACGCCGCGCCGGTCCCGTGTCCCCCCGTCATGGTGATGGAACCGGAGAGCAGTCCGAGGAGGGGATCGACGTCCAGCACAGTGGCGAGGCCGACTCCGGCGAGGTTCTGAACAATGGCAAGGAGGGTAGCCAGCCCCCAGAAAAGCAGAACCTGCGGTCCTCCCACCCGGAGCAGCCGGAGATTTGCTCCGAGTCCGATTGTTGTGAAGAACGCGATCATAAGGGGGTTCTGGAGGGTCGTGTCGAACCGGAAATGGACGGAGTCGGAAAGGCGAAGCAGCAGAGCAAGGGCCGCGAAGAGAAACCCGCCGATCACAGGTGCCGGTATATTATAGCGGTCGAGCAGGGGCACCCGACGTCGCAGCGCATATCCGGCGAAGAGCAGGACCGCGGCGAGCGCCAGGGTCTGAATCATATCGAGCTGTATCGTCAGCGGGAGCATGGGCGAAGCGGTTGTGGGTGAATTCCGGGCATCACGTGATCCCGGTGCGACCAGACGTGAACGAGAAGGGATGATGGATCTCGTGAACCGGACTCAGCCGGGGTTGCTGGTGCCGCATCCGCCCGCCTGATGCGACATTTGCATGTTGGCCGTCCCGGCCCTACATTGCCGTTGAGGTATGCACCATCTCCTCGGCCGTCCTCTCCAGAACCAGCAGGAGGAATCCAGATGAAACAGGGAGCGTTTTTTGCGCTGATGCTTTTTTTTATCCTCTTCTGCATGTCAGGCTGTGCTCCGGGGGGAGGTCATTACGGCGACGACCACCCGGCAGGGTTTTTTTCCGGAATCTGGCACGGGTGGATTGCCCCGGTCACGCTCATCATTTCAATCTTCAGTGACACGGTTCG
>DKBG01000133.1 GCA_002451155.1 Ignavibacteria bacterium UBA6906
GCCTCCCCCCGTACGTCAAACGCGCAAATGTCAGGCCAGACACAGTCAAGCTTCGAACCATTACGCCGGTGAACGGCAAATACCCGATTTCTGCAGACCTCAGGATGTTCGTCGAGGACGCGGATGGCGTCGGCGACCTGGCTGTGGTAGAAGCGGATATCTACTTCCCCGCATCTGTGGACATCGTTGCCAGTGTGCCGCTGGCAGACAATGGAAGCGGTCCAGATTCGACAGCCAAGGATTCTGTGTATTCCGGCACTGTGCGGTTTGAAGTCACGCTAGCAGAGGCCGGTCCGTACCGGGTCCGATTCCGGGCCCGGGACAGGGGCGGACTGGAGAGCAACATCATCGACCGGACGCTCTTCATCGACCGAGACAACTCTCCGCCAGTTATCTCCGACCTTACCGCGCCTGACACACTGACTCTCCCGGTCGCACCTGATTCACTCAGAATTCTGATGACCGTCAAGGTCACCGATCCAGACGGACCGGCCGACATTAAAGAGGTCTTCTTCCGAAGCCTTGACTCTTCCGATCCGACGAGGAAATTTCCCCTCTATGACAACGGCGAGGNNAACGGCGAGCCGTCAAACGGAGATGCGGTCGAGGGGGACGGAATTTACTCGATCATCGTAGTGCTGCCACCTGACCCATCGCTCCGGAAGACCTACCGGTTCCTCTTCCAGGCTCTCGATACCGTGGGTGAAGCGAGCAACTCAATCCTCCACTATCTGACTGTGCGCTGACGAATGACGCTGAAACACCTCTGTGCGGGTCTCTGCTTTCTCCTCCTGGCGGGAACGTCAATCGCCAGCGCGCAGCCGGGCCTGCTCAAAACTCCGCGCCTGAACCAGATACAGCCCGGGACAATGCCCCCGAGCAATTCCGTTTCCCATGTGCTTGTTCACCGCGCCGACGTTTGGATCGGAACCGGGAAAGGGCTTGCCCGTTCCACTGACTCCGGGCAATCCTGGGAGACATTCACACAGGATCCGGCATTTGCCCGGCCGGGGATCTACGCGGTTGCCGCACTGGGCGATATGATCTGGGCTTCCATGGGATACTCAAAGGAGGTCGAAGGGCAGAGCGTGCAGACCGGTGCAGGATACGCATACTCAATAGACGACGGAAGATCGTGGACCGGACTCCCGCAGACGCTTGATTCACGCGGCGATTCAATCGTCCAATACGGCAATAATACTGTCCGATTCCTCCCCATCGTTGTGCCGGAGCAGAATGTGACGTTCGACGTCGCGCTCAGCGACAGCGCAGTGTGGATTACCAGCTGGTCCAGCGGTCTTCGCAAGTCGACCGACCTCGGGCGAACGTGGCAGCGGATTGTCATCCCAAAATCCACCAAGAGTTCAATCGCCCCGACGGATTCACTCGGGTATTACGAGATTGATCCCCGTGAGGACAACAATTTTCTGATGTTTGCCGTGGCGGTCGAGAACAACGATACGGTATGGGCCGGCTCTGCAGGAGGCATCAACAAATCCACAGACGGCGGTGTCAGCTGGGTTCACTTCTCCCGCGCGACGCAGGATCATCCCATCCTGAGCGACTGGGTGATCGCAATTGCGGCCCAGCGCTTCGCAGGGCGCACCCGCATCTGGACCACAAACTGGCCCGCGGCAGGACCGGATCAACGATTCGGGATCAGCGTCAGCGATGACGGCGGATTGAGCTGGCGGAACTTCCTCCATGACGTCAAGGCATACGACTTCGCGTTCAAGGATTCCATCGTGTACGTGGCGACGGACGAGGGGCTCTTCCGGAGCGATGATGAGGGGGGCTCATGGATACGCTCCGGCTCGATCGTGGACCCGTCCAATGGCCAGCGGATCACTACTCAGCAATTCTTCGCAGTCGACGTGCTGGGCGACACCGTGCTGGCGGGCACCGGGGACGGGTTCGTCAGCACAATTGACAATGCGGCGCACCCGTTCGGGTTGTCGTGGCAGATCAGACGAACACACCAGCCGCTGCCGAATGCCACGGCGACGTATGCGTATCCAAATCCCTTCTCGCCGCGTGTGGAGAACACCCGGATCCACTATTCAACGGGAGGAAGAGACGCATCGATCACCATAGAGATTTTCGATTTCGGCATGAACCGTGTTCGAACCGTTCTCAACCAGGCGAGCAGGACCGGGTCATCCGAGCACGACGACCTCTGGGATGGCCGCGCAGAATCCGGGGATCCGGTGCCAAACGGGGTATACTTCTACCGGGTCGTCGTGGACGACGGAGAACCGTCCTGGGGAAAGATCATGGTGCTTCAGTAATATGCGCACAACCTTCACCAGAGTCCTCTTCACCGGCAGCGCACTGCTGCTCCTTCTCGGGTATCCAGACCGCGACTGTTCCGCGCAGATTGGAGGAACCCCGGGCGCGTTCAGCCGCCTGGGATTCGGCCCGCGGGGCATGGGGATGGGCAATGCAATGACCGCCGTAGCCGACGGAGATCTCGTGGGGTACTACAACCCTGCGCTCCTTCCCTCAACAGCATATCGGTACGCCGGCGCGACGTTCGGGATACTGAGCCTTGACCGGTCTCTGAATTTCCTGAGCTACGCACAGGCCCTGCCGCCGACCGCCGGGCTTTCAGTATCGTTGATCAATGCGGGGGTGAGCGAGATCGACGGACGGGACAGCGATGGCCGGCCAACAGGTCCGATCAGGACCTCGGAGAACCAGGTGGCGCTGGGATTCGGCATCAAATTCTCACCCGGCTTCTCGCTGGGATTAAACGTCAAAATGTACTACTATCACCTGTATACCGACGTCACATCGCTGACAGCCGGCCTGGATTTCGGGTTCCTTTATCCTGTGGACCGGAACCTGACCGTCGCCGTCACCGTTCGAGATGTCCAGTCAAAGTACAAGTGGGACACGTCGGAGCTTCTCGGGCAGAGCGGACAGACCAGCGAACAGGTCTTCCCAAGGCTTTACACTGCCGGCGCGTCGTATCGCCTTCCCGACAGCCTCGGACTTGTGGCCGCTGATTTCGAGTTCAGCTCGGCAGAGACCATAATCCTCCGGTTCGGGCTCGAAGTGCCGATCGTTCCTGAGTTGACTTTGCGCGCGGGAATAGACAGGATCGACCTCAAGGAGTCGGGAAACGGGGTCCGGCCCGGTGGCGGCTTCACGCTCAGAAAAGAGATCGGCTCGATGACACCCTCAGTCACCTACGCTTATGTTCATGAGCCCTTCTCTCCCGCGGGTATGCATCTGGTTTCAATCGGAGTGATATTCTGAGTGGCGGAATGACCAATACAACCGGAAGATTTCGCTTTCGCGCCATCGGTGCCGCCGCGGTGATTCTGTTTCTTCCGATCACCCTTCACGCGCAGGTCGGGAATTCGGGGATGGCGTTCTTGAAGCTCGGCATCTCCGGTCGCGGCGTCGGGCTTGCCGACGCACTCACGGCTTCCGCCTCGGGCACCGCCTCGCTCTACTACAATCCGGCCGGAACGGTCCGGCAGTCAGACTTCGAGCCCTCGACCCAGTTCATGTTCACTCACAAGGAATGGATACAGGACACACGGGTTGAATTTCTTGGCGGGGTGACACAGCTTGGACCAATGAGCGCGCTCGGAGCCTTTGTCACCTCAACAACGATCGCTGATATCGAGGTCCGGACACGGCCCGGTGAAGCGGAGGGCACATTTACCGCAAGGAATATGGCCGCGGGAGTGAGCTACGCCTATCGCCTCAGCGACCACGTCAGCGCAGGCGTAACCGCGAAGTTCCTGTATGAGAAGATATTCGTGGACGAAGCGTCCGGTTTCGCGGCCGATCTCGGGGTGCAGGTCGACACACCAGTCGAGAACCTGAAAGCGGGTTTTGCGCTCTCCAATCTCGGGGGGATGAGTCCACTCAGGAGCGAACGAACAACACTCCCCTCGCTTCTGAGAGCCGGCGGGGCATATAACCTCGGGTTATCCGAGGGACAGTTCGCCGTTCTTGGCGCTACGGACCTCGTGTATATTTTTCCGGAGGGACGAGCCTATCTCAATGCGGGAGCAGAGCTTCGGATGCAACAATTCCTGGCCGTACGGCTGGGGTATCAGTTCGGTTCCGAGGCGCGGGGACTGTGCGCGGGCCTTGGAGTGGGGTATGGCGCCTTTGGGCTAGACTATGCATACGGCCGCTTGAGCTCCGATCTCGGAACCGCCCACACACTTTCGTTGATCGTCAATCTGTAGCTCTCTCTCCCCCGCGCTGAGAGACGGATGAGTCCCCGGCGCTCTACGTCAACCACTTCCTCCTTACCTGCTCCACCTCCCTGACAATCTCGTCCAGATTGATCATCTGGATGCACTCAAGAGCATAAGGACATTCTCTTTTCCAGCAGGGAGAACACTCCAGACCGTGCGGCACCAGCTTGATGCCACGGTCGAAGAGATCGACCTCAGCGGCCGAACTCACGCCGAACCAGACGATGACGTGCTTCTTCAGGGCCACGGCCGCGTGCATTCCAAAAGAATCCCCCGAGATCACAACATCACAGAGGTTGACATAGCAGAGTCCCCGCCGGACCCCTTCCGTCGTTGGAGTGGAAACGACCTTCGCGCCGACCCGGCGCACAATCTCGGCATTGCGCATCATATCCTCCGGTCCTCCCACGAGGACCAGCCGGAGACCGGAAAGGACACTCAGCCGCTCGATGAGGGAGACATGCTGGTCTACCGTCATCTTCTTGTTCGGGAAGAGTTCGGAGCATCCGGTATTGAATCCGACGATGAGGTCGCGGGTGCCTTTCCCCCCCGCCGGGAGGCCCGACTCCTCCTTGTACTGTTCACAGTAGGCGAGCTCTTCCGGAGAGAGGTTCACAACATACTCGTCCCGTCGATATCCGAGTTTAAATTGTTCGCACAGAAGCTGCCCGACGGTCTTTCTGTTGACCCGGAACTTGAGGTGATCGTCCAGACCGAGCAGATAATTCTCGCCGGCCTCGGGATTCAGGGGAACGATCACGCCGTTTCGGTCCAGGCCATACCCGAGCTTCTCTGACGCCGGAATGGAATTCGTGAACGCCGCGGACCGCTGGGATTTGTCAACGTTTAGCACCAGGTCGAACTCCATCTGCTGAAGAATCATCCAGCTCTCCGGTTCCCAGAGAAATACTCGATCAAGATACGGGTTACCGTCGAGGAGGTGAACGGCATTCTTTAACGTGATCCAGTACACCCGGCTAATGGGATATTTCCGTTTCAACGAGGCAAGGATGGAGGTCGTGACCAGGACATTTCCCATCGCATCCAGGTTAACGATGAGAATGCGGGTCCCGATGGGATCAGGGTCCACACATTTCTTGTAGCAGGTGGTACCGGAAACACAGGGCTTGTATCCGGTGAACCGTTTACAGTCAGGTATGGTAAACGGCGCTTTCTTAGTGGCGGCGCGTCGTTTGGTGCGAGTGCTTCGACCCTTCTTCTTGCCCCTCGCTCTGGGAGTCACGAGAATTCCCTCCGAAGTGTTCTTGATAATAGGCAGAGGTCACCTGACTTTCAACGGCCCCGCGAGCCAGCCACACCGTCGTTACCTTCACCCGCCCAATGCGATGCCGTTCTTCCTGACGAGGTGTTCGGCGGCCTGGAACACCGCGTCGACAGTCAGATCACGCATACATGGATGTCCGATCGGGCAGCCGGTATAGTTGCAGCCGAGGCAAGGCAGCCCATCCTTCCTCACCACCAGATGGTGATCTCCGTAGGGTCCCTGAAGAAGCGGGTTCGTCGGGCCATAGATTCCAAGGACCGGGGTACCGACCGCGGCGGCAAGGTGCATTGGCCCTGAGTCATTGGAAACAAGGAACGCACACCGCTCGAAGAGCGCCCCGAGCTGGCGAAGGGTGGTCGGAGGAGGGACGAAGGCCGTCTCTTTCATCAGGCTCCGGATCTTTTCGGCCTCCTCCCGCTGCCCCGGCCCCCAGACCGGAATCACTGTGACTCCGAACTTCGCAACGAGCCGGTCCCCAAGCTCCGCGAACCTCTCGAGTGCCCATCGTTTTGTGTACCATCCTCCGCCCGTACCGAGCGCAACAAGCGGGGACGCCTGAAGCGAGGATTCCGCAAGGAATGCGCTTACATATTCTCGATCCGTGTCGTCAATGGTGACGTGCAGGGATCGATCGACGATCGGTACCCCGATGGCTTCCAGCGCGTCCAGGTTGAACTGTGTGTTGTGGACGCGATCACCGCGCGGCTGCACCCGAAGCGAATACGCGTAGCGTCTGCCGCGGAAGTCGTATCCGACCCGGAGCGCTGCCCCGCTCATCCGGGTCAATAACGCGGTCCGGGGGTTGCCGAAGAGGTCAATGACGAGGTCATATCGGCGGCCGCGCACTTCTCGAATATAATACAGAGGACCATGAGTCTTCACGTCATAGAGGAGAACTCGATTCAGATAGGGGTTATTCTCCACCACTTCTCGCGCGGGGGGTTCGGTGAGGAAGTCGATCTCGGCGTCGGGAAATGCCAGGCGAAGATTCCTCGTCACAATCGTCGCAAGAATGACATCGCCGATCGCCCTCGGTTTTATGATCAGTATACGCTTCACGGACGTACGGTTCAGTAGCGTGTTCATGCAGGGATGTTGTCCAGGAGCATGAAATCATAACGAGACTTGGTAGGGACGGTCCTCCTCCCGCGCCGGGTACCGCGTTCCGGCCAACGGCACAGGTCAAACACCGGACAGCGGTCGCAAGCGGGTCGCGATGCCTTACAGATCAGTCTCCCGAATCGAATCATATTCGTATGGAGGGAATACGCCTTGCCGCTCGGGACGAGTTCCTTCATCGCGACAAATGTCTTTTCAGGCGTCGGACAGCCCGACACGAGGCCAAGCCGGTTACATACCCTGTGGACGTGCGTGTCGACCGGGAAGACGTCCCGTCCCAGCGAGAAGACGAGCACGCATGATGCGGTCTTCACCCCGACCCCATCCAAGCGGGTCAGCGTCTCGATGATCTCATCGTTTGACTTCCGCCGGAGCGCGTTCAGCCTGTACGACCCGTACTGTTTCTTCAGGGTGCGAAGGACTTCATGGATCCTTGCGGCCTTCTGGTTCGCCATTCCGCCAACACGGATCAGCGCCCGGACCCGTGACTCCGGGGCTTCAGCGACTGCCTCCCATGAAGGGAGATGAGTCCGAAGGGCGGTATAGGCACGATGGCTGTTCACATCAGACGTATTCTGTGACAGTATTGTGGCAACAAGCATATCGAGGGGGGCGGGGAGGCGACCGGACTGTCTGGGAGTCCCCAGGAAACGTTCGAGGCGATTCGCAACGAGGGCCACGCGTGCTCTCGCGCGGGAACGGGGGACACGGGACCTGGTCAGAGCCATTTGTTCCGTTTGAACACATACACCATCGCTGCCGCAACAGTCGCCATAAACAGGGTGGCAGCGGCAACGCCATACTCCCATTTGGCGCCGGGGAGATAATCGAAGTTCATTCCGAAGAACCCGGTGATCACGCTGAGCGGAAGGAAGATCGTGGAAATGATCGTGAGAACCTTCATTACCTGGTTCAGACTGTTTGAAGTGACTGAGAGGTAGGCGTCCAGCAGACCGGCGGTTGTATCACGATAGGAATCAGTCTGGTCGGTCATGCGTACCAGATGGTCATAGACATTCCGGTAGTAGGCACGCTCGTCAGCAGTGATTTGGGGAAATTCGCCCCGGGAGAGGCGG
>DKBG01000125.1 GCA_002451155.1 Ignavibacteria bacterium UBA6906
TCGTTCACGTAGCTGATCCCGTTCAGTTCCCGAACAAACTCCAGGCGGTGTTCAACGCCCCGGAAGTTCTTCAGCGTCGCGCGAATCGACGCGCACGAGATTGACAGGACACGGGCTGCAAGGGCCGCCGCCATGGCATTCGAAAGGTTATGCGCCCCTGGTATGCTGATTTCCTCCCGGGAGATGAGAGCATCCCGCGTGTTCTCCCACTCCAGGATGACTGTCGGGCCGTCCAGGTATGCTCCCTGTCCGAGTGATTCCCTCAGGCTGAACGGCAGCAGTGTAACGTCCCTCGAGACGTTCTGATCGACGGTCACCCTGGTAACTTCATCGTCAGTATTATATATGAGCACATCTCCCAAACCCTGGTTTTCAAAGATTCTCCGTTTCGAAGCAACGTACCGCTCAAACTGATGATCATACCGGTCGAGATGGTCCGGCGTAATGTTCAGCAGGACGGCAACCTTGGGATGGAACGTCCGTATATGGTCAAGCTGGAAGCTGCTAACCTCAAGTATCGCCGTCATTGAGGACGAGAGCNNCCCCAACGATGTCCGAAAACGCTGTCCCGATGTTTCCCCCCACGAGCGCAGGCCGCTTTGCATCCTCAAACATCCTCCCCAGAAGGGCAGTCGTCGTCGTTTTCCCGTTGGTCCCTGTCACCGCAACGATTGGCGCCGGACAGAACCATCCGGCAACTTCGATCTCGCTGACAATGGCTTTTCCCATCGCTGTCGCCCGACGCACTATCTCTGCGCCGGATGGCACCCCGGGACTGACCACAATTGTCTCCGCATCAAGAACACGGAGAGAATTCCGGCCGAATTCGGAGGCGATACCCAGGACCGTCAGCTTCTCTTCCGCCTCCCGCAACGTCTCCCGCTTCCCGCTGTCGCTCACAAACACCTCCGCCCCTCGACCACGGAGAAGCGCGGCAACCGCAAGCCCGCTGCGGGCAGCACCCAGCACGGAAAATGTTCTTCCCCTGATGTCCATGGCGGCAGGAACGCTACCTCACCTTGAACGTGGCCAGACTCAGAATCATCAGGAGAACGGCCGCGATATAGAATCGCATAACGATCTTCGGCTCCGGCCATCCAAGCAATTCGAAGTGATGGTGAAGGGGAGCCATTTTGAATACACGTCGACCTTCTCCATACTTTTGCTTCGTGTACTTGAAATACGCACGCTGAGCGATGACCGACAGAGTCTCCGCGAGAAAGATACCGCCGAGCGTCGGAAGCAACAGTTCCTTTTTTATCAGAACGCAGAGCGCCCCGATGGCTCCTCCCAGGGCGAGCGAGCCTGTGTCGCCCATAAACACCTGCGCTGGATACGCATTGAACCAGAGAAAACCCAGCGACGCACCGACCAGCGCGGCACAGAATACCACCAGTTCGCCATTACCTCGCAGGTAGGGAATGGTAAGGTACTCGCTCAGATTCGCGTTTCCGGAAATATAGCTGATCACTCCCAGTGTCAGTGCCACGATCCCCACTGTACCGATCGCGAGCCCATCGAGCCCGTCCGTCAGGTTGACGGCGTTGGACGTGGCGGCAATAATGAACACCACCATTGGTATGTAGAGTCTCCCGAAGTCGAATTCGAGACTCTTAAAGAATGGAACAGTCGTCAGGGTGCTGTTCTTCCAGAGATCCTGGTCAATCCAGTTTGGAAAGAAATAGATGACACTGCCCACGGCCAGGCCGACAAACACCTGCCCGGCCAGCTTGTAGCGCCCGATCAATCCCTTCGGCTTTTTCTTCACAACCTTCAGATAGTCATCAAGGAATCCGACGGCGCCGAGAGCCGCGGTGACAAAGACAATCAGAACCACATACATGTTCCCGAGGTTTCCCCAGAGCAACGTCGGGATGAGCAAAGCCGCCAGGACGATTAGCCCTCCCATCGTCGGTGTTCCAGCTTTCGTTAGGTGGGTCTTCGGCGCCTCAATCTTTGCTGCCTCCCCGATTTGATGTCTGCGCAGCATGGCAATGATTTTCGGACCCACCCAGAACGCAATGACCAGTGCTGTAACGGCAGCTGCCGCCGCGCGGAACGTCAAAAAACGTACAACGCCGAATCCGGGCGGGTGATAGAGTTTCTCAAGGAGATCAAAGAGATAGTAGAGCATTGCGCTGTGCACCCATCGTTCTACGCAGGGTCCCCCGCGCCGTCCCGAAGACGGTGCCGGAGAAATACGACGATATCGTCCATCCCCATTCCCCGTGACCCCTTCAAGAGAACCAAATCGCCCGGGGCGGCGAGTTCTGCAAGGTATTCTGCAAGGACGTTTTTCTGTTCGAAGTGGATCGTCTCGGTCTTGTCCGCGCTCTCACCGATCCGACGGGACCGCTCACCATATGTGAGCAGATACTCGATCCCCAGCCGCGATACCATCTTCCCCACCCGCCTGTGCTCCGATGCCTCACGCACGCCGAGTTCAAGCATATCCCCGAGGACGGCGATCTTCTTCCCCTTTGTCTGCATTGCTGCAAGGGTCTCCAGCGCGGCAATGGTGGAATCCCCATTGGCATTGTAGGTATCGTTGATTATCTTCACTCCTCCGATAACCTCAAGCTCTGTCCGCCGGTCTGCCGCTTGAAATCCGCCAAGTGCCTCCACGATGGCCCGTCCGGACACTCCGAAGGTGATACCGACCGCCGCAGCCGCAAGGGCATTCATCGCGTGGTGCCGTCCCGGTACGCGCAGCGAGAGTGCCAGCGGCTTCTTGATGCGTCCGCCGACAATCTCAAACGACACGGTGGCGTCTGCTCGTAGCGAAAGACGTTTCCCCTTTACCGTGGCGCCGCGTGCCGCAAATCCAAACAGCACCCGTTGACCAACACCCCGCGATCGGGAAACCACGCGTGGATCGTCTGCGTTGACAAGAGCGACGCCGCGCTCCCGGGTCGCAAGATACGTGAACAGACTCCCCTCTTCCCTCGATACGCCTGACAGGGAACCAAAGAATTCCAGATGCTCGGCCCCGATGTTCGTCAGAAGACCATGGGTCGGATTGAGAATATCACAGAGAATCTTCATTTCGCCTGGATGATTCGTCCCGATCTCTACCACGGCAATCTCATGGCGACGTTGAATCCGGAACAATGTCTTCGGAACGCCGATCTGGTTGTTGTAATTCCTCTCCGTGCGTAGAACCCGGTATCGCTTTCCCAGGACGGCTGCAATCATCTCCTTTGTGGTGGTCTTCCCGCTACTCCCTCCCACTGCGAGAACCGGGATTGCATATCTGTCACGGTGGTACCGTGCAAGCATCCCAAGAGCCCTCGTTGTATCCTGCACGGTGACCAGCGTGATCTCCGGCCATCCGTTCCTGTCGGCGCCTGATTCTACCAGCGCAGCGCCCGCTCCCCGTGACGCCGCTTCGGGCAGAAATCGATGCCCGTCGAAGGCTGGCCCCCGTAACGCCACAAAAAGTTCGCCGGGCTGTACTGTCCTTGAGTCCGTCGAAACCCCGCAAAGGGGACGGCTCAACAAATCGCGCCGCTCGAATCCCTGGGGCGCAAGTCTCAGAAGATCTTTGACGGGAACGGTCATTCGTGCCGGGTGATATAGTCCTGGACCTCTTCACGGTCACTGAAATGCATACGGGTGTCCCGAACAATCTGATATGTCTCGTGCCCCTTGCCGGCTATCAGAACAACATCCCCGCGCCTGGCCATCGAAAGCCCCAGCACAATTGCCTTCCGTCGGTCGGATTCCTTCCGGACCTCCGGCCCGGCGACAAGGCCACCGGCAATCTGGTCAATAATCTCGTCCGGATCTTCGTCCCTCGGGTTATCTGACGTTAGCACCACCACATCACTCAGCCGGGAGGCAATTGCCCCCATCAACGGACGTTTTCCCGCATCGCGATTTCCGCCACAGCCAAAGATTGTGATGACCCGCCCCTGGTGTCCCGCTCCAGCAATGTCATGAATTGCGGTCAGACAATTCTCCAGGGCGTCCGGGGTGTGGGCGTAGTCAATAACTGCTGTCCAACCAGCGGGGGCGACAAGCTGTTCGAACCGGCCCCGAACGGCTTTCACCGCACAGATTCCTTGCGCAATCGTCTCCGGGGAAATCCCCAGGCCTCGCCCCGCCGCATAGGCCGCGAGGAGATTCGAGACATTGAATTTCCCCGTGAGGGGTGAGCGTATCGCCGTCCTCTTCCCCCCCTCCTCAATCAGAAATCGGACACCATTAATCGCCAGATCAATGTCGCGAGCCCGGACTTCGGCGCGGGCCGAGACCGCATAGGAGATTACGCGCGCCGCACAACCATCAACAATCAGTCCTCCATTCGGATCATCAAGATTCGTCACGGCAAATGCCGACGGCCCGAGCCCGTCGAAGAGGATCTTCTTTGCCCTGAAATACTCTTTCATCGTCCCGTGATAGTCGAGGTGATCCTGAGTGAGATTCGTGAAGACCGCCATCTGAAACTCAAGTCCCTCCACACGGCGCTGGGCCAGGGCGTGCGAGGAAACTTCCATGACCACTGAACGGCATCCCGCTTTTACCATGCGCGCGAGCAGTGAATTAAGTTCTATCGCGTCCGGCGTGGTGTGGGTCGCCGGGATCCTCTCCTCCCCCACCAGATGTTCAATGGTGCCGATCAGTCCGACGGATTCCCCGGCCGATTCCATGACAGACTTGATGAGATGTGTGGTCGTG
Source organism: Ignavibacteria bacterium UBA6906 (assembly GCA_002451155.1). Taxonomy (GTDB): domain Bacteria; phylum Bacteroidota; class Ignavibacteria; order UBA10030; family UBA6906; genus UBA6906. The sequence goes on from DKBG01000125.1 coordinate 4,681, forward strand.
GTTTTCCCGTTTGTTCCGGTCACCCCGATCAGCCGTACCCGGTGCGAAGGACGACCATAGAAATTTGCGGCAATACGCCCAAGCGCGCGTCGCACGTCCGGAACCACGATCTTGATCACGCCGGTATGCAAGAAGAATGCGTCCGGGCGCGCACGGTCATCCTGCACTAGCACCGCGACTGCACCGTTGCTGATCGCATTGTCAATGAACGCATGACCATCATGGGCGGTGCCGGGCATCGCGACAAACAGATCCCCGATGCGAACCTTCCGAGAATCATCCTGGATGCCTGCTACTTGCACGTCGTCAAGAATCAGGGTGCGCCCATACGCCATCGAGAAGAGTTTGGTGACACGCACCCCATCCAGGATCTGCGACAGGAACATAGGACGTCCGCCCTGTTACCGTGCACTCAGCAGAGTGCGGTCGCGCGGTTCACAGCGGATGACCACCCGGGTTCCGGGCCTGGTCTGCCCGCCCGCCTCCGGACTCTGTGACACCACAAGACCGGATCCGCTCAGCGACACGTCCAGTTGATTTCCCGCGAGGACATCAATCGCCCGACGGACGGACAATCCGCGGAGATTTGGCACCACCACGTACCCGGGTGCCGCAGACACCTGCTTCTTCATTTGCAGGATGACTTTTTCTCCATGCCCGATCGCGAATCCTGCCCGCGGCGTTTGACTGGCAATGACCGAGCCTTCCCCCCGCGTCTCGTACCTCAGGCCGCGCGCGGAAAGAATCTCCTGGGCGGACGCGAGACTACGGTTCAACACGTCGGGAACACCCAGCAGGTCTGCTGATGCGACCACCGGTGCTTCTTTCCTTCTGAACCTGTCTGACATCGCGTATATTTTTGTCGCGATTTCCCTGAAGATCGGTGCGCTGGCCAGTCCCCCTGTATATTCACCGGTCTTGGGCTGGTCGATCATCACCAGACAGACCACCTTGGGATCCTCGGCGGGAAAATAGCCTACAAACGATGCAGTGTATGCACCAGCCTGGTATTTCCCGCCAACGTACTTTCTCGACGTGCCGGTCTTTCCCGCGATCCTGAGACCATCGACCCTCGCCCCTTTCCCTGTCCCCCGCTCCACAACCCCTTCGAGATACCGGGTCAGCGTCTCTGCCAGGGACTGGTCCACCACTCTTCGCACAACCTGGGGTCGGGCGTCCACGAGAACTTCCTGGTTTTCGTCAGTCACGCTCCGAACAATGAACGGTTTCATCAACACGCCCCTGTTCGCAAGAGCTGCGTACGCCGCGATGAGTTGCAGCGGAGTCACCCCAACTTCATACCCGTACGACATGGTGTGGAGAGTCGTTCCGGACCACTCGCTCGGCTTCTTCAGGGCACCGTTCACTTCCCCCGGGAGATCAACTCCCGTCTCAACGCCGAAGCCATAATTCCTTGCCATTTTGTACAAGGACTCTGCGCCGATTCGGTCGGAGATTTTTGCAAACGCGATGTTGCTCGAAACCTCGATGGCCTCTTGAAACGTGAGCAGCCCGTACGGGTGAACGTCACTGATCGGATGCGTCTTCCCGTTTCCGAGAGGCGCATTCCACCTTCCGTTTTCCGCAAAGAACTTCTGATCCGGAGTTACGACGCGTTTCTCAAGTGCAGCAGACGCGGTTACGAGCTTGAACACTGACCCCGGTTCGAACATGTCCGTGATCGTCCGGTTTCTCATCGCGTCTTGGTTTGCGTGAGCAATGTCGGTCAGGTCAACCGGGGGATAATTCGCCATCGCCAGGATCTCTCCTGTGACCGGATCAAGAATGATCGCGAGCCCGCCCTCCGCCTGCGTTCGGTCAATCCCCCGCGCAAGCTCTTCCTCAATGATCGCCTGATACTCGGTATCAATGGTGAGAAGCGCTGAAGACCCGTTGACCGGTTCGACCCTGGGATAATCCACCACCGGCTTTTTCCGCCCGTGTCCATCCCGCTGGAGGATGATATATCCATCCGCCCCCTTCAGGTACCGATCCAGCGAGAGCTCCAGCCCGCTGATCCCTCTGTTGTCGATATCGGTAAATCCGATCACCTGTCCGCCGATCCGCCTGTAGTGGTACAACCGACGGGCCTCTCTGATTTCCAGAAGCCCTTCCCGCTCCGAGGCGCTGATCATCCGGCCGTACCGCGTGGCGACTCTCCGCTCCAGATAGACAAACCGCCGATCTTCCGACAGTTTCTCTCGATAGAAGCGGGCCGGTTTGCCAAACGCGCGTGAGAATCGGTCAGCAAGGGCCCCTCCCCTGTCGCCGACCGTTTTTGGATCAGCGGCAAACGACAGGGTCATTTCGTTGGAGACGAGCACCTTCCCGTTCCGATCATAGAGGTTTCCCCGGATCGCGGGAAGTGGCGCCCTGGTCTGGTATTGCCTGCGGGCCCTTTCCTTCAAGCTTGCGGATTCAAGAACCTGTATCTGCACGAGTCGCAGGGCCACAACCGCAAAGAGCACCAGCAGGGAGATTTTCAGCCAGAGCATCCGTCTGAGTGTGCTTCGAGTTCTCGCTGCGCGGTGATCCGCTACGGGCTGGGAGGGCTGCCGGGGATGCTCTATCATATATTCGAGGCGCGAGGATTACCGCCCTTTAGGCTCGGGAAGGTTGTCTGTGTCAATGTCGATCCAGGCGGGCTGTTCCGCCGGGTACTGCATCTTCAACTGGTCTCTCGCAATGCCACCTATACGATCGAGGGCGGCCTTCTGCGTCACGTCCGCCTGGAGCGCGCCGTTTGTGTTTTGAATGGCATTGTATTTCTGCTCCATCTGGTCGATCTCAATCACGAGACGGTTCACTGTGATAATATTGTTGACGTAGAGAACGATCGATACTCCAAAGGCAAGGAGGAGAAGGATGATGTTGAATGTTGAGATTCGCCTCCGGATGGCCCGTCTGTTCGGCCGAACAACGTAGCCGGGGGCGGAGGGTCTATTATCGCCCGAATAGATGTAGCGACGCTCAGGCGTTGCCGTCGCCGTGGATTCAGATCCTGTCTGCCGTTTACGCATCACCGTCCGCTCCCGCACCGGAGAGTTTTTCTGCATACCGCATTCTGGCGCTTCTCGCCCGGGGGTTTCCGGCCACTTCCGTCGCTGTAGGTTCCACGGGGTGTGCGCTCAGAATCCGAAGCTGTGGCCGCAAAGGGATGTCTGGAACAAGCTTGTTCCCGGAGGGCCGCACCCGGGCTGCAGCGTCCCGGAAGAAATGCTTCACAATCCTGTCCTCCAGAGAGTGGTATGAGATCACCACAAGCCGCCCCCCCGGTTCCAGGAGTTCCGCAGCATCTCTGAGTGCTTCCGCGAGATTGTCCAGCTCGCGGTTGACCTCTATCCGAATTGCCTGAAAGACCCTCGCCAGTGATTTGGTCAGGAACTTCTGCCCCACAACCTGCTCCACCGCAGCCCGCAACTCTCCTGTCGTTGCCAGCGGCCTCCGGGATACAATCGCCCGGGCAATGCGCCGTGCCTGTCGCTCTTCGCCGAACCGGAAAAGGAGGTCCGCCAAGTCTGACTCAGCATACCCGTTGACGATATCCTGTGCCCGCAGACCCTGCCGCCGGTCCATGCGCATATCAAGAGGGGCATCTTCACGGAAACTGAAGCCCCTCCCTCTTGTATCGAGCTGAAACGACGATACTCCCAGATCCAGAAGAACACCGTGCACATGCCTGATGCCGATTTGCTCAAGATCGACACGCATACGTCGAAAATTCGTCCGCAGAATGGTGACGCGATCACGGAACCTTTCAAGGCGCTGCGAGGCAAACCGGATCGCGTCTTCATCACAATCAACACCAACACACCGACCTCCGGACGCCAGCGCCGCGCAAATGGCTTCTGCGTGGCCACCGCCGCCAAGCGTCCCATCCACGTAGGTCCCGCTGGGATCGATTACAAGAGCGCGAACGGCCGCTTCTTGAAAGACGGAATCATGATAGGCGGCTTCCATTGGGGCCGGGCGATGCTACTTCTGGAGCACGCTCTGTGCTACACTCTCGTAGCTCTCCGCCTGAGTCTTCAAATACTCTTTGTAGACGATCGGATTCCAGAGCTCGATGCGTTCAAGAACACCGAGGATAAGAACGTCGTTTTCTATGCCGGCAAACTGGAGGAGTTCTCTGGGAATGGTGACACGCGACTGACCGTCAAGCTGCGACTCCGTCGCCAGCTCAAGGAGCGTGCGCATAAAGAACCGGTGCTTCGGATTGGTGGGAGACAGATCACGAATGGACTGTTCGAGTCTATTCCATTCGTCAAGCGGGTACACGAAGAGGCATTTCTCGTAGCCGCGCGTGACAATGAATGTGTCATTTGCGTCAGGCGAAACATACTTCCGCAATCGAGACGGAATGTTGATTCGTCCCTTGCTGTCTACTGAATATTCGTATGATCCTTTGAACGAGGACATACTGCCCTATTCGCGCAAATTTCTACCCACCGGTTACCCACTTTTACCCACCACGAAACCCTAAGATAGGGCTTTTGATCATAAAGTCAAGCAATAGGTGGGTAATTTGAGCCAGTTTGAAGGATTGCGAATGGATTCAGCTGGTGGGAGGCTCGCTTGGCCTTGCCGGAGAAAGCGATGATGCCGTAAGCAGTTGCAGAATTTGCAGGCCAGCCTCGCAGGGAGTGGCCGCCCTCGGAAAGAAGGAAAAATCTGCTTTGAGCCGGAGAAGAGACTCGGTGTGATGGAGGGTGACGCCTTTCCCTTTCTGCCTGGACACTTCCCCGATAATCCCCTGGAATATTTCCCCCTCGTAGAATTCCTGATCACTCTCGGGGGGGAACTCCATCTCCATCCCCTGTTCTGAAATGTTCACCTTCTTAAACCCGACCCGTGCTGCACGCAGCCTCAGTTTCACCACACCGAAGAGATTATCTACTTCGGCCGGGAATTTCCCGAAGCGGTCACAGAGCTCGTCCGCAACCTCCTGTAGCTGTGTCTCTGTGGTCATCGCGTACAGACGCCGGTACACCGCGAGCCGCTCAACATCGGAGGGAAGATACGACTCCGGTATGAGGGCGTCGAACTCTGGTTCCACGACAGTCTCCTGGCCGCGCCGCACGCGGCGCTCGCCGGCCGGAAAGAGATCCTGGAACTCTTCCTCCTTCAGTTCCTGAACAGCCTCCTCCAGAATGCGCGTATAGGTCTCAAACCCCATCGATTCGATGAATCCGCTCTGCTCTGCGCCGAGCAGGTTTCCCGCGCCCCGTATCTCGAGGTCCCTCATGGCGAGATTGAACCCCGATCCAAGTTCGTTGAACTCTTGAAGTGCCTGCAACCGTTTGATGGTGCCGGTAGGCAGTGTGGCAAGGGGCGGAACAAGGAGATACGCGTATGCTTGTGTGTTGGACCGGCCCACCCGTCCCCGGAGTTGATAGAGCTCCGCCATCCCGAACCGGTCTGCCCGATGGATAATGATCGTGTTGACGTTTGGAATATCCAGCCCCGACTCGATGATTTTCGTCGACACCAGAATATCAACCCGCCGTTCAAGAAACTCCAGCATCACTGTTTCAAGTTCGTGCGCATGCATTTGGCCATGGGCATAGGCAACCCGCGCGTCCGGGCGAAGGGCACGTACTTTCTTCGTGATCTCTTCGATGTCCTGAATCCGGTCATGGACGACATAGACCTGACCGTTGCGTTGCAGCTCCCGTGCGATCGCTTCACGAATTACATCATTGTCCCACTGAAGAATCTCCGTGAGAATCGGACGCCGGTTCCGCGGCGCCGTGGCAATAATCGACAGATCGCGGGCGCCCATGAGAGAAAAGTGGAGCGTCCGTGGGATGGGCGTGGCGGTAAGAGCGAGGGTGTCAACCCCGGTGCGAAGCTGTCGAAGCTTTTCTTTCGCCGCGACGCCAAATCGATGCTCTTCATCAATGACAAGAAGTCCCAGATCTTTGAACCGGACATCGCGGGAAAGGAGACGATGCGTACCGATGAGGATATCCACCCTCCCCCTGTGCAGGTCTTCAAGAATCTGCTGCCCCTCTTTCTTCGTCTTCAACCGGGAAAGAACACGGACCTGCACACCGTACCGCACGGTCCGGTCCACAAATGTGTTGAAGTGCTGAATCGACAGAATCGTTGTCGGTACAAGAACAGCTACCTGTTTGCCGTCCATGACTGACTTGAATGCTGCCCGCACAGCAACCTCGGTCTTCCCGAACCCGACGTCTCCGCAGATGAGCCGGTCCATCGGGACGAGCGACTCCATATCCTGTTTCACGTCGCGGGTCGCTTTTGCCTGATCGAATGTATCTTCGTATTGAAATGATGCCTCAAGCTCTTTCTGCCAGGGTGTATCGGCACGGAAGCCGTGCCCCGTACTGTGCTTCCTCTTGGCATAGAGCCCGATCAGATCACGGGCGATATCCTTGACGCGCCGCTTTGTGCGAGACTTCAGCCGCTCCCAGTCCGGGCTTCCAAGCCTGTTAAGTTTCGGAATGTGCCCTTCACCAGACGAGTATTTCTGCAGGCGGGTGATATAGTTGAGGTTGACATACAGCGTGTCTTTCTCTGCGTAGAGAACCTTCACCACCTCCTGTTCCGATGAACCGATCCGGATCCGGTTGAGTCCGGCAAACCGACCGATCCCGAAATCCGCGTGCACAACGTAATCGCCCCGGTGGAGCTGTTGTACCTCACGCTCGGAGAGCCCTCGCGCACGGGCTGGTTTTCGACGTCCGCGGCGTTTGAGTCTGTTGAAGATCTGGTGTTCCGTAAAGACGGCCAGCCGGGCGGGGGGAGAGATAAACCCTCGATGCAGAGAGTGTTGTTGAAATTCAATCCGAGAGAAATCCGGCGGGGCAACGTCCACGCCGTCGTCTTCCAGCCCTGGAAGCGGATCGATTGTGAGCAGAAGTTCCCTTAGCCGCCCCACTTCCGCAGCACCGTCGCACGAGAGCACAACGCGCAACCCTTGCCGGTCGAGATCCTGGAGGGCTGCTCTGAAAGCACGAATGCTCCCGTTGAACGACGGCTGGCTGAGGGCCCGAAAATCCGGCTGTTGGGCCTTAGCCCCGCCGGCCCGGAGAAGAAGGCGAGAGAAGAGGCCGAGCAAAGATTCCAGCTGGTCAAAAGAGGGATTCTCCTGCGCCTTCCTTCGTGCCCCCGCTTCATACTCCGCCCGGAGAAGGTCCGGTTCATCAAGTGCTATCAACGCTCCCGGTACGAGATAGTCGACAAGCCTGCTTCCCGGAGACCCGTCACCTCCTTTGTCTGCAGGGACCAGAAGGTTGGGAACAATAACGGCACTGGAGAGCTCTCTGATGGACCGTTGAGAAAGTGGGTCGAATTCACGGATCGATTCAAGTGTGTCGCCCGAGAATTCTAGTCGCAATGGATGATCTCCGACAAACGGGTAAACGTCAATGATCCCGCCCCGCACAGAACAATCCCCTGGCTCTCCCACAAAATCTGTGCGAGTGAAGCCGAAGCGAGCCAGTTTCCCCTTCAGGTGCTCGTAGCCGACAGCATCTCCCGTCGCCACACTGAGCAACAGTTCTTCCACGCCTTGCGGCAACGGGAGGGGGACCAGGAGAGCGCGAGGATGGGTAACGACAACCGCTGTTGCACCGGAGACGAGGGTCCGAAGGGCGGCCGCATCCGCCGGATCGCCTCCGCTGAAATACGAGAGCTCACCTGATGCCAGGAGAAGCCCGAGATCATCACGGGTCTCTTCAGCCCGTTCTTGATCCCGGCAGATGACAAGGATAGGTCTCTTCTGTTGCCGATAGAGGCCGGCAACAATCAGTGCCGCAAGCGATCCGGTAACTCCATAGACGGAGAGAGCCTCTCCCGCAACCAGGCTCCCGGCCAGACCGACAACTTGCTGGAACGGTTTCGCCTGTTCCAGATGATCGAGTATTGCGTTCACGATTCCCCGGGGCAGAAAATGACACACCCCTCCCCCTCCGCCCTGACTGGGGGCGGGAAGAAAAGGGCACCAGGCTCTTCACCTGCAGCAGTTAGTATTCCAACTCGATTGCACCGCGCACAAAACCGTCCGCGTCCGCAATCCGCTTCCTCGCCTCATCCGCTGAACAGCCGGTCTTGATCATCACAATCGCTGTCTTCACATGACCTCCCGCCTGCTCAAGAACCGCAGCCGATGTGGCATAATCAACATCCGTTATTGTCATCACGATCCGTCGCGATCGCTCCACAAGTTTCCTGTTCGTCAGCTGGAGGTCAACCATCATGTTTTCGTACACTTTCCCCAGCCTGACCATCGCGGTGGTCGTAATCATGTTCAACACGAGCTTTTGCGCGGTACCGGACTTCATTCTCGTTGATCCCATGACAACCTCGGGTCCCACCTCCGGGCATATTGCCACATCCACCTGCAGATTGAACTCCGAGCGCGGATTGGTCGTGACATAGATGGTCTTGGCCCCAAGAACACGCGCGTGCTGGACAGCCGATACGACATACGGGGTCCTCCTGGAGGCCGCGATCCCGCAGACCGTGTCGTGGGGGCCGACGGAATTCGCCTCGATGTCTCGTTTTGCCTGGTCTTCGTTATCTTCAGCGCCTTCTTGTGAACGGAACATTGCCTCCCTTCCCCCGGCAATGATCCCAACAACCAGTTCCGGGGCGGTGCCGAATGTCGGCGGGCACTCTGATGCATCCACCACACCAAGCCGACCACTGGTCCCCGCACCAACATAGAGGAGCCGTCCACCACTCCTGAATGATGCGACAACCAAATCCACTGCTTTTTCGATATAGGGGATCTCCCGCTCGACCGCGAGCGGGACGAGTTTGTCCTCGGCATTCATGAGTCGGAGGACCTCCTCCGTTGACATGCGATCGAGCTCCATGGAACGTGGATTTCTCTGTTCCGTGAGAAGTTTGGCCAGCTGGTCAGCGAGTGATGGTGCGTTCATAGAAAATAACGGATATAAGGAATTCAGAATTCTACGATGAGAATTTTCTTCCCCGCAAAGCCGAACTCCTCCTCACGGGGGAGGTGAATGTCTATTTCTGTTATTGTTCCCCGCGGTGCAGCAAGCGCGGCCTTCCTGATCTCCTCTCCTACCTCCCCCCCCTTCAGCGCCAGAAGATACGGAAAATGAAACTCAGTTCTTCCATGTGAAGACTTCTTTTGCAGCCTGGTCACGGTACGGTTGCGGTCTGAGGTAAAGGGCCGGACCCAGCGCACCAGATCGCTTAGCGGGGCAACAGCTCTGGCNNTTACATGGTGCAGGCCAAGGCGTTTTGCGATTTCTTCAACCGCTGCCGTCTTTTTCCGGATGGAGTCAAGAAGGACTACTTGCAGGTCCGCCCGGGCAATCGCGAGCGGGATCCCCGGCAGGCCTCCTCCGGTCCCAATATCCAGCATGACTGCGCCGGCCGGGATTTCTAGATAGGCAAGCGGTGCAAGGGAATGGAGAATGTGGGCATTCCAGAGGTTCCCAATATCCCTTCGGGATACCAGGTTTATCTTCTTATTCCATTCGGAAAGGAGATCGGCATATTCGGCGAGAAGGTCAATCTGGGCGGGGGAAAGTGATAATCCGAGTTTCTTCAGATCCTGAAGCGCATTATTTGGTAGGTGTGTCAATGTAGTATCTGTGTTTCACGTGGAACATTACCGGAGCAGGGAAATCATGAGAACCGAAAGGTCTGCGTGAGTCACTCCGGAAATCCTTGATGCCTGACCTATAGATTCTGGGCGGACTTTCGCGAGCTTTTCCCGCCCCTCCGCACTAAGCGACGGAACTGCTGCGTAGTCAAAATTATCTGGAATCGATATCCGCTCGTTCTTCTCAAAGAACCTGACCTGCTCGAGCTGCCTCCTCAGGTATCCCTCATACTTGATCTCTATTTCAACCCTCTCACGGGCGACTGAGTCATTAAGTAGGATCGAGAGAGATCCGTGGTTTTCCGACACTCTGTCCTGATTAAGAAGGTTATGTAGGGCGATTTCCGGTCTTCGAACCAGCTGGGCAAGCGTTAACGATTCGTTGTTTTCTTCGCTGCCAACGCTCCCCAGAACTCTTCGCAGCTCGCCACCATTCAACCGCACCTCACCAAGAGTATGTATCGCGGCCCGTATGCGGTCCTCCTTGATGTTAAGCCTCTCGATCATCCGGTCAGGAACCAGGCCAAGTTTATGTCCATAGCGCATGAGTCTGGAATCCGCATTGTCCTGTCTAAGCAGCAATCGATACTCCGCGCGGGATGTAAACATACGGTACGGCTCATCGGTACCCTTGTTGATAAGATCGTCAAGCATAACACCGATATATCCTTCGCTCCTTTCCAACACGAACGGATCCCTTCGCTGAACCTTTAGTGCGGCATTAATCCCGGCAATAAGCCCCTGCCCCGCAGCTTCCTCGTATCCGCTTGTTCCATTAATCTGGCCGGCAAAATAGAGACCTGACACCAGTTTTGTTTCCAGTGTGTGCTTCACCTGATAGGGAGGGAAGTAGTCATATTCGACAGCGTAACCAGGCCGAAGCATTTCGGCGTTTCTGAGNNGGTTCCAGGAAGATCTGGTGCCTCTCCCTGTCGGTGAAGCGATTTATCTTGTCCTCAATAGATGGGCAGTACCTTGGTCCGATCCCCTTGATTCTCCCTGTAAACATGGGAGAACGACTGAACCCGGTTCTCAGTACCTCATGCGTATGTCGGTTGGTGTACGTCAAATACATCGGGATCTGGCGGTTCACGATCTGCTTCGTACCGAAGGAGAACGGCGACGGAACCGGGTCCGGCTCCTGAACCTCTGTCTCGCCAATTTCAATCGATCTTAAACTTAGTCGTGGAGGCGTACCTGTTTTCAGGCGGCCTGTTCTGAATCCCGCTTGCAGCAGAGAATCTGCCAGCCTCAGGGCGGCGGGTTCCCCATACCTTCCGCCGACCGTTGTTGTCTCACCCGTGTGCATGACTGCGTTGAGGAATGTCCCGCTACACAAGACGAGAGAGTTGCACCGAATTATTGATCCCTTCTCAGTTAGTGCCCCACAGATCTTTCCACCCTCAAAGAGAATGCTGCCGAGAGAGTCTTCAAGTACATCCAGTCTCTCCTGGGCCAGGATTCTTCTGGTTGCTTCCCGTCCATACCACTCCCTGTCGCTCTGGCAGCGCGGAGACCAGACGGCAGGACCCTTTGAGCGATTGAGCATCCGGAAATGAATTCCCGTGGCGTCAGCAATCTTGCCCATCTCACCACCCAGGGCGTCAATTTCCCTGACAAGGTGTCCCTTTGCCGTTCCGCCGATCGCCGGATTGCAGGACATGCGGCCAATAGCCCGAATGTCCATAGTCACTAGTGCAACGTTGCACCCCATCCTGGCCGCGGCGAGAGAGGCTTCGATTCCCGCGTGTCCAGCCCCCACTACCAGAATATCGTAGAAATGTTCCACGTGAAACGTCAACCTCATTTTCCGATACAGAACGCTGAGAATATCCTGTTTAGAACTTCCTCCGATGTCACTTCGCCTGTAATTTCGCTAAGAGAAACGAGTGCTTCTCGTATATCAAGTGCGATGAATTCATTGGATGTTCCATTCTGGGCGGTCTCCAGAGCTCGTTCGAGCGAACGGGCAGCCTGTTCCAGTGCCTCCTTATGACGGCGGTTGACTACGGGAGTGTCTTCCTCAAGGCCCAGGTTTGACGGTTCGGCGAGTCGACCGAGTTCCCGACGAATTTCCTCAATGCCTACCTCTGTCTTGGCTGAAGTCAGTACGAACACCGCCCCACGGTTTGAGAGTTTTTGGAATTTGAGGCTACTGGGAGGGGTATTGCAGAGATCCAACTTATTCATGGCAACAATCAGATGCTGATTCTCGTGCAATTTGCTCAGCATCTCTTCAATTTCCTCCTCCTCTACAGCCTCCGAAAGATCCTCCACAAGGAGAATTACGTCCGCCCCCCGTGCGGAGGCAAGAGTTCGACTAACACCCTCTGCTTCCGCTTCATCAACGGCTGTACGAAGGCCAGCCGTATCAATGAGCCGATAGCCAATTCCCTCTATTTCAATGTTCTCTTCAATTGTATCTCGCGTGGTTCCTGCCGAAGGGGTTACAATAGCGCGATTCTCCTTGAGAAGGGCATTGAAGAGGGAAGACTTCCCGACATTCGGTTTTCCGGCAAGCACTACCGTAATACCTTCCCGCAGGATCCTACCCGTCTCAAAGGAGGCTGCCATGCGCCGGACGCTGGTCAGCACAGCTCTGATGCGGTCCTGAGTTTCTCCAGACGGAATCAGCTCCAGCCCCTCCTCAGAGAAATCCAGGTCAAGCTCCAATAACGCACATAAATCCGTCAACGAAGTCCGCAAATCCCTCACCGCGCTCCCGAGTTTCCCTGCCAGCTGCTGCACCGAGATCCTGCGAGCGCGATCACTCCGCGCCGCAATCAGATCCGCCACCGCTTCCGCTTGAGAGAGATCGATTCTGCCGTTGAGGAACGCCCGCCGAGTAAATTCTCCTGGTGCAGCAGACCTCGCACCGGCATGCAGCGCCTGGGCCAGGACGGCACGTGCGACAGCTGTCCCGCCATGACAACTGAACTCCACTGCGTCCTCACCCGTATAGGAGTTCGGCTGGCGAAACACCGTTGCCAGTACCTCGTCAACGACCTGACCGTCCCCATCCACAATCGCGCCATGATGCACCGTGTATCCGGCACAGGTCGAGAGCTGCACACGGCCTTGAAACAGACGGTCTGCCAGAGGGAGCACGCCGTCCCCGCTCATCCGGATGATTGAGAGCGCCCCTTCACCCGGCGGGGTCGCAATCGAGGCAATCGGAGAGGTGTCGACGGGATTCATTGGACTGAATATATAGCATTTTCCGTTCTCACGCGCAATCAAGCCACTCCATCCTGCAGCCGGTACCACAAACAAAAAGGCCCGCCCCTTCATGGGGCGGGCCCGAACCGCGAGGACGACCGCTGCGCCTCAGCGAAGCTTGGGCAGGTCTTTCGTCAGCCTGTTCATAATGCCGCCGGTCTTCTTCTTCGGATCGACCTTTCGAAGCGGCTCGTTCGCATGCTGCTTGTTGATCCACAGCTGCTGCCCGATCGAGAGAAGGTTGAACACGAAGTAATAGAGATTCAGGCCTGAAGGTAGACTCATAAAGAGGAGGGTCATCATGACGCTCATCGCGTATCCGGTCGACCGATTTCTTGGATCCGCCGGGGTAAGAAGCTGTTGAATAAACATTGTCGCGCCCATCGCCAGTGCCAGCCCGCTGACCTGGTCAATCCCGAGCAGCGGAATCGAGAAGGGAAGGTGAAAAATTGTGTCCGGAATCGACAGATCCCGAATCCACCATATGAACGCCGCCTGCCGCAGCTCGATCGATGATCTGAAGACTGAGTAGAGCGCGAAGAGAATGGGCATTTGCAATAACAGCGGTAGACAGCCGGACGCAGGATTAACGCCGTATTCTTTGTACAGATTCATGATTTGTTGATTCATCTTTTCCGGGTTGTCTTTGTACTTCTCCCGGATCTCGTTCATCATCGGCGTCAGCGCCTGCATCCGCTTCATCGACCGCATACTTGTGCGGGTCAGGGGATGCAGTGCAATCTTGATGATGATCGAAAAGATGATGATCACCAGGCCAAAATTCGGAATGAAGCTTCTGAGAAACGTAAACATCGGAATCATGACGTACTCGGAAATCGGCCGAATGATCCAGGCGGCCCCGAGCGACATCGTCTGCTCGAGCCCTCTCCCAAGCGCCTTAATCCGGTCGTATTCAAGTGGACCAAGATACACCGTCAGGTGCGTCGATTCGAGTGGCCCGCCCCGGAATGGCATTGTGAGAGCAACCGAATAGGTTTCCTTAAGTCCGTTATTGGGATAGTGTGCCGCGCGTCCCTCGAGATACGCTCCCTGTGTGGTCCCTTCGTCTGCAATCATCGCCATCACAAAGTACTTTGTCCGCGTGGAAACCCAGGATGTGGTTCCCGCTAGATCACGCTTCTGCGGCTCCTCGGGCTTATGCGCGTCCAACTCGGTGAGCTCCCCACCCGAGTAGGCGAACGCCGCTGCGGAATTGGACTCGTCAACACTGTTCCCCTCCGCGTACCGAAGTCCATGTTCCCAGACCACCTCATACTCAAAATTTGAAATCACCGGCCCGCACTTCTCCAGGACAAGATCGACACCGAACGCATACGTGTTGTTCCGGAAGGTGAACCGCTTGATGATCCTCCCGCCACCGTCAATCGGTAGGACCAGATCAACTGTTACGCTGTCAGCGCCGCCGAGCTCGACAACCTCGCCAATCCTGCGGTCCGGATCAAAGTAGAGATCCCGGGTGTTCACCAGCTTGCCGTCACTTGTGGTGAACAACAGACTGAAATCACCACCACCCGAATACTCGACAAGCTCCACAGGCAGATGATCCCAGGTTTTGTAGTTCGACAACACCCATGTTCGGATCAGTCCGCCGCGTGTGGTCAACTCGGCCGTGTAGAGGGCGGTCTTGATGACAATATGCCGTTCACGCCCGGTGCTCCGCGAGGCAAAAAACGAACTCTGCGTTCCAGCAGAGATGCCCGAAGCCGCGGGCGCCTCGTCCTTCATGACCTTTGGTTCAACCCGCGCAGCCGTGTCGGGGACTTTCCGCTGCGTCATGGCAGTGTCCTGAGAAACGGGCAACGGCGCCGGCGGGGGGGCCTGGAGAAACATCCAGAGGATGAGAACGAGCGCTATGAGCACAAATCCAATTGTAGTCTGTTTGTCCATTATATCTCCAAAACCATTACGGAACCGGATCAAAGCCCCCTGGATTCCATGGGTGACAGCGCCCTATCCGCTTCAGCGCCATCCAGGAGCCCTTCCCGGGACCGTATTTCTGAATCGCCTCGACTGCAAAAGTCGAACACGTGGGGTGAAATCTGCATGTGTTGGGGGGGAGAATGGGAGAGATCAGAGCCTGATACCCCCGAATCAAAAGAATCAGGAGGGTGCTCACTGCTGTACCTTGCTGCAAAGCTTTGCGACCTGATTGCACAAGCTGCCGATATCTGACGCCACCGGCTGCTGCTTCAGTCTTCGGACGTCTACAGATGGACTACTTCTCCAGACAAATACCACCGAGACAGCACACCGTTCCCGGAGAACGGTGTTGGTAAGAACCGGCAACTCTCGGAATACCGCCTCCCGCATAAGCCTACGGAGACGATTCCTCATCACGGCGCTGTGGCGCCTGCTGGAGATCGAATAACCAATTCGCACACCCGGTTCGTTCGCGCGCTCAACAAGAAGAACGGCTCGAACAAGACTTCCCTCAAGCCGCTGACCAAGCGCGAAGACACGACTGAACGCGCCGCGCCCTCGCAGCACGTATCGCCGCTTCACGCTACCGCTCGTCGCTCACCGTGAGCTTGTGCCGCCCTTTTGCCCGGCGGCGCGCAAGAACCTGACGTCCCGTCTTGGTCGCCATGCGGGCCCGAAACCCGTGCGTGTTCTTCCGCTTTCGGTTGTGCGGCTGAAATGTCCGCTTCATAACATCCTCGACTGGTCCACTATAGGCAACGGAAACCCCGAGCGACGCCCCTTTTCGACATCCGCGTCACTCCACGAAAGCACCGCCAATACCTCCTGAGGGGAAGACTTACAGGGTATGAAAAACCGAGCTCAAAAACAACCCAATGACCATGCCCGACACTGAAGAATTCCCTTGCCTTCTGAGTCTCCATACGCTATAATGATTTGGAAGATGTGCCAGGAATCGATGTTTATAATATGTTGATATGTTTTGCTGTCGAAATTCCGGGTTCCTTTCGAGTACATATGATTATCCACAGACTTAAAGTGTGACTGTTGGTATCTCCTTCTATCTCCTGTAACAACAACCAAATCAAACGATTGTGGATATTCACAGGGCGTTGATAACATCAGGACACTGCTCTTCTGGTTGCCGTCAAGTATTCGTCACTGTGTATTAAGTTGTTGATAACTCGCGTTCCGGTGTTGATAACCTCTTCCCATCGCTCACAACCCAAATGTCCATCATACAACCCCCGACCGCCGCTCCCCCGGAGACAGACGAAGCACGTCGAGCCTGGCAGGCTTGCCTGGATATCATGCGGGAGAGAGTAAATACGCAGAGCTTTAAAACCTGGTTCGAGCCGATAGAACCGCTGCATCTCAGAAGTGGCAAACTTACAGTCCAGGTTCCCAGCCAGTTTTTCTACGACTGGCTCGAGGAGCACTACGGTGACATATTCACGGCCACCGTTACCCGCGTTCTCGGGAAAGAGGCCTCCCTTGAATATCTGGTACGCCACGACGAATCTGCCCTTGAACCCGAGCCACCGCCCCTGCCTCTCCAGCAACCGACCGAGCAGTTGCACTCAGGTGTCGCAGCGGAAGCGACACCGACTCCGGGTGCCGGTGGCCCTCCCCGGTATGATTCTCGCCCAAGTGAGGCTTTCTCAACATTTCTTAATCCACGGTACACCTTTGAGAATTTCATAAAAGGAGACAGCAATCAGTTGGCTCGCGCCGCAGCCTCCGCCGTGGCAAACAACCCTGGGGGCACATCATTCAATCCACTTGTTCTCTATGGCGGCACCGGCCTCGGAAAAACCCACCTCATTCAGGCCATAGGGAATTCTGCCATCGCCACCAGGAAAGCCCGCAGGGTGATTTACGTGTCAAGCGAGAAGTTCACCGTTGAGTTTGTCGATGCAATTCAGAGCGACCGCATCAACGACTTTTTGAGCTTCTACCGCAGTATGGATGTCCTGATTGTGGATGATATCCAGTTCTTCTCGGGAAAAGAAAAAACGCAGGATTCCTTCTTTCACACATTCAACGAACTCCACCAGCTCGGCAAACAAATTGTCCTCTCGTCTGACCGTCCGCCGAAGGAGCTGAAAGGCCTGGATGACCGCCTCCTCTCCCGTTTCCAGTGGGGCCTTACGGCAGATATTCAGCCTCCTGACCTTGAGACGCGTATCGCAATCCTGCGCAAAAAGAGCGAAAATGAAGGAATAGACCTCTCCCAGGACGTGGTTGAATTCATAGCCACCAATGTGAACTCAAACGTCCGTGAACTCGAAGGGTGCCTGATCAGCCTCCTGGCAAAAGCTTCCCTGGAAGGGAGGGATGTGAACCTTGACCTGGCGCGTGATGTCGTCCGAATGGTGGTCGGTGACGTGCGTTCGCCTATCACAATCGAAACAATTCAGCGAACCGTTTGCGAGTATTTTAACATTCCTGAGGACCTTATTCGCGCCAAGACGAGAAAACAAGAGGTAGTCAATGCGCGGCAGATTGCTATGTTCCTGGCCAAAGATCTGACGAACTCTTCCTTGAAGACCATTGGACTGCACTTCGGCGGACGGGATCATAGCACAGTTATTCACGCGTATCAATCCGTCGAGGACCAAATGCGCATAGACCCTAAATACCAGGCCCATGTCCTACAAATCAGACGCCGTCTTCAGGTGATGGGACACGTATAGAGACCGTTCATAAGGGTGTTGACCACCTGTTCATGAGGGTGACCGGGGTGTGAATGAGACCTCTGTATTTTTGCTGTTCGCCCCTCCTCCGTCTTCACATGTTCATACCACCCATACTTATTCACCTCTCATTCGTTCATCCTTCTCTTGAAGTACAAACCGACATTCAGTACACGGCGCAGGGAAACATTATTCCCTCCCCTAACAATACACATATTCACACTGGTATTACTATCTGTATCTTTATCTTATAACGTATGAACTATTATAATACAGGCCTCACCTGTCAAATGGTTTTCGAATAGCTTTTTCATCGGAAAAACCTTATATTGTAAGGGTTTACCGTCTTTTTGGATTTTCACTCACACCCCTCCCAAGGAGACCAGCATGAAATTTACGGTGAACAGTACCGAACTTCAAAGGACTCTTTCGAAACTCGGCGGTGTGATTCCCACGAAGTCAACCATGCCGATCCTGGAGAATATTTTGTTTGACTTGAGTGGTGGAGTACTGACGCTGACTGCTACTGATCTAGCCATATCGCTTACGGTGAGTCAGGCTGTAGATGGGAAAGAGGACGGAAGAATAGCCGTTCCGGCAAAACGACTGATGGATACTATTCGCTCGTTGCCGGATACAACAGCGTCATTTACAATAGACACCGGAACGAACAAGATACGAATACACACCGATACTGGACAGTATCAGTTGACAGGGGAGGGAGCGAAAGAATACCCGCAAATTCCCCCGTTCAAGAGTCAGGAACAATTTACGCTTGACACCTCGCTGCTCCGAAAAATTATTTACAGGACCGTATTTGCAGTTAGCAGCGATGAACTGCGACCCGCAATGATGGGGGTCCTCTTCCAGGCGAAAGGAGAGGAGTTTTCTGCAGTTTCAACGGATGGACACAGACTTGTCCGCTTTCGGCATACGTTTTCCTCGCCGGTTTCGCTGGAGAAGGATATTATTGTTCCGTCGAAGGCACTGCATGTCGTTGCGAAGTCCATCGAAGACGGAGAGACGACTATCGGTATAAGCGAAACGCATATTCGGTTTACATTTGGAGATTCAGTTCTGGTTTCGAGATTGATAGATGAAACATATCCGAATTATGAGAGCGTCATTCCTGCCGACAACACGAAAGTACTGAAGGTTCAGCGGGAATCAGCGATCGCATCTATCCGTCGTGTCGCTCTCTACGCCAGTGCCACGACTCACCAAGTTCGCTTTCAAATGGGGGAGGACAACCTGGAAATCAGTGCCCAGGATGTCGATTTCGGGGGTGAGGCGTCGGAGAAAATTTCCTGTTCGTTCAACGGAGAACCGCTGGAGATTGGATTCAACTCCGTGTATCTGATCGACATTCTCAGCCATCTGGATACCGATGAGATTCAGATGCGATTCAGCACGGCCACGCGTGCCGGGATCGTGGAGCCCGCCGGACCCGGAAGCCAAGAAAATGTCATTATGCTCGTGATGCCGGTTCGGCTGGCCGGTTGATGACAACGTATCACGGTCTGTGAGAGTGGCCCCGCACGTGGCGGGGCTGCTCTCTTCTCAGGAGTACCCGAGGCATATGGTCGTTGCGGGGGTGCGACTTAAAGACTTCCGAAATCACGCGGACAGCCACATCGAGTTCGGGCCGGGAGTGACCGCGCTGCTGGGGGATAACGGACAGGGAAAGACGAGTGTCCTTGAGGCGGTATCCTTTCTCAGCTTGACGAAGAGTTTCTATGCGAGCGCGGACGTTCAGGCCGTCCGTATGGGCACCCCGGGGTTTGAGGTTGACGGGAACATGATCAACGGGGGCGGATCCGGGAGCAGGGTGTCTGTGCGGTATGTACGGGACGCGGCGGAGAAGCGGTATGAGATCAACGGAAATCGTCCCGAGAAACTTTCCGCGGCTGTCGGACAGTTTCCTGTTGTGGTGCTATCGCCGGAGAACAGTGGTGTGACCGGGGGCGGGCCTGGCGATCGACGGAAGTTTATAGATCTTGTGCTCTCACAGGTATCCACGACGTATCTTGAGGTTCTCCTCGAATACCGCAGAACAGTAAGACAGCGCAACCGCCTGCTGCTGGATTCCCGCCTGCTGGGGTCTATCGACCAGGAAAAAATGCAGCCGTGGGACGAAAGCCTGGCAAAGTTGGGCGGGGCAATTACCGAACGAAGGCACGTATTCCTCCATGAGTTTCGCGAATTTGTTCTCGACGCCTACAGAAGCGTTGCCGGCGGGACGGAGACCCCCGATATACACTATGTCTGTTCCGTGTTTCCAGCTGATGGGGGGGCACAGGAAATCAGTCGTGTCCTCACGGAGCAGCTCGTTCGTCGCAGGACCGAGGAGATTCGCCGGGGAAGCACACTCGTGGGCCCGCACCGGGACGATATCGGCCTGCTGTTGAACGGGATCCCGGTCCAGCAGTATGCTTCGCAGGGACAGCACAAGACCATGCTGGTTGCTCTTAAAGTTGCCGAGCACCGGTACCTCGCAGAGCAGCGGAAAGAGCAACCTATACTCCTGCTCGATGACGTGTTCAGCGAGCTGGACAGGCGCCGATGTGAGCGAATCCTGAACCTCATTGCAGGCCTCGGCCAGGTGATTGTCACTGCGACCGATGAACGGGTATTCCAAACGTCGATCGAGTGGAACGACTACAATCGGAGGTATATCGTCGATCGTGGAACGTGCACGAGAGTCAGGGAGGCGTAGCGCACGCAGGCGGTCCGGCCCGGTATCTGCCGGAGCTGCGCTACGAGACCTGACCCGCCGCCTGGGAATATCACGGACGCTGCGGGAGTACGAAGTCCTGACAAATTGGGGATCCCTGGTCGGAGACCGTATCGCGCGCGTCACAGTCCCGGAACATATCGAGCGGGGGATTTTAACTGTCTCCGTCGCCAGTGCAGCCTGGCGGAATGAACTGACGATGCGTCGCAAAGAAATTCTTGAAAGTATTCAGCAGGCAACGGGGGAAAAAGTTGTAAAGGAAATTCGGTTTCGATAGAAACGGGAACAATCTGGCATGGGAAAGACGAAGACAAAAACAAAAGCGGTTGATGCGCCGGCTCAGAAAAAGGAACTCCGCGGTTACACGGCGGAGGATATTACGGTCCTGAAGGGGCTCGAAGCAGTGCGCAGGCGACCGGCGATGTATATCGGCGATGTTAGCACACGGGGCCTGCACCACCTTGTCTATGAAGTGGTGGACAACTCCATCGATGAGGCGCTTGCGGGGTACGCGCAACACATCGAAGTGCGGATTAACAAAGACGGCTCCGTTACGGTCATTGATGACGGTCGTGGAATTCCAACAGATATCCACAAAGTCGAGAAACGATCTGCCCTGGAAGTTGTCATGACTGTTTTGCATGCCGGCGGGAAGTTTGATAAGAACACCTATAAGGTCTCGGGGGGCCTTCACGGCGTAGGCGTTTCAGTTGTGAATGCGCTGAGCGAATGGCTCGAGGTCGAAGTGTCCCGGGACGGAAAGGTTTGGTACCAGAAATATAGGCGCGGCGAACCCGTTGCACCCGTGAAAGTGACAGGAAAGGCCGATGGGGGGAAACAGGGTACACGAGTGACGTTTCTGCCGGACGAGCAGATCTTCAAAAACCGGGTCTTTAAGTTCGACACCATAGCGGAGCGGCTCCGGGAGCTCGCGTTTCTGAATCCGAAGGTCACACTGCGAATCGTCGACCTGCGCAACAAGAGCGAGCAAGCCGAGACGTTTCACTTCAAGGGCGGGCTGATGGAGTTTGTGAAGTACATTGATGCAACCCGGCCATCAATTATGCGGAAAGTTTTCTATGCCTCGGGCTCCGACAATGACGAATCGGGCCGGTCGGTGGAGGTTGAGTCGGCGTTGCAGTATAACGATCAATACAACGAAAACCTTTTCTCCTATGTCAACAACATCAATACGCATGAGGGAGGGACGCACCTTGTCGGATTTCGATCGGCCCTTACGCGAACGCTAAATACATACGCATATAAGAACGGGTTGATCAAAGAGGGAAAACTGGTGCTGACCGGAGACGATTTCCGGGAAGGGCTCACAGGAGTAGTCAGCGTGAAAGTGCCCGAGCCCCAGTTTGAAGGGCAAACGAAAACGAAGCTTGGAAACAGCGAAGTAAAAAGCATTGTGGAGGGCGTTGTCGGGTCCGCGCTCTCGTCCTGGCTGGAGGACAATCCCGGGGATGCGAAACGGGTAATTGAAAAATCTGTGCGGGCTGCGGAGGCGCGCGAAGCCGCACGGAAGGCGCGTGACCTCACGCGAAGGAAGAATGCACTCAGTTCCGGCGGGCTTCCCGGCAAGCTGGCGGATTGTTCGATCAACGATCCGGAACACTGTGAACTCTACCTTGTCGAAGGTGATTCTGCCGGCGGAAGCGCGAAGCAGGGAAGAGACCGGCGGTTTCAGGCGATCCTTCCCCTGAAAGGGAAGATCCTGAACGTGGAAAAGGCACGTCTCCACAAGATTCTGGAGAATGAAGAAATCCGCAACATTTTCACGGCGGTTGGAACAGGAGTCGGGGAAGAGTTCGATGTGGAACGGCTCCGGTATGGAAAACTCATCCTTATGTGCGACGCTGACGTTGACGGCTCACATATCCGGACTCTCCTGCTGACGCTTCTGTACCGTCACATGAAAGAACTGATCGAACTGGGACACGTGTATATCGCACAGCCGCCGCTGTTTAAGCTCAAGAAGGGAAAACAAGAGCTATATGCGTACGACGAGGCGGAGCGAGACGAGCTGGTGAAGCGGCTGCGGTCTGACAGGGGCCGGAAAGAGGAGGGAAAGATATCTGACGCAGAACCGGCCGAAGAGGGAGCGATGGCCGTTGTGGATGGGATCACCATCTCTCGCTTCAAGGGTCTCGGGGAAATGAATCCCGAGCAGTTGTGGGCCACGACAATGAATCCGGAAACCCGGACGATCCTCCAGGTCACTATTGAGAACGCAGCTGATGCGGACCGGACGTTTTCGATCCTGATGGGGGACGAAGTGGAACCGAGGCGGGATTTCATTGAAAAGAACGCGAAGTATGTGCGAAACCTGGATATCTAGAGCTGCTCAAAACGGGGCAGGATGGTTGACAATACGGAAGATGGGTGTGTATGGCAACGGTGAATGAAAAGATAGTTCCGGTTGATATCGAAGACGAAATGCGGGGGTCCTACATTGACTACTCGATGTCAGTCATTGTTGCCCGCGCCCTGCCCGATGTCCGTGACGGCCTCAAACCCGTCCACCGGCGGGTGCTGTACGGTATGCAGGAACTCGGACTTGCAGCGAACAGGTCCTATAAGAAATCTGCCCGCATAGTGGGCGAAG
This sequence comes from Ignavibacteria bacterium UBA6906, assembly GCA_002451155.1. Lineage (GTDB taxonomy): Bacteria > Bacteroidota > Ignavibacteria > UBA10030 > UBA6906 > UBA6906. The sequence goes on from DKBG01000125.1 coordinate 27,492, forward strand.
TGCTGGGAAAATACCACCCGCACGGTGACTCCTCAGTATACGATGCCATGGTCAGGATGGCACAGGAGTGGTCGTTACGTTATCCGCTTATCGACGGCCAGGGAAACTTCGGTTCCATTGATGGAGACAGCCCGGCCGCGATGCGTTACACGGAAGCACGGCTGCGAAAGATCGCAGAAGAGATGCTGGATGACATCGACAAGAATACCGTCGACTTTCAGCTGAATTTTGACGACTCGCTGGAAGAGCCAACGGTCCTTCCTGCAAAGATACCCAACCTGCTGATCAATGGTGCATCAGGCATTGCCGTCGGTATGGCTACAAACATGCCCCCGCACAACCTGGGCGAAGTGGTTGATGGCACCATTGCATACATTGAAAACAGGGAGATCACGGTATCTGAGCTGATGCAGTTCGTCAAGGCGCCTGATTTCCCGACAGGAGGAATCATTTATGGCTACGAGGGGGTCAAGGAAGCCTTCGAAACCGGCCGTGGCCGAATTGTCGTCAGGGGAGAGGCGAGAATCGAACCCTCACCCTCAGGCCGTGACCGGATCATTGTCACCTCCATTCCATACCTGGTAAACAAGGCTGAAATGATCCGAAGAACAGCCGAACTGGTGAATGAGAAGAAACTGGACGGTATCTCCGACATCAGGGACGAGTCGGACAGGAGTGGTCTTCGGATAGTATATGAGCTTAAAAAAGAAGCCGTATCGAATATAGTGCTGAACAAGCTATTTCAGATGACAGCACTCCAAACGGCATTCAATGTCAACAATGTCGCCCTTGTCAACGGCAAGCCCAAGCTGCTCAACCTGAAGGACCTTATCACCCATTTCGTTGACCACCGCCATGAGGTGGTTACCCGGCGCACCCAGTATGAACTTGACCAGGCTGAGAAAAGGGCCCATATTCTGGAAGGATTGCTCATTGCCCTCGACCACCTTGATGAAGTGATCGCCCTGATCAGGGCATCGCAAACCCCGGAAGAGGCCAAGGAAGGCCTGATGACCAAATTCGAATTGAGCGACGTTCAGGCCAAAGCGATCCTTGAAATGAGACTGCAGCGCCTCACTGGGCTGGAAAGGGAAAAGATCAAGGAAGAATACGAAGAACTGCTGAAAAGGATAGCCCATTACAAGCTTGTGCTTTCCGACGAATCACTCAGGATGCAGATCATCAAGGATGAGTTGATGGAGATCAAAGATAAATACGGTGAGGAACCGCGCAGCCAGATCGAATATACTGCCGGTGATTTCCGTATCGAGGATACCATACCGGATGAAGAGGTGGTTATCACGATCAGCCATCTGGGTTATATTAAAAGGACAGCCCTGATCGAATACAGGAGGCAAAACAGGGGCGGCAGGGGAGCCAAAGGCACCGACCTGCGCGGAGAAGACTTCCTTGAACACCTTTTCGTGGCCACCAATCATAATTATATCCTGTTCTTTACGGAAAAAGGGAAATGTTTCTGGTTGAGGGTTTATGAAATCCCGGAAGGCACCAAGAGCTCCAAGGGCAGGGCCATCCAGAA
>DKBG01000076.1 GCA_002451155.1 Ignavibacteria bacterium UBA6906
CTCAAACAGTGTATCGGCGACCTGCTGTGTAAGCCGCTCCTGCACCTGCAGCCTACGGCTGAAGACTTCCACCACACGTGGAATCTTGCTCAGCCCCACAATCTTGCCGTTCGGAATATAGGCGACATGAGCCTTCCCGAAAAATGGCAGCATGTGGTGTTCACACATGCTGTAAAAGTCGATGTCCTTCACCACGACCATTTCACTGTAGCGCTCCGTGAACACGGCATCGTTCAGGACGTCCTGAATATTTTCCTCATAGCCCTTCGTCAAGAACTTATACGCCTTTGCGACCCGGTGAGGCGTCCGCTCGAGACCTTCACGGCTTGTGTCCTCACCCACGGTCTTGAGGAGTTCCCTGATTACCTCCTCCAGCTTTTTCATCGATGCATCGGTCATCGATTATTCTCCGCGGTATTCGACGAAATTGTTGTACGATTCATACAGCTTAATCGAATGGAGTTTGCCTTCGGTAATCTTCGGGTTCAAAATCTTCCAGAATGCGATGGCCATGTTCTCCGCCGTCGGGATGATCCCCTTCAAGAAATCCACGTCTTCGTTCAGATGTTTGTGGTCGACGCGCTCGACGATCTCCTCTTCCAGGATATCGGCCAGCTTCTTCAGGTCGATCACCATCCCGGTTTCATGGGGAGGATCACCGGCAACGGTTACCTCAATATCGTAGTTGTGGCCATGACCGTTCGGGTTGTTGCACTTCCCAAAAACCTTCTGGTTCTTCTCGTTTGCCCAGGCCGGATTGTAGAGCCGGTGGGAGGAGCTGAAGTGGGCCTTTCGAGTGACATATACCATTGGACGTTCCTTCGCAGGTCAAGTAAGAGTTGCAGAAGCTATTTGATCGGACAGCAACCGGTTATCTACCAACGGCTCAGGTGAATCGCCCCCACGGGGCTCAGACTATACGACGGGGGAACCGCAGAGACAAGCGCGTGCTGACCTCTGAGCCCTGCCGCATACTCCCCCGGAAATCCCCACGTGTCAAATTCAAGGATTCGGCCTTTGCGAAGCCTCGGTGCCTTTTGCGTTGAAACCCGATAGAACAAACGCAAAGGCGCAAAGAACCGGAAAGGACGCGAAGAAAAGGAGAGACAAACGTTTCTCGCCACCGGGGAAAAAAACGCTGAGGCACGGCGGCGAAGTTCCCCCGTGCCTCATCTTGACCATTCATCCGACCGGTTAGATGAGCGCGAGGATCTCATCGCTGTGACCGTCGACTTTTACCTTGGGGAAAATGTGACTGATCTTCCCCTTCTCATCGATTACAAAGGTCGTCCGCTCAATCCCCATATACTTCCGCCCGTACATGCTCTTCTCCTTCCAGACGCCGTATTTCTTCACGAGCTCCTTCTTCGCATCGCTCACAAGGGGAAAGGGCAGGTCGAATTTGTCGGCAAACTTCCGGTGAGACTCGACACTGTCAATGCTGACACCGATAATCAGGGCGTTCTTTTTTTCAAACTTCCGGATCTCATCCCTGAAAGAGCATGCCTCCTTTGTACAACCGGAGGTATTGTCCTTTGGATAGAAATATAGGACGACCTTCTTCCCCTTCAGACTCTTCAGCGAGAGCGTGCCGCCGTCACCGGTCGGGAGTTCGAAATCAGGGGCAGCAGCCCCAACTTTCAATTGAGCCATGGTCCGCCCCGTCAGAATGAAGCCAGAGCTTTCTTCACCGCCTCGTAGTCCGGCTCCTGCCCCGCGGTCTCCGTGATCCAGGCATATTTCACTGTGCCATTCGCATCGAGGATGAACACTGCGCGCTTCGAGGTCGTCAGGCCCGCAACTCCTCCAAAATCCTGATAGATCCCGGCGTAATTTTTCGACACCTCACGCGTGTGGTCGCTGAGCAGCGGAAAAGTGAGCTTGTTCACATCGGCAAACCCTTTGTTTGCCGCCGGTGCATCCACGCTGATCCCGACAACCTGCGCGCCCAGCTGGTTGAAGTTCGCCATCGAGTCACGGAGAGAGCACATCTCCTTTGTGCAGACGCCGGTGAACGCCCCGGGGTAGAATGCCAGGACGGTCTTCTTTCCCAGGAATTCCTTGAGAGAACGCGGCTTGCGGTCAGTGTCAACAAGCGTAAAGTCTGGTGCTTTAGAACCTACGGTGAGAGACATGGGGTCATCCTTCATAAGATGTGAAATTGAATACTCTGAGTCGCATCGATCGGCAGGACACCGATCCTAGAATTCCCACTGAACGTGGAAATAATACGTTTGATTCTTCGCCTTCGTCCCGAAATCAAGGTCCTGCGACTGGTCATACTCGTATGATGCCTGCAGCCAGAGCTGATTTATCGGTTCGAAACGGGCCACAAATCGACCCCTGTAGGAGTCTTCCCTGAGACCGTCCAGGAATACCTTCGTTTCGGGGTCTGTACCACGGTGAGGGACCAGGGGATCGCCGCCCACATTCTTGACCAGCTGTCCGTCCTGATCGTAGATATTGTTCCCTTCACGCACCTTAATAACAGTCCCGGAAACGTATAGGTTCCGTAACGGGAACCAATCCAGCCTCAGCGTCCAGGAATCTGCATTTGGCCCGATCGTGGGGCCGAGGATACGTCCGTCGCTGGTATAGTTGTTATCCCTTGAGCGGTCATGGCCGAACATCCAGGGCTCTATCCGTGTGTAGTCCACAAAGAGCGTGATATTCTCCACCCCGACCGGATCCGCCCATACCATTCCCGCCTGCAATGCATGCTTGTCGTACCATTTATCGGAAAACATTCCTGGGATGTGGATATCATCGAACATCAGCGTCCCGTGAAATTCGACGCCGGGAATGAAATGAGTCTGAATATCAAATGCCCAGAACCCGTTGTCCCGCTCCCCTCGCGCGCGTTGGACAGACTCCATCAGGACGAAGGGATTGAGGTACGCAAGATCGACAGAACGGTTGCTGTAGATGTAGACCTCTTCGAACCCGATATCGAACAACTTTGGAAACGATAACTCGAACCTGTGGGCGGCGAAATATTTGTCTGATATTGTCTTTTCCGAGAACACGTATGAGGTGTCCTGCGGGATGCTGTAAAATACGTTTGAACGGCTCCCGAGAATCCAGCTATGAATGAATGTGTACTTGAATGCTTTGTACTGAAAGTCGGCACGAATGAAATCAGGCGCCCGGGAATAGTCAGACAAAACCATTTTCTGGTCAACGCCATATCCCCAGAGCACCCGCTCCCGTCCGAGCTGAACGGAGAAGAGTGTGCCGTCGAAGCGGGCG
>DKBG01000074.1 GCA_002451155.1 Ignavibacteria bacterium UBA6906
GATGTGGCACAATGGATCTGATAGCCGGTCCCCGAAGGTTTTCGCTTCCAGAAGTAGAGATAGAAGACACTGTCGCGGAACACCACTTCCGGCCCTCCACCGATAAGCACCGGGTTCTGACTGTTCTTCGTGAAATGCACACCATCATCAGACACAGCAAGGCAAATCGCCCGGTCACTCTTGGGACTTACCGCCGAGTAGTAGAGAAACACGCGCCCGTTCACGAGAACTGTGGCGGGATCAAGCACGTGGGTCTCATCCCATGAGCCGGCCGGACCGACATCGACTACTGGATCAGGCCTGATGGTCCACGTGACGCCATCGAATCGCTCGCGTGAAACGGTCGCCACACCGATCCTGTCATGCCCTCCCTGCTGCCCGCGGAAATACATGTAATAGGTGTCGCCGATGAGGAGAAGGTCCGGGTTTGCAGTCTGCGATTCCCTCCAGGTCCCTTCCACCGCCGGGAAGACCGGGTTCCCGTGCCATCGCGTCCAGCGGAAGACTGTGTCAGCATCCTGAGTGACCTGAGCATTGGCAGCGGCAGCAACACACGCCCACGACAGCATCAAGCGAATAGCATTCGGCCAGAGCATGAAAGCATCTCCATTGTTGTGTTGAGGGAATATAACAGATTCCGATCATGAAGTGAACTTCGGGGGAAACCGTCCCAGGGTACCGGCGGTCCGACCGCATGCCTCTCTGACCTTGCGCCACCTCGGTCTTTGCATCCTACTCCCCAGGTCAGTATCTTGGTCGATGGAGTATGCCATTGAGGGATGAGATGATCGGCCGGAACATAGCCCAGTATCAGATACTCGAGAAGCTCGGCGAGGGGGGAATGGGGGTCGTCTACAAGGCGATGGACACCAAGCTCGACCGCCTGGTCGCGCTCAAGTTCCTTCCGCATCATCTCGCCGAAACCGAGGAGGAACAATCCCGATTCCTCCAGGAGGCAAAGGCAGCCGCGGCCCTGAATCATCCCAATGTCTGCTCCGTTATCGACATCCAGACCTTCGAGGAACGCCAGTATATCGTTATGGAGTATGTCGACGGCGCGACGCTCCGCCGGAAGCTCCCGGTCAAGGATATCGACGAGGCGGTCGGCTACGGGCTTCAAATCGGGGAAGCATTGCAGGAGGCGCATGCCCGCGGGATTGTCCATCGGGACATCAAGCCGGACAACATCATGGTGAACGCCCGCGGACAGGTCAAGGTAATGGATTTCGGACTGGCCAAGTTGAAGGGAGCCCTGAAGCTCACGCGGACGTCCAGCACGATCGGGACGCTCGCCTATATGGCGCCGGAGCAGATACAGGGGAAGGAGGCGGATCAGCGAGGCGACATTTTCTCGTTCGGAGTCGTGCTCTACGAACTCCTCACGGGGCACCTCCCGTTTCGCGGAGAACATGAAACGGCCCTCATGTATTCGATCCTGAATGAGGAACCCTCATCCCTGAATACATACCTGCAGGATTTCCCGGCGGAGCTCTCGCACATCGTCACCAAAGCACTGGACAAGGACCCGCAGACGCGGTATCAGACGGCCACGGATCTCATCGTCGATCTCCGACGGGCGAAGAAAGATTCCTCGCGAGTCAGACATACGGCGGCCGTGCATCCCGCAGGCTCCCCCTCTCCTCCTCCTCTCTCATCGTCAGAGCCAGGCAGACGGAAACAGAAGAGGCTTCCTGTAATTGCACTGTCAGCGGTCATCGTGTTCGCGGTGGCCACTCTCCTGATCCTGCGGCCCTGGATGCCGTCGCAGGAGACAGACGGCAGGAAAACTCTGGCCGTCCTTCCCTTCGAAAACCAGGGGAGTGCGGAGAAGGAGTATTTTGCGGACGGGATCACGGAAGAAATCACCGGGCGACTCTCCCGGCTTTCCGGGCTCGGCGTCATCGCCCGGGCGAGCGCGAGAGGATACAAGAAGACGGCAAAGCCAATCAGACAGGTTGCCGAAGAACTCGGTGTCGAGTATATCCTGCTGGGAACAATCCGCTGGTCGGGGACGACAGCCGAGGATCAGCGTGTTCGCGTCACGGCCGAACTCGTGCGCGCCATCAACTCCTATCAGATCTGGTCGCAGCCATTCGATGCGACGGTGTCCGATGCGTTCACGCTCCAGTCGGAGATTGCGTCCGAGGTGGCACGGGCGCTGGACGTCAGGCTTCTTCAGCCTGAGCGGGATGCGCTGACCAGGGAGCCGACTGACAATCCGGAAGCGTACGATTACTATTTGAAGGGACTCGAATACGAAAGCCGCGGTACAGCAAAGAGTGATCTGGAACTCGCGAGGCAGATGTACGACCAGGCAATTACCGCCGATCCGAAGTTTGCCACGGCCTTTGCATCCCTCTCAAGATCTCATTCGGCGATCTACTGGTTCTTCTATGACCGGAGCGAATCTCGCATCCGGAAGGCAGAGCAGGCCGCCAACAGGGCGCTGGAGCTTGACCCGAATCTCTCTGCCGCCTATGCCGCCAAGGGATGGTTCTACTATCATGCGAAACTGGAATATGACAACGCTCTAGAGCAGTTTGAGCTCGCCCTGAAGTACCAGCCGAACAATGCTGATGTCTATGAGGGTATCGCTGCTGTGCAGCGTCGACAGGGCAAAATGCGGGAGTCCATCGCATCCTGGAGAAAAGCCTCGGAAGCTGATCCCCGCTCGACCGAGTCAATCCGCCAGCTGTCGGAGACGATGACGCTGGTGCGTGAATATCGCGAAGCCGACGAGACATTCGAGCAGGGGATCACGCTGGCTCCTGACAACGAGGCCCTGCACACCACCAGAGTTCAGAATATCCTCCAATGGACGGGAGACCCGGAGAAAGTCCGTGCGGCAATTGACCGGGCGTACCGGCTTCACGTGTCTCACGACAGCAGGAAACTCCTCGGGTTGAGAATCACGGCGGAGACCTTTGCCGGCAACTTCAGCGAGGCCCGGAGACTGCTGAATGAACTCCCTTCTCCCGGCGATGAGAATTCGCAGTTCTCATATGCGCCGCATTCGCTCCTGCTCGCCCAGCTCGAGGATTGGCTTGGGGATCCCCGCAAGGCCGTTCCCCTCTATGAAGCCGCACGCAGAGAATTGGAGAGACGGGTCGCCGATTATCCTGACGATGAGCGATACCACAGCGCGCTCGGAATTGCCAATGCCGGACTCGACCACAAGGAAGCCGCGTTACGGGAGGCGGCGCGGGCAGTAGAACTGTTGCCGATCGAAAAGGAAGCCTGGCGGGGAACACACCGGCTTGCCGATCTTGCGCTGGTTTACACGATGGTCGGAGAAAAGGAGAAGGCAATCGCAATCCTGGAGCGGTTGCTCTCCATCCCGTCGGATCTATCGCCAGCGATGGTCAAAGCCGACCCCAGGTGGAAGCCGCTCCGCACCGAGGCTCGATTCCAGACGCTGGTGCAATAACGGCGAT
>DKBG01000164.1 GCA_002451155.1 Ignavibacteria bacterium UBA6906
TTTTTTCTTTCCGTTTTCTGCTCTCCGAATAGTGTAACCGGTCACCCCGCTGGCGCGGATACTCCCGCCTGTTGGGCGGGCGCTTTGTAAGAAACGTCCACGCCTTCCGGGGATGACCCCATCGACCAGTCGCAGGAGGCTCAGTATGGAAAAATCCGAAATCAAACAACGCGTCCAGAAGGTCGTCGCGCAGGTGTTGAAAGCCGATGCGGCGGAGATCAAGCCTGAATCGAATTTTGCATTCGACCTTGGCGCGGACTCCATGTCCAGCGTGGCGTTGATTGCGGCGTTCGAAGAAGAGTTCGATATCGAGATGGAGGAAGACAAGGCGCGTGAGGTGCAGACGGTCGGGGAAGCGGTTGAATTCATTGCGCAGTATCTACCACAGAACTAACCGGATGTACGTCCCATGTCTCTCGCCGCAGAAGAGCGAATCAAGAACCTCGGACAGATTTTCTATCCACAGTCAGTGGCGGTCCTGGGCGCCACACGTATTCCCGGCACCGTTCCATTCGACATTTTCCACAATATCCTGAAGGACAGTTTCCAGGGGACCATTTTCCCCGTGAGTCCCAGCTCAAAGGCGATCGCAGGAGTCCGCGCGTACAAGTATGTCCTCGATATTCCCGATCCCGTCGATCTGGCGGTGATTGTTTTCCAGAGCTCGGTCGTCCACCTCGCCCTGGAACAGTGCGGCCAGCGGGGGATCAAATCCGCGATCATCATCTCCGCCGGATTCAGGGAAGTGGGAGGGATGGGCGTCGAGCGCGAGCGCCAGATCAAGGAGATCGCCGACCGGCACGGGATATCCTTCATCGGCCCAAACTGCCTCGGGGTGATCAACACTGATCCGAACGCCCATCTGAATGCCTCGTTCGCCAGAAAGATGCCGATCGAGGGCACAATCGGGTTTCTTTCGCAAAGTGGCGCGCTCTGCACCGCCGTGCTTGATTACGCGCAGGCAAAGCATATCGGGTTCTCCAAGTTCGTCAGTTTCGGAAATAAGGCTGACATCAGCGATATCGACCTGATGTATTATTTGAAGAATGATCCGAAGACCCGTGTGATCCTAGTGTACCTTGAGGAGATCACCGATGGTCGTGCCTTTATGGCCGCCGCGCGCGACATCATCACCAACGCGGGCAAGCCTATTCTTGTCATCAAGTCGGGACGGACCGTGGAGGGTGCTGCGGCGGCAGCGTCGCATACCGGATCGCTCGCCGGCAGCGACGAGGTGACCGATGCCGCTCTGCGGCAAGCGGGCGTGATCCGCTGCACGACGATCGAAGAAATGTTCAATATCGCCATTGCGCTTGCATATCAACCCCTTCCGCAGGGCAACCGGGTCGCCATCATCACCAATGCCGGCGGTCCTGGTGTGCTGGCGACCGACGCGGCGATTGGCGCTGACCTCTCGCTCGCCCGTTTCTCTGAGGAGACCCGGGAAGTGTTCCGGAAGAGCCTGCCCGCAACCGCAAACATCAAGAACCCTGTTGACGTCATCGGAGATGCCAGGGCGGATCGCTATCGTGTGGCGCTCTCCAGCGCGCTGAAAGATCCGGGAGTGGACGGGTCGCTTGTCATCCTCACGCCGCAGTCTATGACCGATATCGACAACATTGCCGATGAGGTGAGTAACGTCGCGGCCCAGTTCGCCAAGCCGGTGTACGCGTCGTTTATGGGGGAGGCGGACGTCGCATCGGGGATTTCGATTCTGCAGCGGCGAAACATTCCGCATTATATCCTGCCCGAATCCATGTGCCGCGCGTATGCAGCGGCGTTGTTTTTTAGGATTCAGAAAGACGTCGTAGATGACCCCGCGCAGCTTGCCCGGGACGCAGACCGCGCGGCTGCTACGGCCCTGCTTCGCGCCGCCGCAGCGTCAGGCCGCCGATATCTTCCGGAAGAGCAGGCGACCACTCTCCTGAAGCTCTACGGGCTCCCCGTGCTCCCGTCGGGTATTGCCGCCACGGCATCGGAGGCTGCTTCTCTCGGCGAGTCGATCGGGTATCCGGTTGTGCTGAAGGTCTCATCTGAGGACATCGTTCACAAATTCGATGTTGGCGGCGTCCTCGTCGGCATCGCGAACAGCGCGCAGGCAGAGGAGGGCTTCTCGCGCGTGATGGCTGCCAGCAGGAGGGCCAACCCCTCCGCGGCGATCCGGGGGGTCTTTGTGCAGAAGATGGTGTCAGGCGGCGAGGAAGTTATTCTCGGAGTGAAACGCGATCGCTCATTTGGCCCGGTGATCATGTTCGGACTGGGCGGGATATTCGTGGAAGTGTTCAAAGATGTCCGCTTTCGCATCGCTCCCGTGGGTCCTCGCACCGCGGCGGAGATGGTCAGTGAAATACGCGCGTTCCGTATGCTCGCCGGCGCGCGGGGGAAGAAGAAACGAGATGTGTCGGGAATCGAAGAGGCGGTCCAGCGTCTGTCCGCACTTGCGCTCGACTGTCCTCAGATCAGCGAACTGGATATTAACCCCCTTATCGTCCTGAACGAAGGAGAGGGAGCGTTTGTGGCAGACGCGAGAATACTTCTCACCAACTAATTGAGGACCAGAAGGCCATGCGTATCATCATCCATGACAGCAACGAGGCCCTGAGCAAGTGGGTTGCGTACTATGTCGCCCAGAAGATCAGTCGCGCCAAGCCGACAAAGGAACGCCCGTTCGTTCTGGGGCTTCCTACCGGATCATCACCCATCGGGACCTATCAGCAACTCGTCGAACTTCATCGCCAGGGGAAAGTCTCCTTTAAGAACGTGGTAACGTTCAACATGGACGAATATGTCGGCCTGCCGGAAGACCATCCGCAGAGCTATCACTACTTTATGTGGCACCACCTGTTCAGCCACGTCGATATCCCGCCCGAGAACGTCAACATCCTGAACGGGAACGCTCAGGATCTTGAAGAAGAGTGCGAGACGTACGAGGAGAAGATCCGAAAGGTTGGTGGCATCGATCTGTTCCTCGGAGGAATAGGCCCGGACGGGCACATTGCGTTCAACGAACCTGGCTCCTCTCTCTCCTCCCGGACCCGCATCAAGACCCTGACGTATGACACCCGGGTCGCGAATTCCCGATTCTTCGGTAATGATCCGAACAAAGTCCCGAAAACGGCACTCACAGTGGGCGTCGCGACGGTTATGGACGCGCGGGAGGTGTGTATCCTCGTGAGCGGCATCAGCAAGTCAAGGGCACTGCAGAAGGCGGTCGAGGAGGGGGTCAATCACATGTGGACTGTATCGATGCTCCAGCTTCACCGGCACGGGCTGATCGTCTGCGACGACGACTCCACGCTGGAGCTGAAGGTGGCGACAGTGCGTTACTTCAAGGACATTGAGAAGGAAAATTTGAGTCTTCCCGATCTGTGATCGGGTCTGGCTCTTCACGCAGCGCCCCGGGAGCACTCTCCGGGGCGCCGTGTTGTCGTGCTCACTCCAGCGCGGAATCGATGAGTTGCACCATGTCATCGTACTTTCGGGTGATCGACTCACTCTCCGCGGCGAGCTTTTTCACCACGGAATTGCCTTCCACGGTTCCCCTGACAGCTCTGAAATCCTCCTGAACCCCAGCCTCATCCAGGTTGCTCCCGTAGCCGATTCTTGCATAGGGGCCGAACTCTTTGCGGGCGTCCTCCAGCACCGAGGATTGAATGCTCAGCGCCGCTTTCTTCCACTCCTCGAGCGCCTTAAGGAATTGTTCCTTTGGAACCGAGGAGAGTCTGTACCCGTACTCCTTCTCGAATACTTCAACGACGTACTGCCATTCGTACTCCCGGTAGTCTCCATGCATCCGCCTGAGCGCCGAAAGGATCTGATCGTAGCTGCTGATCCGTCCGTCCCTAATCTGGTGTTCCAGATCCGCGACTAGTTCCGTCGGTGACAGGAGCCCGCACACATCTGTCCAGTCCGACGCATCGCGAAGCGACGCAGAAGGCTTCGTCCCCGCAGTGGCGGTGCTCCACGAATGTGAAGAGCGGAGGGCCGCGGCGAGCCGGTCGATGATCGTGCCGATCAGATACCGCGTGATCGCCGCACTGTAGTATTTCGCCCCCTT
>DKBG01000254.1 GCA_002451155.1 Ignavibacteria bacterium UBA6906
GATTACGGTTTCGACTCGGTGAGCTCAGATGTCAGGGGGGACGAATCGAAGTATAAGGGCCTCCGATACCTGGGGACCGCCACGAACTGGTTTACCGTAGCGGCGAGCACCGTGGATATTGATTTCGATATTGTCACGGCACCGGGTGTCACCACCATTTCAGGCGACTGGACGGCCGGCGAGCCCGCTCCCGCGACAGGGGTGGGATCCGAGCCCGCCGAGATTCCGGAGACATTCTATGTTGACCAGAATTATCCNNACAGCGATCGTTTTTGGGTTGCCCAGAGAGGAATGGGTGACGGTGAAGGTGTACAACCTGATCGGCCAGGAGGTGGCGACGCTGTTTGAGGGGCAGAAATCTGCCGGAGTGCATCGTCTGACCTTTGATGCCAGATCCCGCACGTCGGGTGTCTACATCTATCGGGTTCAAGCCGGGAAGGCGGATATCGTCAGGAGGATGATGCTGGTTAAATAGATGTCCGCGGGGCCGCGCCGGAGCGCGGCCCCGTAGTTTAAGCCGGACCGGTGAAGAGAAATGAGCGGAGTGCGGTTTCCAGGATGCGTTCGCTACTCATCTTTACTGGTTCGCCGGGGTGCGTAGCTATGAAAAAACGCCCGAATACAAAGATATCGGATATTGCCAGGCGGCTCAAGCTATCGAGTGTCAGCGTGTCAAAGGCCCTGCGGGGGCATCCGGATATCTCGGCCGAGACGACGGCCAGGATCAAGAAGGTGGCCATGGAAATGGGCTATGTCCCGAATTTCATGGCGCGCCGCCTTTCCGCGCGGCACTCTCAGACAATTGGCGTCATTGTCCCGAAAATTGCGCACTTCTTCTTTTCCAACGTCATCCAGGCGATCTACGACGCAGCCTTCGAGAACAAGTATGAAATTCTCCTGATGGTCTCTCAGGAGAACGCCGAACGGGAGGCGCTCCATCTGCAGACGCTTCTCTCGATGCGCGTCGACGGGCTCATCGTTTCGATTTCACAGGAGACCAGTTCCCCCTCGGTCTTCCGTCCGGTTCTGGACCGGGGCGTACCGCTCACATTTATGGATCGCATCCTTCCGATGCGGGGGACAAACAGTGTTGTCGCTGATGACCGTGGCGGGTCCTTCAGCGCCGTGGAACAGGCGATCAAGGCGGGATACAGGCGGATCGGGCATCTCGGCGGGCCGCAACACATGCACCTCGCAAAAGAGCGATTCATGGGAGTCCGGGATGCCCTTGACCGCTACGGCGTTGCCTACGATTCCTCCGCGTTCGTCTTCGGCGGTTTCGGGGAGGACGATGGTCGGAGAGGATTCGTGAGCCTCGTGAATTCCGGGAATCTCCCCGAGTGTGTTTTCGCTGTGAGTTTTCCGGTTGCGGTGGGTGCCATGGCGGCCGCCAAAGAGCTTGGCCTCTCGGCACCGCGCGATTTCGACATCATCAGCTTCGGTTCAGGACAGCTCAATGAGTTCCTCTCCCCGTCCCTCACAATCGTAGAGCAGCCGAGCGGGGCGCTGGGGAGGGCTGCCTTTGAGGTTACGCTCGAGAATATCAAGGCCGGCGATGCCTTCAAGAACCGGCATATTCTTCTCCCGACGAGGCTTGTTATCGGCGAAACCTGCGTGGTTAGGGAGGAACGTCCGGCACTCGAAGTCCGATCCGCTCATGAGCAGACTCGCCATGAACATCGGTAATGCACAAGGACGCTCCGACTATGACACCATCAGGTGCGCTGGAAAGACTCTGTCACAGCCAATCGAGGATCAACGAACTGAAGTACAGGAAGACAACGCATTCATTGAATATCCAGCAATCGAAGAAAGGAAAGCTGCCATGAAAGCAAAGCGACTGCTTACACTTCCAGGCCTTTCCCTCCTGGGACTATTCATTACGTCGTTCGGGCTTGCCCAGACGGCGGGAGATTTTCGATCCTTCCAGACCGGCGACTGGAACAACGTCGCCACCTGGGAACGGTACGACGGCGGCAGCTGGATCAATCCAGCTCCCGCTGCGCCGGTGACGGCGGATGGTGCGGTGACGATTCTGAGCGGGCACACGGTCACCGTAACCCTGACGGATTCAATTAATCAGTTAACCGTCGATGCCGGTGGAGTCCTCGTTGTGATTGATACAGTCACACTAAATATCGAGGACTCGGCAGTGCCGGGTATCGATCTCAATCTCAAAGGGACGCTGAAGAATTTTGGCGAAGTGACGCTCGATCCCGGAGCAGAGATTTCGGTGGCGGATGGCGGGGTCTACGAGCATGCCCGGAACGGGGGTTCAATTCCGACTGCTACCTGGGAGTCCGGATCGACATGTGAGGTCACGGGCGCCGTGGGCAGCGCTCCGTCCAATGCGAGCCAGAACTATCACCACTTCACCTGGAATTCTCCGGGGCAGACTTCAAATCTGAACCTCGCCTGGGACAATATCACGATAGGCGGGAACGTGACAGTCATTAGCTCCGGAAGCAATCGGTTCCAGTTCACCAGCTCGACGTACAGCGGAACGACGATTACGATTGCCGGCGACCTGATCGTCACGGGCGGGCAGGTTGCCTCAAACGGGTCGAGTGGAGCCGCAACCTACACCGTGGAGGTACTTGGCGACGTCATCGTCACGGCCGGAAACCTCGGTGTGAGCAGAGGAAGCGGCGGAAATGCGACCTGGCGGCTGCACGGAAACCTTTCCGTGTCGAACGCCACCATTCAATCCTCGAATCCGCAATCCCGGTTCGTGTTTGCAAAGACCGACACGCAACGGGTATCATTCAGTTCGGTAACCTCTACAGGGATCTTCCACTATGAGGTGGACACATCGACAATCTTGCTGATCGCTGATGGGCCAGACGCGATTGACGTCACAATCGGAGACAGCCTGATATGCCGGGGGGAGGTGATCCCCCAGGGCACGATGAGTTTCATTGCTGACGCTGTCTATGTTCACGCGCGAGACGGGGGGACTATCCCGACGGCAACGTGGAACACCGGCTCGACGTGCCTGGTCACCGGCGCGACCGGAAACGCTCCCGGCAACGCCAATCAGGATTTCTACGATTTCACCTGGAACTGTCCAAACCAGACCGCGAACCTGAACGTTGCCTGGAGCGGCAATACGATCGGAGGAAATCTCAAGGTTGTCAATTCAGCGTCAAGCCATTTCCGGCTCACAAACAGCACCGACTACCTCGCACCGGTTACGATTGCGGGCGATGCCGTTGTTGAGAGCGGCACGCTTACCGCGACCGGATCTAGCAGTGCCGCGACCTACACCGTCAATGTGCTCGGGAACGTGATAGCCACAGGGGGGACCCTGGCGCCGAGCAGGGGCAGCGGAGGGAATGCAACGTGGAATATTCACGGAAACTTCTCTGTGACCAACGCAGAGCTCCGCACGTCCAACAGCGCCTCCCGGTTTGTGCTGACTGGCAGCGCCCCACAATCGGTAACTCTCTCCAATGTCACGTTTACGAGTGCTGTGAACATGGATGTCGATACGGGTGCCACGGCGTATATGGGCAGAAGCACGTTCGCGGGTGCAGGCACGTTTGAGGTCAGGTCCGGAGCGAGGGTCTTTTCGGGTCATCCTGTCGGCCTGGACAGCAATCTGATGGCTGCTACAGTTCTCCTCAGCAGCGAGGCAGACTACGGCTACAACGGCGCTGAAGCGCAGGTCACAGGAGCTCTTTTACCGGACACGGTGAACAGACTCATTGTTGACAATAGTGCGGGCGTTACACTGGGGGGCAATGTGATGGTGAACGATTCGCTTGAACTGGTTGATGGGACCCTGTCGATCGGGAATAGCTCCATCGTGGCTACGGGCGTTATCGGTGGATCGCCATCGGCATATGTGCTTACGGACGGGTCGGGAGTCCTTTCAATTCCATTCGTTGGTGCGCCGGGGACTCGGTTTCCTGTCGGCACACCGACCTCCTATGCGCCGGTATCGATCACGAACGGGGGGACGGTGGACGGATTTGCCGTGAGCGTCGCGGATGATGCCGGAACCACCAAGCCCCGGGTCAACCTGAAGTGGGATATCGCGGAAGCCACTGCAGGGGGGAGCAACGCACAACTGCAGTTTCGATGGATGGCGAGCGCTGAAAATGCCGCTTTCGCAGCTGACAGGGCTGCGAACGCAATGATCTACAACCTGACCGACACCACCGAAGCGGGAAGCGGCGCCTACGTGCCGGAGTTCGGCGGCGAACCGTATGCGCTCGCGCGAACCGGTTTCACGACTCTCGGTCCGTTCGCGGTTGGGAATTTCGCCGGCGGATCAACGGACGTCGATGATGCGGAAGGTCTGCCGACCGTTTTCGCTATCGGGCAGAATTACCCGAACCCCTTCAA
>DKBG01000177.1 GCA_002451155.1 Ignavibacteria bacterium UBA6906
GATCCACTTCTTGCGTTCGGCGCGGCAGAAGGTGCCAAAAAGGACCTCGATCTGTTCGACCACAGGAGACCGCCCGTGATCGGTTCTGTACCGGCCATTTATTTCGCCCGCCCGAATTGGGATACAGACTTCCCAAGGTTTGTTACCGATGTGCGTCCGGGAGTCGACGGAGCGGAAGAATGGGAGTTCGAGGTGAGTTCGGAGCTGAAAGAACCGGTCCGTCTGACATTTGCAGGGCTCGATGAAGTTCCGCCTGCCTATGAGGTCATGTTGCTTGACAGAGACCGGGCCAGGATTCTCGATCTGCGCGCCGAACCGACATACCTCTTCTCGCCGGCCAAACCGATCTCCCGGTTCACGGTGCTGGTAGGGAATCCCGATGAAGTCCGCAAGAAGCTGGACGATGTGGTGCCACGCGCTTTTGCACTTGGGGATAATTTCCCCAATCCGTTCAACCCGNNCGGTACTGGTTCACGTGGGATGGGAGAAATGAACACGGGGCGCAGGTGGCCAGCGGAATTTACCTCTCGCGTCTTACGAGTTCGTCCGGCGTGAGCTTTACGAAGAAAATGATTTTGATGAAGTAGGGTACCAATCGACATGACAGCATTCTATCGGCGAACCAGATTTCTCGCAGCAGTACTCACGGGTGTTCTTGTGCTGCAACTGCTCCCTTGTGCGGGATTCGCGCAGGACGAGAGGAATGCCGTACTGAACGTCCGCTATGAAGTGGTTGGGGAACTCGTCTACGTGTACTATGACCTGAAGGGACCAGTCAATCGTCCGCAGACGGTGACCGTGACACTGTTCCGCGAGAGCACGCCCCTTTTTGTTTACCGGCCGGTCAACCTCACCGGAGATTTCGGAAGTCTCGTTTTCCCCGGAGAAAAGCGACGAGTCGTCTGGGATTTCACGAAGGAGTTCCCTGAGGGCCTGATCGGGTCGGACTATTACTTTGTGGTGGAGGCGAGTATCATCGAACCGGAATCCTCATCCACCTGGCTCTGGATCGGCGGCGGAGCTGCGGTTGTGGGAGGAGTCGTGGCGTGGCTTCTTCTAGGAGGCAAGGAGAGCACTCCACCTCCGCCCGTTACAGGATTCCCCAATCCGCCAGGAAGGCCATAATGGTGAGGCTGCAGAAAGAGATGAAGAGTGCTCTTGCCATCATCACGATGAGTTTCTGTGTCACGGTCGGAGTCGGGCAGACAGTTACCGGCCGTAGCAACACGGGTGCGATTCAGGCTCCCGGCAAGCAGGCCCAGGTGAAGGATTCGGCAACGTCTGTGTGGCCGCTCCGGTTCGATCTTGAATTCACAGACCCTTCCGGGAACGGCGCGATTGAAGCGAAGGAACGGGGTCGTCTGCGTGTAATCATAACGAATGCCAGCCGGATAGCAGCGCACGGCGTATACGTCAAGGTCTCGACCTTGAGCAATGAGGCCGCTCTGACGTACAACGATTCAATCGTGGTCGGTGACATCCCCTCAGAGACTGTCCGGTACGCCTTCTTTTATTTCACAGCCCCGCAACGCGTGCCGAGCTCGACGGCGAGTTTTCGAATACAGGTCTATGATGCCACCGGGCTGGAGGTAGCCGACTCAAAGAAGCTCATGCTTGAGACAAAACGAAGCGGGTGAAGGGGAGTCAGGATGCTTCTTTGAACGGAGGGTTTTGCTTCCGTTCATGTATCCACCGACTCTGCGCTTCATGCATGAAGCTGTCCCGCTGGCGGACGACCTGGATAAATCGGATGAAGGTTCCGAGGGCGAGAAGATATAGTGCGAGGGCAACGAGGATGTATTCCATAACCGGGCTTGGGGGATTGTGGCCGGAAAATGTTTTCTTTGGGAGAATGTGTAATGGAGAGAGCGGGGTAGACGGGCGAATGAATCTTGACTCTGACTAGGTTCGTGAATTCCGGCGATATTGTCAAGAGGATTTTCCTTTTGACATTAGGTCGAGAATTTCCAATAATTCAAGGGGTTTTTTCGATCTTTCTGATATATGGCAGTTTTCAGGCCTTTCTAAAGTGAGGGTTGGGAAATGAAAAAGAGTCCATCGGGTAAATCCGGTTCGTCAGACCGGACCCTGCAGGAGTATATCGCGGTCATCATGAGGGGGAGATGGATAATCCTCTCAGTTTTCGGTGTCGTTCTTCTTGGCACGGCGCTGTACACATTCTTCTCGGATCCGGTGTTCACAGCGACCTGCCAGGTCCTTCTGAACAAATCAGAGATGAAGTCCACCGTATTTCTCGATGCAATGAGGCCGGACAGGGTAGAGAATGTTGTCCAGAACGAACTGGCGATCCTGAATTCCCGTTCCCTCGCGGACACGGTTGCGGCTGGCCTCGTGAGGCAGCGATATCTCGACCGGGATGAAAAATATCCGATACCGATTACCCAGGCATCGAGCGATCGAGGTTCTCAGGGAAATGTTGCACCTCTGTCCGTCATTTCAGGGAAGCTCTCCGGTGCCGTCGACTTTGACCCCGTCAGGGACTCCGATGTTATTCAGATCAACGCAAAGAGTAAGAACGCCGAGGAAGCTGCGCTGATTGCGAACAGGTTTGCCGAAGCGTACCGGGATCGGAATACGTATATGAGCAGGGCAAAGACCCGCTCCTTCCGGGAGTTTCTGGAGGAGCAGGCGCGTGAACGGAAGCGAGTGCTCGAGGAGAACGAGAGATCACTTCAGGACTATATGGAGAAACAGGGGATCGTCGATCTGGACGACGAATCCAAGAAGGTCATCGAGCAGCTTTCCCAGCTTGAAGCCACTCGTGATGCGACAGACATCAGCCTTCGACAGTTGCGGAACACGCTCACTCAGTATCAGGAACAGCTGCCACAACAAGAGACGAATGTCGCGCGCCTCATAGGCGAAGCGAACGATCCGTATATCCGCCTCCTGCAGAATGAAATCGCAAAACTCGAGGTTGAGAAAGATGTGACGGTCGCGCAAAACCCGTCGTCGGTCGGGCGTGAGGTGTTGAACGAGAAGGTGCGTGACATCGAGGCCAGGATTGCGTCTCTCCGACAGAAGCTGCAGGGGAAGACGGACGAGTTTCTGCAATCGATCACTCCTGCGCAGGGAGGCTCTGCCCAGGACGCGGCGGGCTATTTGAAGACAATCAAGCAGAAGATCATCGAGACACAGATCGAGGTCCAGGCGCTTGAAGCGAAAAAGCATGCTCTGGATGATGTGCTCAGGTCGTATGAATCGCAATTCGGGCGAATTCCGGGCAAGAGCGTCCAGCTGGCGCGCTTGCAGCGGGCGAGGCTTTCGAATGAGAAACTCTACCTGATGGTCGAGGAGAAATTCAACGAAGCAAACATCACTGAGCAATCGAACATCGGGTATGTGGAAATCATTGAACCCGCAGCCCCGCCGCTGAAGCCTTCGAGTCCCAAAATTCTGATCAATCTCGCGCTCGGCGTCATCCTGGGTCTGGGTCTTGGTCTCGTTGGAGCCTTTGTGCGCGAATCCATCGACGTGCGTGTTCACACGCCTGAAGAGCTCAAGAGAAGGGGTTACTATCCGCTCGCCGCGATCAAGAACATCAGTCGGGAGATTGAGCGTCTGATTGCGCGGCGACCCGGGGCGGGGGGGGATGGAATGCCGCGGGAGCGGCAGCTCATCACGCTTGCCTTCCCCTTTTCATCCGTGGCGGAGTCATATCGCCATCTCCGGACGAATGTTCAATTCTCCAGGCAGGGGGAACCGGTGCAGACGATTCTTGTCACCAGTGCCACCCCCGGAGAGGGAAAATCGACGACAGCGGCAAACCTGGCTGTATCGTTCGCTCAGACAGGCAAGAAAGTCCTGGTCATCGACGCGGACTTGCGCCGGCCGACGCTTGACGGGCTCTTTAAGGTAAAGCGGGAGCCCGGTCTTTCCGATTACCTCGCGGGCAATGTTTCCCTTCTCTCAGTGATCCGTGCCACGAAGGTCGACCACCTCCACTTGATGACCTGCGGGGTGATACACTCGAACCCGGCGGAGCTTCTGGGCTCACGGAAGATGAAGGAGTTGATCGAAGAGGCGAAGCAGTCCTATGAGGTCATCCTGTTCGACTCATCGCCGATGCTCGCCGTAACGGATCCGGCGGTTACCTCGACAGTTGTGGACGGGACGATTATTGTTGTCTCAGCGAGCAAGACCCGGATGAACGAGCTCGAACAGTCCAAGGAGATCCTGGAGTCAGTGGGAGGGCGGCTCCTCGGCGTCGTTCTGAATAATTTCGACCTGCGGCGTGCATACGGGATCGCATATCGCAGCGCTGGCCAGTCCACATACGGATATGCCGGCACGTATTCAGCTACACGAGTGCCGCAGGAGAAGCAGAACCAGGGGAAGGCGGTTCGAACCTCCTGAACGGTGTGAGGGGGATGCAACCACTGAACGACCACGCGACGAAAACCATAGAACCGGAGTCCCATTGCGCCCACGCACGACGTTACTCCTAACCCGAATTCTCTTCGGATTGCTGCTTCTTTCGGCCCTTGATCTGGATTCTGCAAACGCCCAGGTCGAAGGAGGGCTGGGGCCATCGGCCTCGAGTGTTGCGCCCGCTGCTTTCTACTACATTTCCAAGCCGGGCGAGATTACGATGTCGATCAACCTCTGGGGGATGGTCAGACAGCCTGGGAGGTACGAGGTGCCGATCTCGACGGACATGGTCCAGCTCCTGTCTTACGCGGGCGGTCCATTGCGGGAAGCGGATCTCAGCGAGGTTCAGGTCACACGAATTGAGCGCCGCGATGATTCGATTCGGAAGGTTGAATTCTACATCGACCTCAGACGGCTCCAACGCCTCGATGCGCAGGCGCTCACCCTGCGTCCCGGAGACACGATCTTCCTGGACGCGAAATTCAGCACGGGTGATTTCTTCAACATCCTCACAACTGTTGCTGTGCTCGTTACGGCGGTCGCAAGCGCCATCGCTATCGGTCGATATTAGCCTCCTCCCCGAATCGGCCTGCACGTGCAGATGGTTGTGCCCATGCATGCCGAAAGGGTCCCGGGAAGGGTTTCCCCGGGGTCGGTGAGCTGTGGGGGAGGCACCCACCCCTGGAAGTTTCGCAATTCCCTGGAGAATCTGTGACTGGGATTACACGTCCACTGGCGTGAAAATGCTAGTGTGTTGAGAAGCGTCCGTTCGGAACCGAACGTCCAGGCAGTCCGCACCCGCACCGGGCCTGCTGCAATTGTCCCGTGACAAGGTTCCGGGGGCGGATCCATAAAGATTTGTTGATCGAAAGAGAGCAGAGGGAAAGAGATTCAATGTGTCAGTTTCGCACTGAATCGTGCACGGTCAGGAGAGACACTGCTGGCTATGGTAGACCTGTCAAGGGTCCGACAGCAACTGTTCCTGGTGGAGTGAGTCGATGAAGGTCCGGCTGCTTGTATTGTTTCTCATATTCTCCTTCAACTCCGTATCGGGGATACTCGGGACGATGATTCTCCCCTCACTGGAACGCCCGTTGAGGGGTCTGACGGCGGGTGGAGATGCCCTGATGATCCTCATGGCGCTCAGTGTCATGCTGCGGAACAGGGATTTTTACGGGGTGTGGATCTGGGTAGCCATGGTATTTGGCGGGGTGTTGACAGTGGTCTACAACCTCGACCGATTCGGTATCATCGCCCAGCTGAACGGTATTCGAGGCCCCCTGTTCTTTCTTTCCGCATTGATTGTGATGCATGACCTTTTCGAATCTCCGTTGCGCGATCGCTTTGCGAAGTGGTTCACGGCTTTTCTCGTCATCTTCGCAGTCCTTCAAACCCCCACGTCCATCTACGAATTTGTCAGGTACGGGGCCGGGGACGCGGTCGGAGGGACGTATGGGACAGGAGGGGGGAGCGGCATGGTTACTCAGATACTCTTCCTTATCGTTTTTTACATTCTGGTGCGGCACGGTTCGCTCGATGAGGGGACGAATTTCAGGATCTCTCGCCTCTTCCTATTTTCACTCTTTCTAATCCCCATCTTTGTAAACGAAACCAAGATTTCGTTCGTCCTCATCGGTTTGATGGTTATCCTAGTTGCGTTCTCCCGCAGCAAGTGGTACAAGGCAGTGCCATTCCTTGTCCTCGGGTCGATGCTTTTTGCGGTGTTCGTCTATTACTATTCCCAGACCGTCGGAGATCCGACAGAAATATTTTCACAGAAATTCATTGAAAACTATTTGTATGCAGCACCGAAGACCCAGCAGGGGGGAGACATCCCACGGCTTCTCCGTATCAGCCTGATGTTCTCCCTTTTTCGCGAGGACTCGCTGGCCATTCTGATAGGTATGGGGTACGGCATCTTCGCCGGCGGGAATGTGCTCGAAGCGACCCGCGTGGCCCGTACGCTCTACTATCTGACCAGCGGTTCCCGGATCTTGTTGGTTACCATCTGGCTGCAGGGCGGGGTGATTGCACTCGGTGCCATGCTCTGGGGAGTCTTTGGCT
>DKBG01000128.1 GCA_002451155.1 Ignavibacteria bacterium UBA6906
TGTGCCGCCGCGTTTGCGAGGCAGGGATTCACACCGATCGTAATCGAGCAACATGACAAACCGGGAGGATTCGCAACAGCGTTCCGCCGCCCCGGGGGATTCTTGTTCGATGTCTCTCTGCATTCCACCACCGTCGGTGAACGGAACGGCGTACACAACCTGATTCAGGGCTTTCCCGAAATCACCGAGATCGAGTTCCTCCCCCACCCTTCTCTGTTCCGGGCAATCTACCCGGACAATGACATCCGCGTGCCGCAAGGGGATGTCGACGCCTACATTGGCATCCTGAGCGGACTCTTTCCCGGGGAAAAAGAAGCCATTGCGGGTGTGTTTCAGGACATGAGAGGCTTGTCGAGGGATATCGGCCGACTGTCAAACGCGAAAGGAAAGGTCGACATGAGCCGGTTCCCGCAGGATTTTCCGTTCCTGTTCAAGTTCAACAACAAGACCTGGGGAGAGATGCTGGAGACCCGGACGACAAATGTCAGATTGAAAGCTGTCCTGTCCGGGCAATGGGGATATTATGGGCTTCCTCCCTCGAAGCTTTCCTGCTTCTATTACGCGCTTCCCTTCATGGGATATCTCACTGGAGGCGGCTATTACCCGAAGGGACGTTCGCAGGATATCAGCAATGCGCTGGCAACGTATATTCAGACACACGGCGGGACAGTGTTGCTCAACACCAGAGTGGACAGAATTCTCCTGAAGGACAACACCGCGATCGGTGTGGCAACCGCCGACGGACAGGAATTCAAGAGCCGGGTGGTTGTGTCAAATGCAGACCCTTTCAGCACGTTTCGGGATCTGGTTCGAGATCAGGCAGCGCTGTCACAGGAGGAGGCGCGATGGCAGCGGTACAGCATCAGTCTCTCCTGTTTACAGGTGTTTCTGGGCCTGAAGGAGGATCTCGCACGACAGACCGGAGTCACGGATTCCGAGATTTTTGTGGAGTCCTCCTACGACCCGGAAGCCGGATACGCTCATGCGTTGAAGGGGGATGTTGAGAACGGAGGCGTAGCGATAACCCTGTACGACAATGTCTTTCGCGGATATTCTCCTGCGGGGAAAAACACGGTGAATCTCATGACACTCCAGGGGTACGATCACTGGGAGAAATACAAGAAGGACTACTTCGCGGGGAACAAGGAAGAGTACCGGAAGGAAAAGGAACGGATGGCCAGGATCCTGATCGGGAAAGCAGAAGAAGCTCTCCTCCCCGGACTCAGCAAATCGATCGAGGTGATGGAGATCGGCACTCCACTCACCAACATTCGATACACCGGACATTATCGGGGCGCGATCTACGGCTGGGATCAGACTGTGAACAACTCGGGGTCAACGCGCGTCGGTCATGCGACTCCGATCACAAACCTGTATGTTGCCGGTGCCTGGTCCCGCCCGGGCCATGGATATGGCGCGGTCATCCCGAGCGGGTTGCAGTGTTTTGCCGAGATCATGAAGACCTGGTGAGGTGTTCGTGCCGCGGGGAGTGACGGCGGCATCGCGATCAGGGACAAAGACTCGGACACCAGGGCACGACTGGAATCGTCAAGACTCACGCGGACCGGGGGATCCCTTGGTAACCCAGCGCGGAGACACAATGTACAGCCAGATTCTGCTGACCACGAAGAAGCGAGACTCCACTCCCGCTCACCCGCCCCATGCCCTGCATCTTGGAGGGGTACATTGGTCAGCCCCGACATGCGCTCTTCTCCTCCTCCTTATTTGGACGGCGTTCCCCTCATGCCAAGGCTCGGATACACGAAACCGCCTCGATGACCCCTTTGCGGACGCGCGACGCGAGATCCAGGATCTCATGGAGGAGAACGGGATTGCCTCGTTTCAGGTGGCCGTGGCCAGGGAGGGGAAGATCATTTTCGAAGAGGGGTTCGGCTGGGCGAATCTCCAAGAGCGTATTCCGACAACGACGCACACACTCTACCCTGTAGCCTCGATCGAGAAGCCGTTTATTTCCACCGCGCTCATGATCCTCGCGGAGCGGGGACTCCTGAATCTCCATGATCCAATAGACAGTCACCTGAACGGGGCAAAATTCGTCGCCTATCAGGGAGAGGCCGTGCACGCAACCGTAGCGCGAATGATGCTTCACGTCTCCGGTTTTCCGTACGGGTACTATGTCTGCGGGAAGGATCTGGATCCGAACAAACGGCGTTCTCTCCACGACCTGCTTTCCCTCGCCGGCGTCCTCGTCGCCCCGCCCGGCAGGGATTATGAATACACCAACCTCGGGTATGGCGTGCTGGATGAGGTGGTTCGAAACGCCTCGGGGGCCACAGTCCAGGATTTCATCATGAAGGAAATTGTCGGTCCCCTTCGCCTGACGCATACGCGCTACTTCACCGCACCACCGCCGGCGACTGAGACCGCGACGCAGAACATTGACGGTGGCACCCTTCCCTTCATTGCCAACCCGAACGGATACAGCGGCCTCTACTCAACGGCAGGGGATCTCGCACGGTTCGGCATGTTTCATCTTAAGGCCCATCTTCCCGACCACCAGCGCATACTGTCCGACTCCAGCATCCACCTGCTGAAGTACTGCAAAGGTCTGCTCTCAAGCATTACCGCAAGACGGATTGCGTGAGATGTGCAGCGTGACTACGGATACGAAGCGGTAATACACGGCTGCGAGAGACCGGGAATG
>DKBG01000096.1 GCA_002451155.1 Ignavibacteria bacterium UBA6906
ACGCGAGGTGCAAGCATATCCGTCTGCTTCGTGCTTCGGGGAGCACCGGAATCTCGCCGCACGCAGGGTCAAGAACAGAAAAGCCCCGCCTCCGGAGGCGGGGCTTTCCCACAGGACAGAAACCTCTGACGCTCAGAAGGTATAGCGTATACCGAGCTGCATCTGCCAACGCGAGAGGATATTGTCAGGCTGGAACGGATCAGCCGTCCCATCCGTGACCTTGAGTCCGGTCCACTGGTACTTGGGCTTGCCGTAATCGGCCCCCACAGTTTTTTCCAGACCCTTGAATGTGAGCAGATTGACCGTCTGGTTTGTGCCGGTATTCCTGATCCATCCCCAGTCACTGTTGAAGAAGTTCAGGATGTTCAGCACATCGAGCGTAATCTGAATTCTCTGCGTCCCGAACGTCGGGATGTCTTGACTGATCCGCAGGTCAACAGAATGAGCCCAGGGCTCACGGGGTCCGGAGCGCTCAGATATGCGTCCCTTGTTGTCCTTCAGATACGGATCAGCGTCAATGAACGCCATGAGCTGGGCGTATGATTGATCTGTCTTCGGCAGCACCGTACCCGCAGAGTTGGTCAGCAGGATGTCGTTTGCGTCTCTCGGGATGTAGCTCAGATCGTTGTCGCTTCTGCCGTCACCGTTGACGTCGCCGCTCACCATATACGAGAATGGCCTGCCCGACATGCCGGCATAGAATACACCGAAGTCCGTGATGAACCCGTCACCCCAATCCTGTCGGTAGGAGACCGCTGCGATCAGCCGATGGCGACGATCCCACTGGGAATAAGTCAGCTGAGGGTTGTTCGGATCACCTGGCGTCGGATTGAATCGCCAACCGGAACTCGCGGTGGTGGAGTTCCCGCTGTTGATATCCTTCGCGATCCCCCACGTATATCCCACCGTCCCGTTCAATCCGGTTGGAACGTTTCTCTGCACCTGAAGGGTCACATTGGCGTTGCTTCCCAAATCGGTGTTTCGGACCAGGAACACACCTGGCGAGAACTGAGTGTTCACCCACTGAGTTGTGTACCTTGTCGCGTTCGTATCCAGCCGTCCCCAGACCTCACGGTTCTCGCCGGTGAGTTTCCCGCCAGGGGTGAGTGCCGGTCTGTTCGAAAGGACTCCCGCATTATCTTGAAGTCCTTTCAGGTTAATATTCTGATAGTACACATCGTTCATGGTGGTCGAGAAGATCCCTTCGACCGTTGCAGTCATATCATAGGGAAGCTTGTAGTCGACGGCAAGATTCCACCGCCAGACCGATGGCGCTTTGAAATCCGGATCAGTCAGGTCAACTTCTGCAGTGGGCAGTGATGTGGCTGATTTCGGCTGACCGTACGGATCCGCAATGAAGTTCGTCGGCGCGCTGGTAACCGTGTAGAAATCGACGCCGGTATTGCTGTACTGGTTGGACACCCAGACGTACGGGAATCGTCCGTAGAAGACGCCAAGACCGCCGCGCAGCTGGGCCGAACGTTCCTCGTCCATCGCCCAGTTGAAGCCNNTGGTTCGCTCCCCAGTTTGCTTCCTGCTGGGGATTCGACGTGGCGGAATAACGGAACGAGTAGGAGTTTGCCCGCTGATCGTTCAGGAATTGGGCAATCGATCCGTACGTGTACGCACCAAAGCCATCCGGAATAAAGAAATTCCGGAACTGGAGCAGATCCACTTTTGCGCCGACCGTTAGCGTATGCTCCTGCAGATACCAGGAGAAATTCTCGCTGATTTCGAAGTACTTCTGTCCGAGCAGGTTGTAGTGGCGAAATTCTTCCGCGCCAAGGACCAGGTTCTGGGCACCCGTATAGGCCGTCCCTGTTCCCCTGGTGGCAATATAGAGCGTGGGAAATGCTGCGCCATAGTACGTCGGCTCATCCAGCTGATCCACATACCCCAGGACAAACTCGTTCGACATGGAATTGCCGAACACGCTGGTCAACTGCACGGCAAACGAATGCGTCCTGTTGTCGAGCTTGTATTTGCCGTTATCGAAATAGATGTCGGTGACGCTTCGTCCCCGCGAAGGAGAATTGTCCTCCGAAGAATTGAGATAACTGTACCGCGCCGTCAGCTTGTGGCTCTCGGCCAGGTTGTAATCAAAGCGGAAGAAGAGCTTGTCGCTCTCGCGGTTGTAGCCGATGTCCTGATATGACCCAGGATCGTATCCGTACCGTGACTTCAACGCGTTGGTGAGAAGGTTCAGCGAATCCGGATTCACCGTGTAGGCGTTCGTCCCCAGGTACTGATTCCCGAACGTCCGGGAGAATGGTTGCGAGAATCGCGTGACCTCTGCGTTGGCGAAGAAGAAGAGCTTGTTCTCCAGGATGGGTCCGCCAACCCTGCCGCCGACCTGATAGTCTTTGAACCCGGCCAGCTTCTTCTTCAGCGAGTCAGGGCTCTTCCCGGCAAATCCCTCGTTGCGGCCATAGTAGAATGCCGATCCGCGGTAGTCGTTGGTCCCGCTGCGTGTGATTACGTTGATGCCCGCCCCGGTGAAGCCGGACTGACGGACGTCGTAGGGTGACACGACGATCTGGAACTCTTCGATAGCATCGAGACTGATCGGCGTGACATTCGATTGTCCGGCTGGCGCGCCGGTGGACCCGAGGCCGAACAAATCGTTGAAATTGGTGCCGTCGACCTGAATATTGTTGTACTTTGAATTCCTCCCGAGCGCGTTCCCCTTGTCGCTCGATACATACGGCGAGATCTTGTAATAATCCTGGAAGTTGCGCGAGAGTGTGGGGAGCCGGTCGATCTGGTCGCGGGCGACGTTCGTCGACGCGCCGATGTGGGACGCGTTGAACACTGCCGACCGCTCACCCACAATGGTCACTTCCGCAGTCTGGACGGCCTCTTCGGCCAGGACAAAGTTCAGATCCAGATTCTCGCCGAGTCGAAGGGTGATTTCGCTCCGACTCTGTCTCTGGTACCCGATCAGCGTTGCGGTAACCG
>DKBG01000289.1 GCA_002451155.1 Ignavibacteria bacterium UBA6906
GAGCCGATCCCGGTGGTTCCGGCGGCCCATTACTCCTGTGGCGGTGTCGTCACGGACCTGGACGGGCGGACGAATATTTCGGGCCTCTTCGCGGCAGGGGAGGTAAGCATGACCGGCGTGCACGGGGCAAACCGGCTCGCCAGCAATTCCCTCCTGGAGGCGCTGGTGTTTGCACGTAGGGCCGCAGGGGCGGGAATGGACATGCGCCGAAGGACGGATCCCCCTCCTGACGTGCGGGAGTGGGACGACACTGGGACATTCAATGCAGCCGAGTGGGTGCTGATCTCCCATAACCGGAGAGAAATCCAGCAGATCATGTGGAACTTTGTCGGCATCGTCCGGTCGAACGAGCGTCTTGAACGGGCGCAGCAACGGATGAAGCTGATCCGGGATGAGATTGAATCTTTTTATAAGAGAACGACCGTGACAGAGCCGCTTCTTGAACTGAGGAACCTCGCGCTCTGCGCCGACCTGATCATTCGATGCGCCATGCAGCGAAGGGAGAGCAGAGGGCTTCACCACACAACGGACTATCCGGATAGCTACGACAGGGATTTCCTCGCGGACACCATTGTTGCGTAGGCCGGGCTCCTCCCGTCTTGTTTCGACGACGATCTTCCAGTATATTGAACGTATGACCCGCTCTGATCTGGACAAACCCCGCTGTCACTGTGCCGTATTCGGTGTGTTTGGCGACGCACGAGCCGCTCAGATGACCTACTACGGTCTTCTTGCGCAGCAGCACCGGGGGCAGGAAGCCTCGGGGATCGCGACTGCCGAACTCGATCCGGCCACGCAACGCCATCGGTTTCATGTCCACAAAAACTTCGGTCTCGTCGACGATGTGTATAAGAACGCCGGCGTCCTGACCGACGTGCTCCGCGGAACCATCGCGATCGGACACAACAGGTATTCGACCGCGGGTTCCTCAGACAACATCGCAAACATCCAGCCGTTCGTGGTCCACTACCGGGGTGGACGTATCGCGGTCGCGCACAACGGGAACCTGACGAACTTCAGGGAAATCCGGCAGAAGCTGGAAAACGAGGGAACGATTTTCCAGACCACATCCGACACGGAGATCATTCTCCACCTCATCGCGCGGAGCAAGGAGAGCGATCAGATCGCCCAGATCAGGGACGCGCTCTCTCAGGTCCGGGGCGCATTTTCGCTCGTCCTTATGACCGACGACAAGCTGATCGCCGCAAGGGACCACTCCGGCTTCCGTCCGCTTGCCATCGGAAGGAAGGGGAATACATTCCTTGTGGCATCCGAAACGGTCGGGTTCGATATCCTGGACGCGGAATATCTGCGGGATGTCCGCCCGGGCGAGATTGTGATCATCGATGAGAATACAAAACGATCCGGCCAGCCGACATCGATTCCAATCGACGATCGCCCGGTCCAGCCGCACCACTGCATTTTTGAGTTCATCTACTTCTCCAGGCCGGACAGCCAGATATTCGGTCACAGTGTAGACAAAGTTCGACGAAAGCTCGGGAAAAATCTTGCAAAGTCGCAGCCCGTTGCGCCGAAGGATCCTGAGGACAAGGTCATCGTGATCAATGTCCCGGACTCGAGCAACACGGCCACCATGGGATATGTGCAACAGGCAAACAAGCTTGGCGGGAACACCAAGCTCGAAATAGGTTTGATACGCAGTCACTATGTGGGCCGGACCTTCATTCAGCCGAAGCAGGATGTGCGAGCGAATAAGGTCAAGACCAAGTTCAACACCGTCAAAGGGGTCCTGAAGGATAAAGTTGTCGTGATCGTCGATGACTCGATCGTGAGGGGCACGACCTCCAAACAGCTTGTCCATCTGATCAGGCAGGCGGGGCCAAAGGAAGTGCACTTCCGTGTCTCCTCTCCGCCCATCACCCATCCCTGTTATTACGGAATGGATTTCCCGACACCGAAAGAGTTGATCGCGAACCAGTGCAACCGTGATGTCACCAAGATCGCCGAGGAGCTGGGCGTGGATAGCCTCGGATATCTGAGCGTCGAGAACCTCCTGGACTCTGCGCCCTCGGAAAACGGGGAGCACTACTGCACCGCCTGCTTCAGCGGCAGATATCCTGTTCCCATCGATGCCAACCAGCAGAAGGACGAGAATGAGGCGTGAGTTTTTGACACTCCCCAACACCCTGAGCCTTCTTCGTCTCTTCCTTGTCGTGCCCCTGATTTTCGTGATGGTGTCCTCACTCCCGAATGCCCGGCTCTGGGCCGGATTCATCATTCTCCTGGGAGTCGCTACCGACTATTTCGACGGTGTTCTCGCCAGAAAACTCAACTGTGAATCTGAATGGGGGAGAATCCTTGACCCGCTCGCGGACAAAGTGGGCCTGGGAGGTCTTGCGGTCCTCCTCGTTGCGCTCGGAGAGATGCCGCTCTGGTTTCTTCTGGCGATCATCGTTCGCGATCTCCTGATCCTTGCCGGGGGGCTCTTCATCAAGGCGCGCTTCAAAATTGTGCTCCCCTCGATCTATGCCGGAAAGCTCACCGTCGGAATTCTTTCCCTGACTCTCTTCCTCCTCCTGATCGGGCTGACAGGGCCGGTGTCCGATGCGCTCATCTGGCTGAGCACGGCTTTCCTCGTCGTGTCTTTTCTGCTCTACGTGAGGCGGTTCCGGGAATTCCTTCTCTCAAAGCGGGAAGACCATGGGACTCCTTGACCGGATCGGCTTCGGGAAGCTCAAGGATGGCCTCGCGAGGACCCGGGAAACCATCGTCGGGAAAGTAGCGAAGCTCGTTTCCAGCCGCATGTCTATCGATGAGGACCTGCTGGAGGGAATTGAGGAGATTCTGATCGCAAGCGATATAGGTGTCGCGACGTCACTGGAAATTATCGAAGGATTGCGGCAGCGGGTCCGCCGCGAGGGATACACCGATCCTGCCGCCCTCAATGAACTCCTGAAGGATGAAATCCGTGCGCGTCTCGTTCCGCTGTCCGCCTCAGAGGCCAGCGGAGCAGCCGGGCCGGAGGTCTCTCCGCATGTCATCATGGTGGTTGGCATTAACGGCGTCGGAAAGACCACGACGATTGGAAAGCTCGCGTACGAATTCGTTCAGCAGGGGAAGAAGGTCGTCATCGCTGCGGCTGATACCTTTCGTGCCGCGGCGAACGAACAGCTCGAAATCTGGGCGAAACGCGCTGGCGCGGAAATCATCCAGCAGCGGCATGGATCCGACCCCGCGGCAGTCGCATACGATTCACTGCAGGCTGC
>DKBG01000287.1 GCA_002451155.1 Ignavibacteria bacterium UBA6906
CCCGTTTCGGCAGTTTGAACTCGGCGGGATTCTTGACGAAAATCGCCGCCTTTTCCTCCACCTTCAGGTTCCGGCCGTACTTGTATCGGAGATTCGTTGATGCCTCACGGTCTCCGAGGACTTTCGCACCCCGCAGGCTGCGGATGGACCCGTGATCCGTGGTGAGGATGATCGTGACGTTCCGTATTCGCGAGAGGGTCCGCAGCATTCCCAGCAGTGACGAGTGGGCGAACCAGGAACCGGTCAGCGATCGGTAGGCCGACTCGTCCGGGGCAATTTCCTTCAGGAGCGTGGAATCAGACCGTCCGTGCGCAAGCATATCAACGAAATTCACAACGATGGAGGTCAGCCGCCCCTGGGCATAGGAGGAGATCGTATTTTCGATGCTCCGGCCGAATTCCGGGTCGAGGATCTTTACATATTTCGGCTCCGGCTTGAGCGTGACCCTCCGGCGCTCGAGTAGCTTTTGGAGGAACTGCCCCTCATACTTGTTCCGGCTGTTTTCGTCGTCCTCGCTCTTCTCCCAGAGTTCCGGGAAGCGGATCTCAAGCTCCGAGGGGAAGGCTCCGCTGAAAATCGCGTTTCGCGCGTAGGGCGTCGCGCTCGGAAGGATTCCGAAGTAGAAATCCCTTGTGATCTCGAAATAGTCCTGCAAAACATCTTCAAACATGTGCCACTGGTCAAGCCTGAGGCAGTCGATGACGAAGAAGAAGACCGACCGGCCGGTCTCAATCTCCGGAATCAGAAACCGGTCGACAATTTCAGTGGAGAGCACCGGCCGTCCGGAGCTTTTTTCGACCCAGTCCCTGTAGTTCTTCTCAATGTACCGTCCGAAGGCAAGGTTGCATTCCCTCACCTGGTCGAGGTACGTCTGTTTCAGCCCGAGCTCAGGATGCACGTCGAGTTCCCGCCCCCACCCGACCAACCGGGAGTAGAGGTCCACCCAGTCGTTGTATCCGGGATCCCCCATGAGCCTCAGCGAGATCTGGTTGAACTCCTGCACATAGTCCTTCGATACCGCATCGCGCGCAATCCTCTTCCCCTCAAGAATCTTCTTGCACGCGATAAGGACCTGACTCGGATTGACCGGCTTGATCAGGTAGTCGCTGATCTTGTCACCGATCGCTTCTTCCATCAGGGATTCTTCTTCGTTCTTGGTGATCATGATGACCGGAAGCGAGGGCCGGATCTCCTTGATGCGCCCGAGTGATTCGAGGCCTCCCAATCCAGGCATCATCTCGTCGAGGAATACAAGATCAAAGGGCGTCACCCGCACCAGGGCGATCGCGTCTTCACCGTTGGTCGCAGTCTGGACGGTGTAGCCCCGTTCGATGAGAAACGCAATGTGAGGACGGAGGAGCTCGATCTCGTCGTCAACCCAGAGAATTTTGCCTTTTGGATCTTCCATCATCGTAGAATACCATTTTGACCGAGAAATTGCAATCAGCCCTCCGGACACCCCGGTCGGTTGGGCGGAACTCACTGGATCGAAATATGGACATCGAGGCCCGCCTCATTCGTGGTGATGCCGGGAATCCTCGAGCCGGAATTATCAGGCGCAGTCTTCACATACCGGTAATAGACTGACGCGGTAACCCGCTGGCTGAGCACGTACTTCAACCTCGGCTCGAGCGTGGTGCGCGTCGACCCCTCGAGTGGTTTCCCTTCCACGGACACGTCCAGGCGGGAGACATCGTAGGTTGTCCGAGAGTCGCGCGAGAACGAATACGTGAGACTGATGTCGACATCATTATTGAGGGAGAGGCCGAAGAGAGGAATCTCGAATCCCCGGCGCGAATACGAGGCCGTAAGCGACACTTCGTTTCTGTCGGTCTGGACGAGGTTCCTCGACGCTGTGGAGAGGTCATAGCCGGTGGTCATGTTGAACCTGATGTTGGCCCCGAGGTTTCCTTTTCCGAGTTCCTTGAAGGTGAAGTTCATCCCGAGCAGCGGCGTGAAGCCGTATGATACCCGCTGGGCGTCTGTTCGTTCCCCGCCTCCGCCGGGGCGATTCTGGTACGCCCGGGTATATGATGACGTGTACGAATGATCGAGAGACACACGGGTCGCGACGCTCGCAAAGAGCGGTATCTTCTCGAGCCCGTCCCATCGGAACGACCAGTTCACGCGGGGGTAGTACTGACCGAAGATCGCACTCAGCCAGGGAAATGCCTCCAGCCCTTCTTCAAAGGCCTGAGAGAGCTTTTCCTCGTCGCTCCTGGTGTCCGATTTGTCGTTCTTCAACACGCCGTACAGTTGACTGACCTTTTCCAGATTGGTCCCGAAGAACTTGAAGAAGAGAAAATCCGGGAACGTCATGAACGAGCGCTCGATATTCCCTGTCGTTGTTTGATTCAGCAGCGTCGGGATCCCGGAGATCGAATCGGCGATCAGGTTCTGTGTTCGATTGTAGGACCAGGAGAGATTCCAGTTCAGGTCGAGCCGGGCGCCTTCCCACAGTCCGCGCGAAGTCTTGAGCCCGACGCGGTTGGTCTGGCGGAATGTGTTGGTCAGGAATCCGCCGGCGGCGCGAACTCCGGGCTCGACGTCCCATTCCACAAACGGCGGCGTCACTTTCCACCGCATGTTGGTCAGTCTTCCGCTCGGATCACTGATCAGCCCGAGCTGGTAGAGCCTCGACGGGCCGTATTTCGGGTCATTGCCCTGCCAGAAGGACCAGAAGTTGACAAAGCCGGTCCCCCCGATCACCCCACTGTTGGAGGCAAAATTGTTCTGGCTGAAGGAGACGTTGATGTTGTCATAATCGAGGAACGGGACCTTGATCAGGAGCTTGAGCATGTTGGTCACCTGCCGGAGTGAGCGGGCAAGCCCGCCGGGCGACAGGCTGTCCTGGGCGGTCGCCGTTGCCGAGTCTGACGACGCCGACGTCTCCGCCGCCCCGCCGCGGCGGCCGGGGGTCGGAACCGGCTGCGAGGTGGAAGGGTTTTCTGCGAACAGGGGATCGAAGATAGACTTCAGCCTCACGTTCATTGTGTAATTCAGGGTGCTGTTGAAACTCACGGATTTTCCGATGTCTCCCTTGGTCAGCGAATTCTGCCAGTTGTAGTCAACGGTATATCCGAGCCCGACATCCACAAAACGTTTCATGCCGAGAATATTCGGCACGCTCGGTTTCGTATTGAAGACGTTCCGCTGGGTCAGGCGGATATCTTCTCCGAAATAGATCAGCCGGTCACCGCCTAGGATATCGTTGAGAATATCCGACCAGTACCGCTGGCCGCCCTTCTGGTCTGTCTCGAGTTTCAGCAACGTGGCATCCGCGGACACGGCATAATCGCCGGAGGGATTGAGCAAGCCACCCTCCGTCAGCTTCCACCCGAGCGAAAACCCCCTGCTGGAGGTGAAATTTCTGGAGATGATTTCCTTCGCCCCCGACACCCGCTGCAACGATTTGTCGCGGGCGCGGGTGAACGCCACATTGAAGTTGAAGCTGACAGGGAAGTAGAAGATTTTGAGATTCTTGTATTCGTCCAGGAACCAGATGCCGTCGAAAATTGCCCGGAACGGCTGGAAAAAGTTATCTGGCGAAAACGTATTCGTGTATGTGAGGCGCGCACCCCATGACCAGGAGGTCCGGTAAATCACCGACGGACTCGACTCTTCCGACCGGGTGTAGTTAAACCCATAGCTCAGTTTGTTGATCGTCTCACGGATGTACCAGGCGTTGAACGGGAAGACGATCCGGAACGACGGCGCGGCATAGGTCTCGGATAGCCGTTCGGTCCGTGAGGTCGTTACGAGATAGTTCGCGACAGAATCCGCCTGCTCCTGCGTTCCACCCTTGCTCAGCACACGCTCCTGGGCAATCTCGGACGCCCTGTCAACAAGGATATCCGAGTTCGGAAGATACCGCGGCTTGATTGACGACTTCGTGCGGGTATAGGAGAACCCCAGCTGTGTCCCCGCCCAGTCTTCAGGGAGGAAGCGCTCGAATTGCACTGTGGTGCTCAGTCCCCAGTTCGTCGCGTCCTGTCTGCTCCCGAAGCGCTGCTCCAGCGAGTGGAAATACGGATCCACCCGGGAGTAGTTGAACGAGACCGATCCCACATCGGCGAGTTTCACCTGGGAGTCAAACCGATATGCCCATCCGGGCGTATCGTCGACAGAGATAAGCCGGAGCTCGTTGAACCAGACGTCTCCGACCAACGGCGCTGTCGTACCCGTCCCCGCGGGGTTCGTCACGCCGATCGCCATATACGTGACCTGCGTGAGCGACGGGCTCCCCAGGACCCGGTAGATTGCGCCGGGAGGCCCGCCGGGGACAGGAACGGGCAACGAAATGACGTTGGTCGAATCCCGATTGAGCTTGATGGCGGTCAGATCATCGAACCGGATATTCACCTCGTTCAGCGGATCCCACCCGTATGAATCCGCGTTCTGAGGTCCCGCCGGGTGGAGCGGCGCGCGGTATTCGTAGTAGTTCAGGCTGTCCAGACCGAAGCGGAAATACATCTCCGCATCATAGGAAGTCTCGCTCGTGTACGCGAAGCTCTCGTCGGCATGAACAAACATCTTCATGGTCTTATAATTGAAAAGATCGAGCGGACGATAGCTGTAGAAGCGAACCGCCTGCCGCGAATCGCCGTCCACCAGCCCCCTCAGCACGATCGCCAACGACTGTTCATTCGCGAGCACGTCTTCCTCCGGACGCGTCTTGTCGCGTTCCCGGATGACGCCGGGGGGGCTCTGATAACGGGGAAAGTTTTCCTCGATATTCACCACACTCACCGCAAAGGATGAATCGCCCTCGCTGCCCTGGACTTTCTGCCACTGGTTCCCGACTAGGTTGAAATCTGCGATACGGACGGCGACCGTGTCGGTCACATTGATAAAGGAGACACGAATGAACTCGATATTCTCCTGAGTGGGGCTGCCGACCGTCCGGGCGTAATCGCGGATCGGAATCCGAAAGAGATACCATCCCTTGTTCCCGCCCCCCTGGATGGCGGGATTCCGCAGCGCAACGGTGTCAAGCGACAGCTCGTACTGGAAATACGAGTTGGCAAGGTCGACGATGCCGTTGGAGTTCAGATCCTCCGTATCCGGAATTCTTCCGCCCGGACCATCTTTGTTGTTCTCAGTTCCATTGATCTTGTTGAAGTCTTCCGAAGGCGTCCCCACCGTCCTGTTGTCGAAGGAGAAATTGTCGCCGGAAGGGTCGTTGATCAATTCCGGGTAGAGTCCCGTAAGCAGACCGTACCGGGATCGTTCCTGATCATTGCTCAACATGTCGAGCCCGATGTCTTCTCCCTCGTTGAGAATTCCGTTCGGCGTCGAACTGATGACAAGATCCTCCGAATTCAGCTGCCGGTTCGGGATCGCGTCTTCGCTGACTGATCCCAGGTCAATCACCATTTTTCCTGTGCCGTCGGAGGGCGCCCGGTCAACCCGCATCCAGATCTCAAGGAAGTCGACGTTCTCTTTCCGCAGGTTGATTGCCGAAATGGACAGCGGCTTCATGACACCCCCCCAGTTCCTTGTGGGGGTTAGCGTGTTCCCGAGATCCAGACTGTAGTTGAATTGCCCCCGCTGGGAAGGGAAATAGCGAAGATCAAGAACCGTAGCCTGGTTGTTCTGCGTGCTTCCCGGCTTCTTCTGGGGATAGATGTCAGTCAGGGCAACATCGGTGGGGAGACGATTGAACCAGACCATCCGACCCTTGGAAAACATCTTTGTGGTGTCGGGCACCAACGGGAACCAGAAGTTATCACTCGGAGGACTTGCCTGCGTCCAGGCGTTGTACGCAATTCCAACCGGGATGAATCGCCTCGCACCCTCAAAATCATCGATGTAGGCGATCGCCTCGCCGAGGTCGTTGGCGATTGGACTCTTCCTGGTGTTCGGATCGGGACTCATGTACGCCGCTTCACCCGACACTTTGAATGTGGATTGTTCGCGGGTCTGGAGAATCGGAAGGGCGTCCAACGCCCTGGTCAGGAACGGAAGATTGAAGCTGGTTGAGCCGTCCACTCCGTAGATCGTATTCTTATTCGGCTCCTCACCAAGGCGCACTTTGTCGCTCAGCGTTTCCTGGTTGAGGTTCATTATCGTGAACCCGAGGAGCGCGTCCTGCGAAAAACGGAGGTCTCCCCGTGCCCCCAGCAGGGTCTTCGATGCAAGCTGGAAGAGGTCATTCTGTTCGTACTTGATCTGCAGGTTCGCCCCGGGCACGAGCGCGCGGTCGTTCTTGATAACCACCTCGCCCACGATGTAGTCTACAGTGTAGTCGATATTCGCAACGAGCGGCCTGCCATCGAGCAGGACCTGCACGCTTCCCTCAACGACATTGAATCCGAGGGAGTACCTGGAGGTCGCCTCGCCGGCCGCCTTCCCCCGTATGACATACCGATTCCGGATACTCTGCTGAGCAAAGGTCTGCGTCGTGTCATAGACTTCCGCGTAGAGGTACTCAGAGGTATCCTCCAGAACCGTCCCCTTGCCCTCAAAGTACTGTTTGACCTGGTGATCGAACGGCCGGAGGGACGGGAAAATGATCTCCGCGCGGGCAAGGTTGACGGTGCGTCCCGCCCTGAAGTCGAATTGCCCGTCGCCGTTCTCCGCGGGAGCGCCGTCGCTGGTAAAGCGGTCGATCCCTAACGCGCGGAGCAACGGTTCGTTGAGAATATTGTTGACATCTTCCTGCCCGGGAACGCGGCGGAAGAGGTCGAGCGTGAATCCCTCCTTCTTCAAATTCCTCCCGATTCCAGGGATCGGGTAGATGTTTTTCAGGAGCTGGTTCCAGGCGACCGGATAGGTTGGACCGTTTGAGACAAGGTTCTTTGGTTTGACCATCTTCAGAATCAGAGCCTTGCTGATCGCGGCGCTGTCCGTTCCGAGATCCCGGACCAGCTCCCCGAACTGCGCCCCGTCCGCCCGGCGATACGCGACGGCAACGATCTGTTGGTCCCCGACGTTTGTGTTGAGCGAGATTACGCCGATGTAGCCGTCTCCGGTCAGCTCGTACTGGGACCGATCGAGCTTGACGAACGGGCCCGTCTCAATCCGTCCGGGGATATCGACCTCCTGTCGGAGCGCTTCGCTGTATCCGGTCCCACGCGCAGGAATCTCAATGAATGCGATCCCCTGCCGCTCATTCGGATCGGGAATCCCTCCCTGGCGCTGTACCCAGACCTCTTCTTCGACAATCTGAAGATCGGGGTTGACCAGCGGCGGTTCATTCTGGTAGTAGGGTTCATAGGTGCTTCGATAGAGCGTGTCCACGAAGTAGTTATTGGTGGAGTATTCAAAGGCGCGGAACTCGAACGCCTGCTCCTTCGACCCCCCGGACACGCTGAGCTCTTTGATTTGCCCCTTCTTCTGAGAAGCGATCGTCGTGAGGGTGAGCGGTCCCGCCTGAAACTGCGCTTTCACGCCGAAGAGTGCCTGACTGCTGCCGATAAAGGCCGACGGCGTCTGCAGCGACACATTTCCGGCCTCAACGCTCCGCACGATCTCATCATCGTAGCCCGTGTACTTGATTTTGAGCTGGTTTTCAAACTCGAATGTGCGGCGTGTGTTCCAGTCTGCGAGGATATTGAGTTTGTCACCGATGGTCCCGTTCACGTTGACCTGGACCTCCTGACTGAAGTCAGGCTCGCTCCGGCTCTGGTCCAGACGGGAGATTGTCGTCTGATCCGATTTGGTATTCCGGAATCCCGCCTTGATATCGACGGCGCCACTGATATTCAGTCTGATTTCCTGTTTTCCGAAGATGCTGAACAGTGGGTTCGGGGGGACCGGAATCGTGATCTGGGTGATGTTGCTGAGGAGTTCACCAAGATCATCTCTGGCCGCAAGCTGCTGTGCCTTGCGCGCTTCGTCGGCGAGCTNNCCGCCGTTTTTCATACTCCAGCCGTTGGCGAACATAGTCATCCAGGGAGATCCGCACAGGGATCTTCACATCCGCACCCCCGACGGTCTCCCGGAACCTCACGTAGTTCCCGGTCGAATCGATGATCACCTGCCGGCGCACAACTTGCGTCCTGGGCGAGGCGAACAGCGGATACGTTCGGCCAGGGAAGAACTGCACATGGGGCGAATCATACCGCTTGTAGACGAATTGGCGTTCGCGCGCGGCAGAATCAAGGTACACGACGTAGGTGGTGTCCGTAATAAACGGTCGCCGGGCAAGGGAATCTCGCCGGGTGCTATCCAGGCGCGCACTATCCAGGCGGGTTGAATCTGCTTTCAGGCGAAGGGCGGTTGAGTCACGCAACCCTCTCCGCGTCGTGTCCTGGCCGAAGATCGGAAAAGGGAACGGGGCCTTTCCGGTGTCCTGAGGTGAAAACGGGGCAAGAGCCGACAGTGGCGATCCACCACGCGCAATCGGAAAAAGCACGAGCGTGCCAAGCAGAAGCGGGCCTAAAACAGAAAGAATAGGCTTGAGGAACAGCCGAAGGAATGTGTGCGGCAATGTTGGAGGCGTAGAAGCCAATTCGATTCCCGTCAATACTTACCCGACTCTCACTGTCGCCCCTCCCCTCCGCTTCTCTCGTCTCCGGGGGCGATCCCACCAACAACGCGTATCAACGACAATCGATAGGAACTCCGATGCTTGTGATCCCGCGTAAAAGTATGCAAAACCAACGAGAAGTTCAAGATTTTACCCTCCCCTGTGCAGATGCGCGGGTCAGGCCACCTCCCGTCAACCGGCATGGGCACAATTCCCGTGCCCGCAATGATTCCAGTTTCTACGAGGCATTCGGCCGGAATGATCTGGAGGTTTACCCCGGAAATGCTATATTCTCCAGAGTGGGAAGGAAAACCAGTGTGACAAGAAAAGAGCATACCGCTATACGCAGGCGCGCGATTGCCATGCTCCGGCGTGCCGGAATCGTCCTGACAAAAGAGGAAGAACGAACGGTGGAGGTAGTCGACTTCGGCCTGAATGATATCGCAACGATCGGCCTCGAAATCGTCGTCTACGAGAACAATGACCGGTACTGCGCTAAAGAACTCGTTATGTTCCCCCGCCAGATCTGCCCGGAACACAGACATCCGCCGATTACACCCCGCAACAATGGGAAGAAGGAGACATTTCGTGTTCGTCGGGGAAAAGTCTTCCTCTATACGGAAGGGGCGCCGACACCAAGGCCCCGGGCAAGAATCCCCGAAAAGTACCGGCGCTATATGACCGTCTGGCACGAGCTGATCCTGAAGCCCGGAGAGCAATACACGATCCCCGCTGATACGCTCCACTGGTTTCAGGCAGGCGATGAAGGGGCCATCATCTCCGAATTTTCCTCTACGAGCGACGACGCATCAGACCTTTTCACTGACCCGGCCATCCAGAGATTGACACACGATCCGTGACCCCGAAAGAACGTTTTCTCGCCGCACTGCGCCGTACCACGCCGGACAGGCTGCCCGTCACCACGCACCACGTGATGCCATCCTATCTTGCGCGCACACTCCCGGGCGCGGACAACGATGCCTTTTTCGCCAGATTCGGACTCGACCCGATCCATTGGATCTATCCGCTGCGTCCCGACGAGTCACGGGGGGAGTACTATGATCCCGGCCATTCCCCCGGCTACCTCGAGTCCCCGCGCATCTGCTCTGACCGCTGGAGAATATCCGAGCGAGGACTCGCCGATTCCGAGTACTCCACCGTCCGATATACGTTCGAGACTCCGAAGAAATCCCTGACGATGGTCCTCCAGAGCAATGAACACACCTCCTGGGTCGCCGAGCGCCTGCTGAAGGAGAAATCGGACATCGATCTGATCGCTGAATTCGCCCCGCTGCCCCTCTGCGATATCTCATCGGTCAACCGGGCCGCCGACCGGTACGGAGAGAGTGCGATTATACGCGGCGGACTTCCCTCCTTTGAAGTCTACGGGCAGCCTGGCTGCTGGCAGGACGCAGCCGTGCTGTTTGGCATCGAGGAGCTGATCATGCAGACATACGAAGACCCGGAATGGGTCCACACCCTGCTGAAGGTTCTCCAGAAACGTAAGCTGACTTTCGCCGCTTCAACGGCGGGCGCCCGGTATGATCTTCTCGAACACGGCGGCGGCGATGCATCGAGCACAGTGATATCACCGAAGATCTTCTCAGAGTTTGTTGCGCCATACGACGCTCCTGTCATCGCCGAGGCGCAGGAGGCCGGTCAGCGGATAGTCTATCATACCTGCGGCGGAATGATGCCGCTACTGGAGCTGATCGCCGGGATGCGCCCGGATGCGATGGAAACCTTCACGCCGACGGGGATGGGCGGGGATACCCGGCTTGCCGAGGCCAAGCGCCGGATCGGAGACCGGGTATGCATGATCGGAGGGTTCGACCAGTTCCACTTCTTCAAAGGGTGCACACCTGAGGAGACGCGCAGGGAAGTCCGGCGATGCTTTGACGAGGCGGGACCCGGAGGCGGATACGTCCTCAGTCCATCCGACCATTTCTTCGAAGCAGAGCCCGAACTGCTCGATGCGTTCGCTGACGAAGCGCGGAAGTGCGTCTACGATTGACCTGACCGCGACCGGGCTCTCTGACCTCAGCGAGTACCCTCTCCCGAGAACCGCTCCCAGGTACGAACTCCGAACCTGCTGAGATAGATTGGGATTGTCCGGTAGCGTGACTCTGAGGATTCAATATCCCCGATCATCTTGCGCTTGGCGTACGACAGATCGCCCGCCAGCAGCGTGACAGACCCACCCTCACCGCCCGCACCGTTGACCTTCCATCCCAGCGCCCCGTGCGCACGTGCTATCTCGATAATTCTGCCTGCGTCTTCACCGATAAGTCCTGGTTGAAGGTTCCTTTGCGCCTCCGTGTTCTCAATCATCGCCCTCCCCAGCGCCGCGAAATCTCCCGCATAGACCGCATCGCGCGACTTCTCCGCAGTCTTCCGCAGCGCCTCGAGTCGAGCGCTCCCCGGCCCCTCTTCCTCCAGTTCACGGATCACTCGCTTGTGTACGTCGGAGGAGCTGTGGGATTTCCCGAGATAAATCAGAACCAGCCGCCGCTCCAGCTCCCACCAGATGGTGTTTGACACCTGAATCTGCGACACCACGGCGCGGGGAAAGTCGTGCATCTCGATATAATTGATTCCGCCAAACGCAGAGCAAAGCTGGTCCTGGATTCCGCACTGAAGCCCCAGCATGTTCATCTCCACATGGTGTGCCGCATACGCAACTTCGTGAGGGGTCATTCGCCCTGCCGTGAGACGGTCCAATGCCCCGATGAGAGCGACGGTAACGGCCGCCGAAGTCCCGGTCGACGCACCGGCGGGCGCCTCGGAAAAGATCGTAACCTGGACGGAGATGTCCCGAGGGACTCGCATATACTCAATCGCCGCTTCCAGGAGTGGATGACGATCCCAGCCAACTGACCTCGGGACAACTTCAAAACGCTCTCCGTAATTCTCTGCCTGAACGATGATCCGTTCCTTGTCACCCGAGTACGGAAACACCTCAATCTGCACCTCAGCGTAGGGGTACACGCCGATGTTGAACACCTTGCCATGGCGCGCGAACCACGTGTCGGTCCACCCGCCATTATCTGCAATCCGGATGGGCGCGACGCTGTT
Organism: Ignavibacteria bacterium UBA6906; assembly: GCA_002451155.1. Classification (GTDB taxonomy): domain Bacteria; phylum Bacteroidota; class Ignavibacteria; order UBA10030; family UBA6906; genus UBA6906. Next base: position 11,549 of record DKBG01000287.1, read on the forward strand.
GATGATCCTGAGAGGCAGGAGCTTTCTGCTTTCCGTAGTCATTGGGACACCCGAAGGAGTAAGCGGAGTTTCGCAAGGGCCCTGCCGGAAACCGGCAGCTATGCCTGGCATCAACATACGGCCGGCCGGCGCAAACTTCAAGTTGAGTTTCCCCTTTCCAGTTGCTACCTTGCCTCCGTACACCGGAAGCCCCCGGCAGTACGCGCACGGCCAATCCGCTATTTCTCATATCCTATTGGATCAGCCGGGCCCTGGTTGAAACGGCTCCCGCGCAACGAGATCTGATACCTGCAATTTGATATCCCCTATATTTCGATATCCTATCGAACATAGGTCATATCTGATGGCTGATATCACGTATCAGGGGGAGCGGCCAGGACAGCCCGGGGAGAGCACACTCCNNCTCGCTGGATTTTGCAGGACTGGATTCAACTGAACATGGGTGCGCGGGGCGTGGAACGCGTCACGCCAGAGCGGCCCCCGGCAGAATCGGACCCCTGAGACAGAACACACCTGAATGAATCGGGAGAGATGACATTATGAAGACAATATATCTGGTCGCAAACGGCGACCTGCGGCCGGCGGCGAACCGGAAATGCGAACCGGCACAGGCGGAGATGGAAGCAAAGATCGTTGCAGCGGTCGAGTCGCTGGGCGGAACGGTGATCCGCGCGCATCCCTATGACGAGCGGAAAGGCCACGGTTTCATCGACAGCCAGAAGTACGGCATCGAGGTGTTCCGCTCGATCCCTCCGAAGGCGCCCCTCATCGTCGCGGAGTCTGTCTGGCAGTATTCTCACCACATCCTCCCGGGGCTATCGACACACCGGGGGCCGATCCTCACGCTGGCGAACTGGAGCGGGACGTGGCCGGGACTCGTCGGCCTGCTGAACCTGAACGGCTGCCTGACGAAGGCCGGCATCTCCTACAGCAGTCTCTGGAGCGAGAATTTCGATGACCGCTTCTTCCTGAAGGGGCTAAAGCAATGGATGAAGAAGAGAACGGTGAAGCAGGACTCCCGTCATCTGGTCTCATATAAGAACGCGGGCGTTCCAGCGTCCGCGGAAAAGGCTGGCCGGCGTTTCGCGAATGAATTCCGTGAGAACAAGGCAATTATGGGGGTGTTTGACGAAGGGTGCATGGGCATGTACAACGCCATCGTCCCGGACGAGCTCCTCCATCCGACGGGCATCTACAAGGAACGGCTCAGCCAGTCAACCCTGTTCGCGGCAATGCAGGCTGTATCGGACGACGAGGCGAGACGGGTGTATGACTGGGTCAGGGCGAAGGGGATGCGGTTCACCTACGGGCCGGACGAGACCACGGACCTTACGGAATCTCAGGTGCTCCAGCAATGCAGAATGTATATCGCCGCAGTGCGGCTGGCCGATGAGTTCGGGTGCGCAACGATCGGGATTCAGTACCAGCAGGGACTCAAAGACCTGACGGCGGCGTCAGACCTGGCCGAGGGCCTGCTGAACAACGTGGACCGGCCCCCGGTATACAGCGCTGACGGACGGGAACTCTTTCCCGGAGAGGCACTTCCACATTTCAATGAAGTGGACGAATGCGCCGGAGTGGACGCCCTTGTCACCTACCGGCTCTGGCGCCGGCTTGGCTTCCCGCCTGAGAACACCCTCCATGATGTCCGCTGGGGCCGGCACTACTCCGGCGACGGGGTGGACGATTTCGTCTGGGTCTTCGAGATTTCCGGCGCAGCTCCGCCCGCGCATTTTATCGATGGCTACGCAGGTGCTGTGGGTGAACGCCAGCCACCGATGTATTTCCGCCTCGGGGGAAGCACGCTGAAGGGAATCAGCAAACCGGGTGACATCGTGTGGAGCAGAGTGTTCGTGGCGGGGGGACAGCTTCACTGCGATCTCGGCACCGGGAAAGTTGTAAAGCTCCCGACAGATGAAACCGAGGACCGGTGGAGACAGACGACTCCCCAGTGGCCGATCATGCATGCGGTTCTCCCCGGCATTTCCCGGGATCAGATGATGGCGCGGCACAAAGCCAATCACATCCAGGTTGTGTATGCGCCGGATTCCCGAACGGCCCGGACGGGGATGTTCGCAAAGGCCGCTGCGATGAAAGAGCTCGGACTGAAAGTCCACTTCTGCGGGATCGGAGGGGACGGCGAATGACACGCATGAGACCTGCTCCCATTTTGCGGCACCTGTTCACCCTGTTGATAACGCTCCTGACAGCGGCCGGCGTTCAGGCGCAGAAGAGATGGACAATCGGCATGAGCCAGTGCAATCTCGGTGAACCATGGCGCGTCCAGATGAACGCCGACCTGGCGAACACAGCCCGCTCGCATCCGGAGCTCTCCATTGTCTTCAAGGACGCTCAGAACGATAACCTCCGACAGGTTGCTCATATCAATGAGCTCGTGCGGTCCGGCGTCAATCTGATTATCGTCTCGCCAAAAGAGGCGGCCCCCCTTACCAAACCCGTCAGAGATGCGTACGCAAAGGGAATTCCAGTCATCATCCTCGACCGCCGCGTGCTCGGTTCAGACTATACCTGCTTTATCGGAGCGGATAACAAGAAGATCGGGCGCGCAGCCGGACGCTGGATCGCCGCGAGACTGGGCGGCAGGGGAAAGATCGTGGAACTCAAGGGACTCATGACGTCCACTCCGGGGCAGGATCGACACAGCGGGTTCCTCGAGGGGATCAAGGAAAGCTCCATCGAAGTGGTATTCGAGGCAGACATGAAATGGCTGGAGCCGAACGCCCGCAAGGAGATGGAATCCGCGCTGGCACGCTTTCAGACTATCGATCTTGTCTACGCACACAATGACCCCGGAGCCCACGGAGCATATCTCGCGGCCCGCGCCGCCGGCAGGGAAAAGCAAATGCTGTTTGTCGGAATCGACGCGCTGCCGCAGGAAGGCCAGATGTATGTGAAGCAGGGAATCCTCGCCGCATCCTTCGAGTACCCGACCGGAGGCAGGGAGGCAATCGAAACCGCACTCGCCCTGCTGCGGGGGAAAAAGGTGCCGAAAGAGATCGTGCTTCCTTCCCGGGTCTACACCCTGGAGAATATCGATCGGGGCGGCGAGATACTCGGTAATCCGTGACCGCGAAAAGATTTAATCGAGATCTCCATCGTTCACCGAATATCACAACAGGGAGTGACCATGAGAACACTGTGCCTGGTAGTTACACTATTGATGATTGGAGCAACCATGAATGCGCAGCAGACATTCAACGGGCTCGGGATGGGCATGGGTACCCTCTCCCGCCTTTCCAAGGCGAAAACACGGTCGATCAGCCCGGAGAATTTCACCGGCGAGAAGGGAAAAGCCGGCATGGCAACAGAGGGGACCGGACAGGGCGCGGCAAAAGACCTGGGCCGTGGGTGGAAAGTCTCGCCGTCGGTAAAAATCAAGGCAGGCGAGACGTTTACGCTGGGAGAAATCTCGGGATCCGGCGCCATCCAGCAGATCTGGATGACCCCGACGGGCCACTGGCGGTACTTGATACTGAGGATTTACTGGGATGGGGAGGAGACCCCTTCCGTCGAGGCTCCGGTTGGTGACTTCTTTGCCTGTGGCTGGGGGGAATATTCGCAGATCTCATCGCTCGCCGTGTGCGTGAATCCCGGGAGCGCCTTCAACTGCTACTGGGAGATGCCCTTTCGAAAGTCCTGCAGGATGACGGTTGAGAATATCGGGGAAGCTGACGCGACGCTCTACTATCAGATCAACTATACGCTAACCGATGTCGCCGCAGACGCGGCGTATTTCCATGCGCAATTCCGACGTGTCAATCCCCTCCCCTACAAGCAGGTCTATACGCTTGTGGACGGCATTAAAGGATGGGGACACTACATCGGGACATACATGGCCTGGGGGGTAAACAACAACGGCTGGTGGGGGGAAGGCGAGATCAAGTTCTACATGGACGGCGACACGGAGTTTCCCACCGTGTGCGGAACAGGCACAGAGGATTATTTCTGCGGGTCTTACAATTTCGAGAACCAGAAGACGAAGCAATACCAGGAGTTTACCACTCCCTATTCTGGCCTCGCGCAGGTGATCCGTCCTGACGGCGTGTACAATTCGAATCAGCGCTTCGGCCTGTATCGATGGCATATCATGGACCCGGTCCGGTTTGAAAAGGACCTGAAGGTGACGATCCAGGCGCTCGGCTGGCGGTCGGGCGGCCGGTATCTCCCCCTCCAGGACGATATCGCGTCCGTGGCATTCTGGTACCAGACAGAACCTCACGCACCCTTCCCGAAACTGCCGGGCAAGGACTACCTGGAAGTGCGCTGAGCGAAAACAGAGTCGTTGAACATCCATTGCCGCCCCGGATGCACCCCGCATCCGGGGAAGGGCATGATACGAGGCGTTCCTGACCACCATGCACCATCCTGATTACTCCTCGATCAGCCGGCGATTCCGGCGAACACTCGAATGGACGGATGACGCTCCCCTCGAGTTCCTTGAAGAAGGCGTCGATCTCTACAGCCTCTCCTACAGCTCTTCGAACGCTCATTTTCTGCTCGGAGGAACTTCGTATCGATGCCTGTCTCACGAGATCACATTTGCCGGGACGCCGGAGAGCAGTGAACCCTCCGATCAGACAATCGGGGAGAATATCCATTTCAGATACCCGCTCGTAGTTCATCACGCCCCGCGTCACCTCCGTGGACAGCAGAACCGCGTCCTTATCCTCTTCCATGGACTGAACGAACGATCGTTCACAAAATACGTCCCCTGGGCGTACCAGATCTGGCAGCATACCGGCATACCTGTCGTGCTCTTTCCTCTCACGTTCCACATCAATCGGGTGCTCCCGGCCTGGGGTCTCACGCAGCAGGAGAGCTATGCACGACGCGCTGCCATCCCTGACAATGAGAATGCCCATCACTTTAACGCGGTCATCAGCGACAGGATTGGGACTCACCCGGAACGGTTCTTCTGGGGGGCAGAGCAGTCCTACTGGGACATCGTCGACCTCGCGCGCACCATACGCCGCGGCCACCATCCGCATTTCGCCGAAGGCACCCGGATTGACCTCCTCGGGTTCTCCGCGGGGGGATACATCCCCCTCGCCCTGCTGCTCGAGGACCCTGAAAACCTGTTTTCAGACAGCAGGGGGATTATCTTCGCTTCGGGCGCCTCGGTCCGGGACGTCAACCTCTCGTCCCACCTGATCGTCGATCATATGGCCGAAATCGCCCTGATGAAGCTCTTCGTCAAATATCGTGAGCGATTGGCCTCCCCCAGGCTGAGACACTGGCTGGACCTTCATGGGGAAGGAACCTGGTTCAATGCGTTCTGCGGGCTGCTCCCGAACCGGACACGGCTCGAAGCCCGGCTCAGGGAGATCGCTCCACGCCTGCTCGGCGTCGCAAACACCAACGATCAGGTCATGCCCCCCGGGGCGATCATGAATGCCCTTCAAGGAATTCGCAGAGACACAGGCGTTCGAGTCGAAGAGCTGAACCTTGGAATCCATGAAAACCCGTTTGCGAGTCCGGACTATAATGTCCGGGACAGGTCGCTGATGACGCAATTCCTCGATCTGGAGCGATACGGCGGGGAATTCAGACATTTCATCGAACTCACAGCTGCACATCTATCTCCCTGACCGCGGCGGGGCACCGCATCCGGCACACATCGCTGGAATCAGCGTGCACCGGTTCGACTCTTGTCAGCGGATAGTCCCGTCGTTCCGTCTTCTCGCCAAATCCTGCAGCGCGACACAGACACCAACTGAGGAGTCGGAACCAGACTGACATGCCTGACGCACGCGCACACCAACGAAGAGTCCGACGTTCCCGCCGTCCCGGAACCCGGAGCGCCACGCTCGAGCCTCAGAGGATCAGGAGACAAATCCTCGACGGCCTGACGCGAGCGTTTGTCCGGGAGGGAGGTCGGACCACCCCCGTGCCTGAGCGCAGGTTTCACAAGGATGAGGAGTACCTTGTGTACGGCGTGCCGACGCCGGAATTCAGGCACATCATGCGCTCGTTTCATTCACGCATTCTCAGCCTCTCGCTGCGGGATCGTCTGAGCCTGGCCCGTTCCCTTCTCGAGACGCACATCGGCGAGCCGGGGCATGCTGGAATCTATATTCTGGCACTCTCCGCGGAAAGTCTTCAGCCACGGCATTTCGGAACCCTGGACCGGTGCGTCGAAAACTTCCGCAGCTGGTCTCAAGTCGACCATCTCGCGCTTGAAGTAATGCGCCATCTGCTCTGGAATTATCCCGGCGAGACACTTACCTTGCTGGAGTGCTGGAGCCGGTCTCCGCTTCGGTGGAAGAGGAGGGCGAGTGTTGTGACCTTTACACGGAAACTTGCAGAGAGCGGCCGATTTACAGGTCATGCACTCCGACTCTGCAAATCCCTCGCCCATGACACGGACGACCTGGTGCGCAAAGGTGTCGGATGGGCGCTGAAAGACGCAATGCGGTACGCTCCAGAGAAGGTTCTGCGATTGATCAAGGACCTCAGGCGGCAGAATGCCTCGTCAACAATCATCCTGTATGCGCTGCGCGGACAGAGCGAGCAGATCCGCCGGGAGGTCCTGAGCGTGGGATGCTCCGATCGGCGCCCGACACGCAGGCGCCCGTACAGGAAAGGGACTTGAGCGATGATTGACCTGCGTGCTCAACTGCTCTCGATGCTGCCGCGTGCGTTTTCCAGAGGGGCGGAAAAGGAGTCCCGTCACTGGATGCTCGTCTGTTCTCGTTGCGGTCACCGGGAGACGGTTTGGAATTCGGGAGGAATCCGCTGGAAATCAAGCGGGGATGCAAGACGATTCAGGCGATGTGGGGCCTGCGGAGGAATCTGCTGGCACCGTCTTATCAGGGAGGAGCGAATGTCATCATGACAGGGAAGACAGCCGGTTGGTTCATTTTCCTCAGTCTTGCCGGACACACCCTTCTGTGCGGAAACGAAACCGTAACACCAGACCAAATGGAAATTCCGATGACCGCCCGCATCTCCCTCCTGCACGGCAGGCCCATGTTCCTGGTAAATGATCGCCCCGTCTATCCAATGATCTATTCACTGACAGATGTCCCGGGCGGCCGCTGGTCGTGGGAAGAGCTCCCCCGGCACAACATCCGTGCCTTCTACGAGCGGGGAATCCGGCTCTTCCAGGTCGACGTTGCACTGGAGCAGCTCTGGCAGGACAATGGGACGATTGATCTCGCACCGGCGCAGAAGCAGATCGCGGGAATACGGGAGGTGTGCCCGGAAGCGGGTGTGATTATTCGGTTCCACGTTACCGCGCCGAAATGGTGGATGCGAGCGCATCCTGAAGAATGGGTGCGGTACGCGGACACAGACTACCAGGATGAAGACCCGAACGGGTTCCCCCGTATCATCGAAGACGACAACTATCCGGTCCGGCGAGTCAGCCTAGCCTCGGAACTATGGAAACGGGAATCCGCTGATCTGACGCGGGAGGTCCTGCGATTGCTCGCAGCTGCCCCCGAGGGAAACGCCCTCGTCGGAGTCCAGGTCGCGGACGGCATTTATGGCGAATGGCACAACTGGGGGTTCTTTCGAAACGAGCCTGACGTCGGCATCCCAATGACCAGGGCCTTCCGCCGTTGGCTGAGTTTGAAATACCCATCGGATGAAGCGCTTCGCGTTGCCTGGAACGATTCATCAGCGGCACGTGCGATGGCGGAGGCACCAGGGGTGGAGGAGCGCCGGACCACCACCGGAGTATTCCGGGATCCCTCCCGAGAGCGGAAGGTGATCGACTTTTATACCTGCATGCACGAGGTGATCGCCGACAGAATCCTCTTTTACGCGAAACTGGTGAAAGAGGCCTGGCCTCGTCCGATCGTTGTCGGGACTTTTTACGGATACTTTTTCTCGACGTTCGGCAGGCAGGCCGCCGGAGGGCATCTTGAACTCCAGCGGGTGCTCGACTCCCCGTTTATCGACTACCTTTCGGGACCTCAGGCGTATGAGCCTGAATCCATGAAGCCAGGTGAGCCCTATCGGTCCCGGAGTCTCATTACGACCATTCTACTCCATGGAAAGCTCTGGCTGGACGAGATGGACAATGAGCCGACAATACCGATCATGCGGGATGCCCGCTATGAGCTGAAGTTGCGGAACAGCATCGCAAACGTCCGGAGAAACCTTCTCTTCACCTACACAAAGGGGATGGGCCTCTGGTTCTATGATTTCGGGCTAGCCGGCGTAGACCTCGATGGGCAACGGTACAATCAGAGGGGCAGCCGGGGATCCTGGGATGATCCGTTTGTCCTGGATGAGATCGGAGCACTGAAACGGCTCTTCGAAGCCCGGTCCACAAACCCGTACAGAACCGAAGCCGATGTTCTTTTCGTGTACGACACCAGGGTCTTCACTGCCACTGCAAGTCTGCGCGGGACTGATCCTGTAAGTTCGGTTTGCATCGACTATAATTCGCTGAACGCGTTCAAATCCGGTGTCGTATTCGACGCGATCCATCTGGACGACCTCGGACGGATTGATCTCACCTCCTATCGTGTGGTAGTCTTCGGCAATACCTTTGTCCTCACGGACGCACAGCGTCGGTTTATCCGGGAGAAGGTGGCGCAGGACGGACGGTCTTGTGTCTGGTTCTACGCACCCGGCTACAGCAATGGTGAGCGGCTGGACCCGGGATGGATCAGTGCGCTTACTGGGATCGATGTCGCACCGATCGCCTCTCCGGATCCGCCCGAAATTGCGCTATCGTACAGAAACGACACTCTCTCCACCTACACACTGGGGACAGGCCCGATCACTCCTCTCTTTGCCGTGACCGATCCCGATGCGGAAATCTTGGGCCGATTCGCCAAAACCGGAGAGCCGGCAGTCGCAAGAAAACTGTTCAGCAACTTCACATCCTGGTTCGTCACTCTCCCGGCGAAAGGGATCGAACCTCTCCGTGAAATACTCCGGCGGAGCGGAGCCCACGTCTACAGCGAGCAGGGAGATATTGTCTACGCGGGAGGAGGGATTCTGGCCGTTCACACAAAAACCGGAGGCAGACATGCAGTGGTCCTGCGGAACGGGAATTCGCTCTCGTTCGACCTGCCGGAGGGAGGAGCCACGCTTGTCCTTGACAGCTCGACCGGCGAGCTTCTCCGGCCTGTCTCGGTCGATCTCCCGCAGGAGGGGAAACAGTGAGGACCGAAATGCGCAGAATCGCAATCACACGCGACGTGAGCCCGGCGATCACCCGGTGCGAACTCACGCACCTGCAGCGTGCGCCAATCGATCTTGAGATCGCACGAAGCCAGCACCGCGCCTACGAGAAAGAGCTCGAGCGCCTCGGATGGAGTCTCCTCCGGTTGCCGGTCGAGCCCGACCTGCCCGACTCGGTCTTCGTTGAAGACGCTGCCATTGTTCTGGATGAAGTCGCCGTCATCACGCGCCCGGGAGCGCCTTCACGCAGGCCGGAGACCGCCGCAGTTGCAGAGGCACTTCGCCCCTACCGCCTGCTCCTGACAATTGAGGAGCCCGGCACAATGGATGGTGGTGACGTCCTCCGCATTGACAGGGATCTTTACATCGGGGTTTCGCGGCGCACAAATGAGGCAGCGGTAGAACAGATGAAGCGCGCGCTTGCGCGGTTCGGCTATCGTGTCACCGGAATCGAGGTGTCTGAGTGCCTTCACCTGAAGTCAGCCGTGACGCTGGTCGATCAGGAAACCATACTCATAAACCCGCGCTGGGTCATCCCGGGCTTCTTTCAGGGCGTTCGAGTCATTGAGACAGACCCAGGAGAGCCGTATGCTGCGAACGGTCTTCTCCTCGGCAGACGCATACTCTACCCGACGGCTTTTCCGCGCACCCGGGAACGGCTGACCGGCGGGGGAATTCGTATCGTGGATATTGACATGTCCGAGCTGGCCAAGGCGGAAGGAGCTGTGACATGCTGCAGTATCCTATTCGAGGGATGAGCGATGGGCGACATCGGGCCAACTCCCACCGAACGAGATCTGAGCTCTGCACTCTGAAATCTGCATTGTTTCGATATTTTATCGGATATTGGCCATATCAGATGTCAAATCTCAGATGAAGCGGAGAGACGGCGCGGAGATCTTCAGGAAGGGAGAGCGGAAACCGGCGAATCTCAGGAGGAAACCAGAATGGCGATAGGCGCAGTCTTCGAGAAGACGGACCGTTCACTGGAAAAGGAGCCCGCGACATTCCACGCTCACGGCAGAGACATCCAATGCCCTCATTGCGGGGGGAAGACGTTTTCACTCAGGCATATTCTCATGAACACACCGGGCCTCACGTTTCTCGGACTCGACTGGGCGAACAGGACGGCATACGCGCTTGTCTGCACGGCATGCTCATGCGTCCAGTGGTTCACCAGGCAGCCAGAACGCCGGTAGAGTTGGACCGCCCGCGAGGTCTCTCTTTCACGGGCGGGAGACCCTGGCGCGCATCCGCCTGCGCCGGATAACGGCCTGCACAGGAGAAAAAGCGTATGGCAGCGATACTCATTGAAAGTTTCGTCATCGTGTTCCTGATCCTCATCAACGGACTCTTCGCGATGTCCGAGATCGCGCTCGTTTCCTCCCGAAAGGCACGATTGCAGCAACTCGCGGATTCGGGGAATCGCCGCGCCGCGGTGGCCCTCGATCTAATGGCCACTCCCGACCGATTTCTTTCGACAGTCCAGATCGGGATCACGCTTGTCGGGATCCTCGCCGGAGTCTTTGGAGGCGCGACGATTGCAGGCCAGCTGGCCGAGCTGCTGAATGACATCCCGGCCGTCAGCCCGTACGGGGAGGCGGTCAGTGTGGTGCTGGTCGTGCTCTGTATCACGTACGCGTCGCTTGTTGTCGGGGAGCTCGCGCCGAAACGCATTGCGCTGAACAACGCTGAGGTCATCGCCCTCCGGGTGGCCCCGCTCATGCGCCTGGCTGCCACCATCACCTCTCCTGCCGTCAGGCTGCTCACCCAATCGACCCGGCTTGTCCTCCGCATTGTCCACGCTCGCCCTCCGGCGGACGAGGCAGTCAGTGAGGAGGAAATCAATTTGATGTTGAAGCATGGTGCGCAGCTCGGCGCGTTTCATCAGAAGGAGCGCGAAATGGTGGAGCGGGTGTTCCGGCTCGGTGACCTTAACGTGAACGCCCTGATGACACCGCGCACTGCGGTAGTATGGTTGAATGCCGATGAGCCAAGCGATTCGATTCGGAATAAGATCATCTCGACCGGGTACACCTGCTACCCGGTAGCGCACGAGAGTCTCGACGACGCCTCCGGAATCGTCTTCGCTAAGGACCTGTTCTCGCAATCACTGAGCGGGATCGCGCTTGATGTGCGCCGGGTCCTCCGCCCGGCTCCTTCCCTTCCGCAGAAACTCCCTGCTCTCGAGGCACTCCAGCGATTTCAGGAGTCATCCTCCTACGCTGCACTGGTGGTGGATGAATTCGGAGGCGTGCAGGGACTCGTCACGATCAACGATATCCTCCGATCTATTGTACGGGGAATTCACCTGCCGGGTGAACCCGCTCGACCCCGGGGCGTGCTACAGGGAGACGGGAGCTGGATGCTCGACGGCAGGCTCCCCATTGCGGACGCAAAAGATCTCCTTCGTCTTCAGGTGCTCCCCGGTGAAGAAGCCCGGGAGTACCAGACCGTGGCAGGATTCGTGATGACCGTCCTGGGACGACTGCCGGAGGCCGGCGACAGATTTGATTTTGGCGGGTATGATTTCGAAGTCACACACGTGACGCATCAACGTGTCGATAAGATCCTGGCGCGAAAGGCCAGACGAGAAGACCCCGGGCACCTGAATCCACACTCACTCTAAGCCAACTCCTGGCAGCAGCGCCGGGGCTGAGTGAATTGGACGAAAGATGAAGGGTGGGACTCGCCCGGTATGCCCTGTTGTCGACGGAAGGAATGCGTGATGCACTCCTATCACCATCTGACTTTGACGAGCCAGGCCGCATGGCGTGCCTGGCTGCGCAGGCACCACCGGCAGCCCCGTGGCGTCTGGCTTGTCTTTCGGAAGCAGGCCGCTGGTGGCCCGGCGTTCTCCTATGAAGGTGCGGTGGAAGAGGCCCTCTGCTTCGGCTGGATCGACAGTCTCATCCACAGGCTCGATGAGAAAAGATACGCCCGGTTGTTCACGCCGCGAAGAAAAGGAAGTACCTGGTCCGAACTGAATATCCGCCGGGTCCGGAGGCTTATCCAGCAGGGGCGGATGGCTCCCTCGGGTCTTGCCGCGATGGAGCCAGGTGTTCTCAGACGGCCAAGAGACCTCCCCAGGAAGAAAGATCAGGCTATCCCCCTCACACTCCGCAATGCACTCTTCGCCCGGAACGCTCTGAGGAAGAATTTCATGCTGCTCCCCTCGTCGCAGCGCCGACTCTATGTCGCCTGGATCCTGGACGCAAAAAGGGAAGAAACACGCCGCAGGCGGATCGCCGAAGCGGTCCGGAAACTCGCACTGGGAGAACCGCTCGGGTTGAAATGACGTGACACTCAACGCCGCACTCAGAATCCGGCCTGAGAGGCCGCCCGATCTCTCACGGATTCGGGAATTGAACAGGCTCGCGTTTGGTGGAATTGAGGAGGCTGATATCGTTGACGCAATCCGGTCCGGAGGAGGAGCCGTGCTCTCACTGGTCGCAGTAGCCGGCGATGATCTCATTGTCGGCCATATCCTCTTTTCGCCCGTCACGCTGGTGCCTCCGGTGCCCGAGCTCCGGGGGCTCGGACTCGGTCCCATGGCCGTGCTCCCCTCCTGGCAGAACCGCGGGATCGGAACCCGGCTCGTCGAAGAGGGGATGCGGCACTGCGTTGATCTCGCGGTTGACTATGTCGTGGTCCTCGGCCACCCGGCATATTATCCGCGGTTTGGATTCCTCCCCTCGGTCTCGTTCAACCTGAAGTCGGCCTATGATGCGCCTCCCGAGGCATTTATGGTACGCGAACTTCGCGAAGGATCGCTGCGGGAACACTCGGGAGTGGTACACTATCGCCCGGAGTTCGGGGGAGGCTAAGGGAGCAGCCAAGGAACGGCTTCACAGAAGAATATGGCTCGCTCATAGAAGCCCGCATTCCAGTGGCGCTCCTGGCTCCGGTTCCAAGTATTCAGACAGGGCTTCTTGTGAAGTCTAGATCCATCTCAACTCGGGTTGTGACACCCGGATTTGGATCTTAACCGGAAATTGAGCAGTACAGTGTGGAAAGAGAGCGGATGTTCCGCTGTCTCACGCCACATGCGACTCACCACTTCCCAGTCGGATTCCAGGGACCACGTGGCAGAATTCAAACCGGGCTCGTTCCCTCCTCAAGCCCCGTGTCGAAGTCGAAAAGGAAGGACTGTCATATGACGTACAAAGCAGCCAGGATTGCCTTCTTCATTCAGGCAGTGTTCGGACTGGCTTCAACACTGATCACGCTCAGTCTGGGGCCAAAAGGAATCGCAGTGCTTGCAGGAATAGCCCTCAGGCCGCTCGTCCTCGAGCGATCATCCACTCCTGATGCGAGTCTGATCTGGAAGCGCTCCCTGCACATCGCGGAAGTCAGCCTGTTGATCACTGCGGTGACCATACTCCTTCTCTGGGCACTCTCTGAATATGCCGCCGGAGCGCTCCTTCCGGACAGGCATGGGAGCATTCTGCTTCTCGCCCTGCTCCCCTATTTCACGTTCGTCCACGGCACCATCGGAGCGCTCTGGGGATTCCCAAAGGGGGAACCGCAGTGAGGAACGCTGTGGCGACAAATGGCCGGGATGGACAATGAGCGAGAGGACCCCGCAGTCTTCGATGTTTGACGTCCTCCACGTGGATGATCGGCTCATCGCGGTGAACAAGCGGGAGGGCGTCATCTCCATTCCTGATCGGACGAACTCCGGAGGATCGCTTGTGGAGGAACTTCGAAGGGAATTTTCTCAAAATATCTATATTGTTCACCGGCTGGACAAAGAGGTGAGCGGGGTCATCCTCTTCGCGAGGGATGCCGCAACCCATCGTTCCCTAAGCAGACTGTTCAGCAGCCGCGTGGTAAAGAAAGTGTACCGGGCGCTTCTCCACGGATCCATCGCCGGAACGGGAGGAACCGTCGACAAACCGGTGCGTGAATTCGGATCGGGAAGAATGGGAATCGACGAGCTCCGCGGAAAACAGTCGCGTACGGATTTTGATGTCATTGAGCGGCTCCCCGCTTCGACACTCGTGAAGGCATATCCGCGAACGGGACGCCGCCACCAGATCAGGGTCCATTTTTATTCGATCGGGCACCCGATCGTCGGCGACGTGCGATACGGTGATCGTCTTGCGCAATCGGCGTTTCCGAGACTGATGTTGCACGCGGAGGAAATCGCATTCTCGCTTCCGTCGGGTGAGACCCTGAGGGTATCTGCTCCGCTTCCCGCGACGTTTCTTGACGTCGTTGATCGTATGAGGTCGAGCGAGGCCGACCGCGGAACCCGTTCCTCCGGGCTCTCCTGAAGAAGGGGTGCGCTTCCGGGCGCACTTTGTGCTGAACTGTGTCTCATGGACCGGGCGCGACCGGCCTTCCGGGTGCGATACATACGCAGCGCCTTTTTTCAGGAATTTTGCCCGCTCATTTTGTACATTGGCGGAATACCCGATGAATATCCCTCTCGCATTCGGCAGGACCGGGCTGACGGTGAACGTCCCCGACAGGAACCTCCTCAAGATCCTTACAATGCAGGCTGCCGTCGCCATTGAAGATCCTGAGCGGAAACTCCGGGACGCACTGGCGACACCGGTCGGATCTGATCCTCTAAAAACCATCGCGCGCGGGAAGCGGGACGCTGTCATTGTGATCTGCGATATCACTCGGCCTGTTCCGAATACCCTCATCCTCCCTCCGCTCCTCGAGATACTCGGAGAATCCGGAATCCCGCGCGAACGGATAACCATCCTCGTGGCCACTGGACTGCATCGCCCGAGCACCCCGGACGAACTGGCACAGATGGTAGGCATTGAGATCCTCAAACGCTACAGGATCCAGGACCACCATGCCAGGGTTCTTGCTGAACAGCGTTATCTCGGTGACACCCGGGGCGGTACTCCGGTATACCTCGACAAAATCTATTGCGATGCCGACCTGAAAATCACTACAGGCTTTATCGAGCCTCACCTGATGGCGGGGTTCTCCGGCGGGAGAAAGATGATCGCCCCCGGATGCGCTGGCGAGCTGACGATCAAGGCACTTCACAGTCCGAAATTCCTCGAAGATCCGGGATGCCGGGAAGGATCGATCGACCAGAATCCCCTTCACAGAGAACTGCTCGAGATTGCGGGCATGGCAGGACACGACTTCATTGTCAATGTCGCGCTTGACGAAAAACACCGGGTCACCGGAATTTTCGCGGGCGACCCGCTGCAGGCTCACGCGGAGGGAATAGGATTCGTGCGGTCTGCTGTACGGGCGACTGTCCCGCAACCGGCCGATATCGTGATCACCACGAGCGCGGGGTATCCGCTCGACCTGACGTATTACCAGGCAGTGAAGGGGATGACCGCCGCGCTCCCTGTCGTCAGGGAAGGAGGCATGCTCATCCTCGCCGCCGAGTGCGCAGAGGGCCTCGGGAGCCGGGAGTTCACCGCCATGGCAACCAGGTTCTCCTCAGGGAAGGAATTTGTCGATTCAATTATGAGCAACCCCGTCGTCATTGACCAGTGGCAGCTCGAGGAATGTGCCAAGGCGGCACGGAGGGCCGACGTGGTTCTCGTTTCCCCCCGTGTGGCCGCTGAATTCGACGGAAAGCTCTTTGTGCGCACGAGTGCTTCGATCGACGAGACCCTCCGGGAAGGGTTCCGGCGATACGGTCAGGAAGCAAGCGTCATTGTAATCCCGAAGGGGCCGTATACGCTGGTAGACGTTGAACCGGGCACATAGCCAGCGCACGGCTGCCCGCCGTTCCTTCTGCTCCGAACCCACAAAAGCTATTGACAATTGAACGGACGCATCCGTACGACATTGCCATGACCCGATCCTCTCTCCTTCTCGTTGCCATCCTCACCGCTCTCCTGCTGTCGGGATGCGTGCCAATGAAAGAGCTGCAGTCCGAAAGGATGGTGGAATTCCGCGAGTCGGCCGCGGCCGGAACGCTTCCCTTTCCGGTCCCTCCCGGGACGAAAGTCGACAGTGTAACCGTGCATGAGCCTGACAGCCTGCTCACCGTTTTCTTCAGCAGGGAATTCTCCTACGATGCCTTCCGTCCGGACAACGTCCGGAGGATCTACTCGTCCGTGCGGAGCTACTTCCAGGAGGTATTTGAGGATTACCGCATATCGGTCAAAACCCTGAACCGTCAGATTGAAGAGCTTATCCCCAACTTCTTTCGCGCCGATACGGCATCCATCGACCGATCCCGCCTGCCTCGTCCCGACACGACGCGGCCACTCCCGGTTACGCGGAACATCAGCAAACCGTTCGCGCCGTCGCGCGGACTGCAGTCGAGGAACATTGTTCTCTGGCACAGCCATGGGTGGTACTATGACAGACGGGAGCAACGATGGATGTGGCAGAGGCCAAGGCTGTTCCAGACCGTCGAGGATCTGGTGCCAATGTCCTTCACCCTTCCCTATCTTATTCCAATGCTCGAAAATGGGGGAGCAACCGTTTTCGTTCCGCGGGAGCGAGACGTTCAGCTGCATGAGGTGGTTGTGGACAACGACGACCCGGGTGCTGCATACCTTGAAACCGGAGGTTTTGCCCACGGCGGATGGACGACCGGCCCGGAGCCAGCGTTCGCGTCCGGTACACCACCCTACGCTGACAACACGAACCCGTTTCGATTGGGGACAGCAAGAACAATTTTTAGTGACACGATTCCCACTGCAAGCGCGACCTGGATTCCGACTCTGGCTGACTCTGGCGAGTACGCCGTGACAATCTCCTATTGTTCATCTCCCACAAGTGTTCGCGACGCGCGGTACACGGTATTCCATCTCGGCGGCCGGACGGAATTCCGCGTCAACCAGCAGATCGCCGGCCGCACCTGGGTGTATCTGGGAACCTTCCGGTTTGCGAAGGGGTCTAATCCTGCGACAGGAAGAGTCGTGCTCACGAATGCGAGCAATGAGGTGGGGAAGGTCGTCTCAGCCGACGCGACCCGGTTTGGAGGAGGAATGGGAGTCGTGGCCCGGGCAGGGGGCACGAGCGGCCGCCCGAAGTTTGTGGAGGGAGCCAGGTATTACCTCCAGTATGCAGGGATGCCAGACACGCTGGTCTACTCCCTGACACGAGGACGAGACGATTATACTGACGATTATCTCAGCCGGCCTGAATATGCGAATTACCTCCGGGGTTCCCCCGGTGGGCCGAACCGCGACAGGAGCGCAGCGGGCCTTGGTGTCCCTGTCGATCTGACTCTCGCGTTCCACACGGACGCGGGAATCACGTCCAACGATACGACGATCGGGACACTCTCAATCTTCAGCACAACAGGCGCCGACACTTCGGATATGTTTCCTGACAGCGTTTCCCGGATGGCCAGCAGGGATTTCGCCGACATCCTCCAGACCCAGATCGTGCAGGACATCCGCGTACTTCACGACCCGACCTGGCAGCGAAGACAGCTGATGGATGCCGCCCGGTACGCCGAGGCCCGTCTGCCAAACGTCCCCGGCGCGCTCCTCGAGCTCCTTTCACACCAGAATTTCCTTGACATGCGATATATGCTTGATCCCCGCTTCCGTTTTACCGTTGCGCGATCGATCTACAAAGGAATTCTCAGGTTCCTCACATTTCAGCATGGCATCCCGGCAGTTGTACAACCGCTGCCCGTCTCCCATTTCGCCGCAGAGTTCACCAAAGAGGGAGATCTCCTCCTGCGCTGGCGCCCGGTGGAGGATCCCCTCGAACCAACCGCCGTCCCGAAGGCGTACATCGTCTACACCAGGATCGGCAACGGCGGTTTTGACAATGGGACGCTCGTGAGACATCCCTCCTATATCGTTGGGGGGATAAAGCCAGGCACGATATATAGCTTTGCCGTTACCGCTGTCAATGATGGAGGCGAGAGCATGCGGGGGGAAATCCTCTCTGTGTGCAGTGCCAGCCGGGATGCAGTCACCGCACTCATCGTGAACGGGTTTGACCGCATCTCGGGTCCGGACTGGATCGAGGGTGAGAGTTTTTCCGGTTTGCTGAATTTCCAGGACGCGGGAGTCGGGGATCGCTATACGTTTAATTTTACCGGGAGCCAGTATGATTATGATCCCCGTTCCCCTTTTGTCACGAACGATTCACCGGGGCATGGTGCCAGCCATGCCTACAATGAGGGAAAGGTGATCGGCGGCAATAGCTTCGACTATCCGGCGCTCCACGGACGCTCCCTTCTCGCCGCGGGACTCTCGTTTGTCTCCT
>DKBG01000257.1 GCA_002451155.1 Ignavibacteria bacterium UBA6906
GGAATGACAATGGTGTACGGCTTGCGGTCAGGGTGTGGTGCAGCATGGAAAAGGCCGTTGCTCTCCCAGAAGGAGTACCATTTGCCCTCCACGTCTCTGGGACTATAAACTTTGTCGAGTGCCACCTATGAACTCCGACTGTGCGTTGGACGGAGAGAGGATTCCGGGTTCAGCGAACGGTAAAGGACTTTTCCGTCATGCCGGCGTTTCCGAGGTTGTCGGCAAGGCGGATCGTCAGGCGGTGGGAACCTCGACTGAGCGGCTCTGGGACGCGGATGATGACCCTTTTGTGTTCGCCGTCGATCTCAGGAATCACATACGTGCCGTCAATGTACGTTTTTAGCCCCTGATAATCAACGCCGGCCGGTGCGTCGCCATAACGGAAGCTGATGAGCGGGCGGCGCGGACGAGGGAACCGTACGCGGATCGACCCTGCCCAGGGCGGCGTCGAATCGTTAAGAATTGTGATTTCTGTAAGGGACCGCTGAAGATGAGCCGTGATTGGTCCCGCCGAGTCGGGCGGGAGGCTACGGAGGAGTGACCAGTCGCCGTTGCGTAATACAAACAGGCCCCTGGTGCCGTGGCCCTGCAGGACATCGAGGGTGAGCGAGAGGCCGCCACGGAGGGTTGCGGACTCCGGCTCGATCCGATACACCGTACCGTTCTCCTCCTGCCTGGCGGTGACGGAGATGAAGAGGGGGGCATAGACGGAAAGGGAGTCGAAGCCGATTGTAAGGCGACCGTTGTCGAAGGAATACCTGCCCCTGTTCCCCGGTGAGACCGGAAAGAGAGCTATGTCAGCACTGTCGGTGACCATCGTTCCGCCGAACGTGCCCGCGGCGATCAGCGTTGCCCCCCGGGCTTCTTCATGTGAGGGCCTGATCTGTGCGCGATACCGATCGATATCGGTTGCGGTGAGCGTGATCGCTCGTTCAGTTGTCCCCTCCCGAAGTGAAAGGCGTGGGGGAGAGTCGGGAATACCTTCGGTTTCAACGGACACGCTGAGCATTTCGCCATCGATGTGGTACGCGATCTTCACTCTGCCGGAGGCATGCTTGCTGCCGCGAACTACCCAGAACTTTGGCGGGGATTCACCGCCCGCTGCGGAGCGGAGGCGAATTTGCAGGAGGTCGGCGTCACATACATCAAGGGGGAGCTGGTAGCTCCGCGCGCTGCTATCGACCCGCACGGGGAGGGCCGAGGCGCGCCAGACAGGATCAGAATAGTGGCGACCCAGGATGAGCAGGCGTGGCATTGGCCCGTGTCCGTCCGGGTGAACAATCAGATGGTTCCCGTCTTGCCGCAGCGTGAAATCCGGTTGGTGGACGACGGAGAGGATCCCGTCGACCCGCGCTTCGTTGCTGTTGAAATCGGTGGAGATGACGCTAAAGGTATGTCTTCCCTCGGTCAGGTCCGCGGCCCTGATGACTCCCGCGTCCGGCGGCTGGGTATTCAAAAATGGAATGCCGTGTGCGCGTTCAACGTAGAGCTTTTCGAACCTGCCTTTTCCTGCTCGTAACAGATCCTGATCGTAGTAGAGGGCGATGAGCTGGGGCTCGCGGAAGAGAATCCGGTCAAGTTCGATGTGAAAGATCGGCTGTCCGTCGAGCAGGACGCGATGCTGGTAGATGCCGTGGCTGTATCGTGAAGCGTCCGATTTGTCGCGGGCTCTGACGGCAAACCCGATGGTTCCCTGAACGGTGATGACCGGTCCTGATGATCCACGTGTTCCCCGGGGATCGTAGAACCAAGCGTCCTGGTGGCCGTTCACCCGGGAGCTGACATCGAGAGGCAGAACTGCGAGGCGGCGGATGAGAGGGCGAAGGTTGTCTTCGACGACAAACTCGGGACACAGGAGTGGATTGATCGGGTTCTGGTTTTCGTCCCGGATTTCAAAATGGAGGTGGGGCGACCCGGTGCCGGTGTCTCCTGAGTACGCGACAACGTCTCCCTTCTTCACCGGAAACTCGTCGGGGCGGCAGAGCAGGGTGACTGGATATTGTTCTCGTTCGCGCTGCTCGCGCTGCACCCGCTCTTCGATCGGTCCGGCGAATCGTTCCAGGTGGGCATAGGCTGTCGTGTAGCCGTCAGGATGACGGAGGAAGAGAATTTTGCCATACCCGTCCGGTTCGACGGTGATCCTCGAAACATATCCGGTTCTTGAGGCGATCACCGGGTCCCCCGTCCGGTCATTCGTACTTATATCGATGCCGGCGTGGAAATGGGTTCTGCGGTACTCGGCGAAACTTGAGGTAATGGCTCGGCTGGCAAGCGACGGCCAGGCATAATCGGAAAGGTCGGTTCTGATAGAATCGAACGGATCAACCGAATTGACAGTCGGGGGAGAAGACGGCGGGCCGGGAGGGACAGATCTGGTCGAGCGCGAAAGATGAGCGATAAGAAAAGCCGCAATCACGACTGCCGGCAAGAGATAGACTACGCTTTGCCGCATTCCTCCCCGCATTCCACCTACGCCTGTTGAGCGAATTGCTGAAGGATTGTCGGTTCCAGCGTCGTCACAGCGACGCGGCTCTGGCGTGTGCGCGCGATCACTTGCTGCGCAATCTCGAGGTACGCCTTCGACCCGCGGGAGTTAATATCATAGAGGACCGCCGGTTTGCCGTAGAAGCTTGCCTCTCCCAGCAGGTTGTTCTTTGGAATGAAGATATCGAAGAGGTAACGCTGGTACTTTGAATGGAGTTCTTTGAGGGTGATGTCCGTGACGCGTGTATTGGGTTCGTGCATGGTCAGGAGAATTCCCTCAACGCTGATGGTCTTGTTGGCGACTTCTTTGATCCATTCAAGGTATTTGAAAAGTTTGTCCACTGCGTCGAGCGCGAAGTGCCCCGGCTTCACCGGAATGAGCACGGAGTCCGCCGCGGTCAGTGCGTTGGTGGACATGCCGCGCAGGATTGGGGGGCAATCGAGGACGATGAAATCGTATTGGTGAACGACGCCCCGCATCGCGTTACGCAGCATCGTGCGGTTATCGGCCAGGCGGAACATCCGTTCCTCACTCTGGAGGGAATGGACGTTTGAAGGGATGAAGTCGAGATAAGGGAGATCGGTCTTATGGATCGCATTGGTGAGCGTCGTGGTGAAGTTAAAAACTTCATAGAGGCCCGACTTGACCGTCCCGTCAGTGAATCCGAGGGAGAGGGCAGAGGCGCCGAACGTATCCATATCGATCAGTAACGTACGTTGTTCGGCGACGGCGAGGCTGGACGCAAGATTGACGGCGGTTGTTGTTTTTCCCACGCCGCCTTTGGGGAGCGCAACTGCAATGACTCTTGCCATGGAATCCTACCGTACGTGAACGGTTAGTGTGCCGACCGATTGAAGTTCGGCCTCGAGTCGGTCGCCGGGCCGAACTTCCCCGACGCCTTCCGGTGTTCCCGTAAAAATGAGATCGCCGCGTTCAAGAGTAAAGATTGTGGAGAGATACGAAATCAGATCCTCCACCTTGAATATCATTTCCCCGGTGCTCGCTCGCTGTCGGACGTCGCCGTTGACTTTCAGTGTGAGGATCAGGGCGTGAGGGTCAGTCACGCGCGTCCTGCTCACCGCGTCTGATACCGGAGCAGACGTGTCAAATCCTTTTGCGACGCTCCACGGGAGCCCTTTCTTCTTCGCGTCGGCCTGAACATCACGAAGGGTCATGTCCAGGCCCACCGCGTATCCGGCCACATGGTCGAGTGCGCTCGCGCGTGGGATCGCACGGCCATCTTTTCCCACAACCACCACCATCTCGACCTCATAGTGCAGTTCCCGCGAGATAGGGGGAATGATTACCGTTTCACCCGAAGAGATAAGCGCCGAGGACGGCTTCAGGAAGACAACCGGGGTCGTCGGAATTTCGGCTTTCATCTCTCGAGCGTGCTCGGCATAGTTCCGGCCGAGGCAGAGAATCTTTCCGACGCGGAATTTCTCTCCGGTCTCCCGAAGTGTGATGCTTCTCACAGACATGTGGAAATGTAATATAGTCACCAGCTTAGAAACACGCAAGCCGGACGGTCTCCGTCTCTCCTCCCTGTCGATGCACCAAAATTCGTGCCTCTCAGTCTCGGTGAAATCGCGGGGGGGATCCCAGAGAATCGGCGGGCGGGGGAAGCAGGGCCTACACAAATCTACAAAAGGGGAGGAGCCGTTCGTTGCAAATATCGAATTTTCAATCTAGATTGTCATCGAACCATCCAACTTTCAGGCTCTCTGGGACCCTCAATGCCCCTGACATATGCGCAGGCCGGCGTCAGCGTTGACGAAGGCGACCGGTTTGTCCGGCTGATCAGGCGGGACGTCCGGCGGACGTTCAATCCCCGGGTCCTCCGTGACATCGGGGCCTTTGGCGCCTTCTATGACGGACGTTTCCCGGGGATGCGCTCACCGGTCCTTGTATCAAGCGTTGACGGGGTGGGCACGAAGCTACTTGTGGCGCAGATGGCCGGACAGCACGGGTCGGTCGGGGAGGACCTGGTAAACCATTGCGTGAACGACATCCTGGTGTGCGGGGCACGCCCCCTCTTCTTCCTTGACTACTTTGCGACCGGACGACTTCGCCCTGAGACGGCGGCGCAGGTGATACACGGGTTTACCAGGGGCTGTCGGCGGAACGGGTGCGCGCTTATCGGGGGGGAGACCGCGGAGATGCCCGGAATGTACTCGGAGGACGAGTACGATCTGGCCGGGACGATCGTCGGAGTGGTGGAGCGCAGGCGGATTATCGACGGGCGACGGATCCGGAAGGGGGATGTTCTCGTGGGACTTCGCTCCAGCGGGTTACATACAAACGGGTACTCCTTAGCCAGGGCGGTTTTGTTCAAGCACTTTCAGATTTCCTCGTATATCGACGAGCTTGGAACGACCATTGGTGAGGCACTCTTGAAGGTCCACCGTTCCTATCTCACACCGGTCATGCTGATCCTGGGGCAATTCCCGGTCCATGGCATGGCTCACATCACGGGCGGAGGAATCGCCGGGAACACGGAGCGCGTCCTCCCTCGCGGCAGGCGTCTTCGCATAGACTGGAACGCGTGGGAGCGACCCCCGCTGTTCAC
>DKBG01000271.1:0-2778 GCA_002451155.1 Ignavibacteria bacterium UBA6906
GGTGTACTTCACCGGCATCGTGCGGGACGAGATCGGACGGAAGATGTCCAAGTCACTCGGGAACTCCCCCGAGCCGCTTGACCTGATTGACGAGTACGGGGCGGATGCAGTCCGTTTCACCACAATGTACCTTGCCCCGCTCGGCCTTGATATCTTCTACGCAGCCCAGAAGAACGAGATCGGACGAAACTTTGCGAACAAGATCTGGAACGCCGGACGGTTTCTGCTGATGAACCGGGACCAGCTAGGGATGGAACCGGCAGTGAAGCCGGGCGAACCGGATTTTGCCCTGGAACACATGGATCTCGCGGACCGCTGGATCCTTTCCCGATTCTACTCGACGGCTCTCGAGGTCGATGCCAGCGTGACCGCGTTCGAGGTGAATAAGATTACGAGGACAATTTTCGATTTCTTCTGGCATGATTTCGCCGACTGGTATATCGAGATGATCAAGTCCCGCCTGTACGGCGACGAATCACCTGACGTCAAGAAGGCTCTACTCCGGCGCGCCATTGATATCTTCGACGCGTCCCTCCGGCTCCTCCACCCGATTATGCCCTTCGTCACGGAGGAGCTCTGGCAGAAGCTCCCATGGCCCGAAGGTGNNCGAACGAGTATCATGCGCACGCGGTTTGCCGAGATCCAGCCTTCGTTCATCGACACGAAAGTGGAAGCAGAAATGGCGTTTGTCCAGAAGGTCATCGAAGCCGTCAGAACAATCAGGGGCGAAATGGGCATTCCCCCGTCCAGGGAGATCCGCCTCTTCCTGAGAGTCGGGCATCTGGTGACGGACGCAGACTTCAGGGCATATGAACGCTATGTCTCCCGGCTCGCCCGCGTACACGAGATCACCTATCTGAGTGGAACGGACCGCCCGAGACTCTCCGCAGCAGCCCTGGTCGACGGGGAAGAACTCTTCGTTCCCCTTGAGGGCCTTGTGGACGTCGAGAAAGAGCGAAAACGGCTGACGAAAGAGATCGAGCGCGTCCAGAGTCTTATTGCCGGACTCTCCACAAAACTTCAGAATCGGAGCTTCATCGAGCGGGCCCCGGCCGATATTGTCGAGAAGGAGCGGGAGAAACTCCAGGACTTCAACAGGATGGCAGAGAAGCTCAAGCGGAACTACGATTCACTTGAGTCATAGGCCTGGAGCGCATTGTGACGGACCTGAAACGCACGACCGACGCTACATCCGGATCCCCGCGTCACTGAGGCAATCAGATCATGATTCGCTCGGTCGCCATTGGACTCATCCTCATACGTGCACTGGCGGGACCGCTCCCGCACTGCCCGGCCCAATCGATCCGCTCCGGGCAGAGCGGNNCTGTCCGGGCAGAGCGGAGTGGACAGCCTCCTCGTTGCACGCATCATCAATGAGGAAATGAGAGATTCCAGAGTGATGCAGACTCTTGAGTCTCTCACCTCCACATGCGGTCCTCGACTCTCCTGGTCTCCCGGCTTTGAAGCCGCTATGTCGTGGGCGACTCAGAGGCTCCGGGAGTTCGGAGTGACGCGTGTCCACCGCGAGCGATGGGCACCGGTAGGGCGGGGATGGACGCTCAAGCGCTATCAGGCCAGTATCGTCA
Organism: Ignavibacteria bacterium UBA6906; assembly: GCA_002451155.1. Classification (GTDB taxonomy): domain Bacteria; phylum Bacteroidota; class Ignavibacteria; order UBA10030; family UBA6906; genus UBA6906. The sequence continues at coordinate 1,587 of DKBG01000271.1, forward strand.
CCCCGTTCTTCCTTCCGCTGATCTCATATCCGAAGGCCTGGTCCCCCGGCACACCTGGCAGGATCACCGGCAGAGTCCTCTATCTTGACGCGGACTCTGACAGCGCGCTTTCCAGTTTCAGAGGAAAGCTCAAAGGAACATTTGTGCTCCTCGGTTCACCAAGCTCCCCTGAACCCCGCTGGCGGCCGGATGCCAGACGTCTCGATGACACGACCCTCCTCCTGCTCGCAAACTCCGACGGAGAGACTCAGATTCCGCGGAGACAGGGACGCCCCACGCCCATCCACTTCGACCCCCAGCGTGAATATGCAACGCTTTCACTCTGCGTTGATGAGGGAGTCGCTGGAGTCCTTACTCCTTCTCGGGGGGATGGAGGAACGCTCTTCGTGGAATCCGCGGCAGGAATCGGGAAGCCTGGCACCCTCTGGACACAGGTTCCTCCTGTGTACGGTCCCGATCCGCCCCGCATGGTCCCACAGGCTACGGTCGCCGCTGAGCATTTCAACAGACTTGTCAGGCTCCTGAAGGCCGGCCAGGAAATCGTGGTTGAGATGTCCCTTGAGATCAACGAAGCAGAAGCAGATTCCGGATCCAGCGTGTTCGGCGAAATCCCCGGCACAGACCTCCGGGAGGAGGTGGTAATGATCGGCGCACACCTTGACTCCTGGCACGCCGGCACCGGTGCGACAGACAACGGGGCCGGTGTCGCCGTCTGCATGGAGGCGATGCGCCTGCTCGCCAGCATCGAGCAGAGGCCGCGCAGGACAATCAGGATCGCGCTCTGGGGCGGCGAGGAACAGGGACTGCTCGGGTCGCGTGCCTACGTCCGTGATCACTACGGCGAGAGACCCGCCTTGCCTGATACTGGACGCGACGGTCCCGGGATGTTCGGCCCCGTCCGCTACAAACCCGCCGCCGAGAAGTTCTCTGTATATTTTAATATCGACAACGGTGCCGGACGGATCCGGGGCGTCTCCCTCCAGGGAAACGACCTCGCGCGACCGCTCGTCAGATCCTGGCTGGCGGTTCTGGGTGATCCGACGGCAGCCACGGTCACCCTGAACCGATCGTCCGGGAGCGACCACGCATCCTTCGCGGCAATCGGACTTCCCGCGTTTCAGTTCATTCAGGATCACCTTGAGTATTTCAGCCGCACATGGCACTCAAATATGGATACCGTTGACCGCGTTCC
>DKBG01000271.1:2805-3217 GCA_002451155.1 Ignavibacteria bacterium UBA6906
CACATGGCCTTCAACGGAACGAAGAATTTCGCGCGCCAGGAGCTCGTGGATTACCTCCAGTCCGTGGGCGTTCGCTTCGGCGCGGATCTGAACGCATACACGAGCTTCGACGAAACCGTGTACTTGCTTCAGATTCCCACCGATAGCGCACAGATCGTCGAAAAAGCCTTCGATATCCTTGAGGATTGGGCCCACCAGGTGACCTTTGACTCCCTGGAGGTGGAAAAGGAACGCGGCGTGGTGATTGAAGAGTGGCGACTCGGACGTGGACCGGACGCACGCATTCGGGACAAACAGCTCCCTGTCCTATTGAAAGGGTCCCGCTACGCCGACCGGCTCCCCATCGGGACCAAAGAAGGCCTCGAAAGCTTCCGGCACTCGTCGCTGAAGCGATTCTACCGGGATTGGTACC
>DKBG01000169.1 GCA_002451155.1 Ignavibacteria bacterium UBA6906
ATTTCAGTTTCAGCGGCCTGAAGACGGCGGTCCTGTATCACCTGCGTCGCATAGGGTATCTCGGAGACGTGTCCAGAGCAAGGACCCTCGACGCAACATCGCTCGCGAATATCTGTGCAAGTTTCCAGGAGGCTGTGGTGGATGTGCTGGTCCGGAAGACGATGGCGGCTGCTGACGCTGCGGGAATCCGGGACATTACGATCGCCGGAGGTGTGTCCGCAAATTCGCGGCTTCGTGAACGGATGGGGGAGGAAGCGGCGAGGAGGGGATACAGACTCTTCCATCCACCGCTCGCGTATTGTATGGACAACGGCGCCATGATTGCGTATGTCGGATGGATGCGGATGAGAGCGGGCCACACATCGGCGCTATCACTCTCCGCCGCGCCAAATCTGGAACTTCAGTGAATTCTCAACTCCACCACCCGATGATCCGGACAGCCTGCCGCACGCCCCGTGCAGTCGATCTTCGTCCAGTCCTGAAAGCCGTGCGATGCGCCGCATGAGAAGACTGTTCCTCATTGGAGGTGGCGCGTTCCTCCTGGCAGTGATTGCCTATCTCCTTGTTGCGCTCTACTGGCCCAACACCTTCCCCGGCGGAGCTGAACAAAGCTTCTTTGTATCCCGAGGTCAGAGCTTCCGCTCCATCGCCGATTCACTTGAAGCACAGGGCTTAATATCGAGCCGTTCCCGCTTTTCGCTTGTCGCGCGTCTCCTCGGGGGTGCCGACCGCCTCCAGATCGGGAAATACCAGTTTACCAGCGGGATTTCAAATGCCCGCCTGTTCCTGTCGCTTCGATCAGGGCGGGACAATTCCATGATCAAGGTGACCATTCCAGAGGGATACCGGGCACGAACGCAGGCGCGTGTCTTCTCCAGAACTATCGGGACAGATTCGGCCCGATTTATGAGTCTCGTGCATGACCCACTCTTCATTGACGATCTCGGACTGCGCGACACGGTACTGGAGGGCTATCTCATGCCGGATACCTACGGATTTACCTGGCAGCAGGATGAAGCCGAGATCATCGAACAGATGGTCGCGAAGTTCAAGGAGTTTTATTCGGATTCGCTGCAGGCGAGGCAGGAAGAGATGCAGTGGACTGTGCGAGAAGTGCTGACCCTCGCCTCAATTGTCGAAGCGGAAGCGGTGCGTGACAACGAACGGCCGATTATTGCAGGCGTATATCTGAACCGGCTGCGGCGAGGGATGAAGCTTGAAGCGGATCCAACCGTGCAGTACGGTCTCGAGGAGGAGCCGCGGAGAGTACTCTACGCAGACCTGAAAGTTGATCACCCGTACAATACGTATCTGCGGCGGGGATTGCCCCCCGGCCCGATCAACAATCCTGGAAGGGCGTCCATACTTGCGGTCCTGTATCCCGCAAAACATTCCTATCTCTTCTTTGTGGCGGATGGACAGGGGGGACACCGGTTCGCAAGCAGTTACACGGAGCACAGGAAGAACGTCAGGCTGTACCGCCGTGCACGTCGCGCGGCGACCTCGAAACGCTAAGGGGGTCCATCTGGGCCTTCCTCAGATGGCCCGCTATGTGCCGCGCAACCAACAGCAGACAGTTCACGGCCCCTTTTCCATTTCCGTTGCGGTCGGACAGGCGCACAAATTGCTTCTGAACGGCCCTTCATGTATGTTGACACCACGTTCGCGTGAAGGTTCCATGCCTACAGTTCAATTCCCCCGTTTCCTGATTGTCGTCCCGTTGCTGCTTGCCGGGTGCGCCGGCCAGCTTCCCCCGCCCGGGGGACCGCCCGACACGCAGCCCCCGGCGATCATCAGAACGGTTCCGGACACGAACGCAATCCGTGTGGCGACAGATTTCATTGAGCTCGAATTTGACGAGTACGTTGACCGGCGATCTGTCGAAGAGTCGATCTTTATCTCCCCCTACCTCGGGGAACTCGAATACGACTGGTCCGGCAGGGAAATCCGTATCACCTTCAGTGAGTCGCTCAAACCCGGCCGAACCTACGTCGTCAATGTGGGGACCGACATCATCGATATTCGGGCCAGAAACCGGATGATGAAGGGGTTTACCCTGGCGTTTTCCACCGGCGACTCCATCGACAGGGGTGCCATTCGAGGCCGTGTATTCGGCACGAAACCGGAAGGGGTGATGGTCTACGCGTACGGGTTGCAGGGGATTCGACCTGATACGCTTGATCCGGCCAGGGTTCGTCCGGACTTCATAACGCAGACCGGCGATGGCGGGTACTACAGCCTCTCAAATCTCTCGCTGGGACCCTACCGGGTATTCGCAGTCAGAGACGAGTACAAGAACCTCTTGTACGACAGACAGATTGATGGTATCGGCGTGGCCTCGGGCGACATCGTCCTTGCCCCGTCCCGTCAGGAAGTGGACGGCGTGAACTTTCTCCTCCGGCAGGAGGATACAACTCGAATTTTTGTGACCACAGCAGTTGCTGTCAATCGCCGCCTGGTGGATGTGCGGTTCAGCGAACCACCCGACTCGCTCCAGTTTTCTCACGCTCAGTTCTTCTGCGTCGATACTGCGAATGGAAGGGAGGTCGGCTTCGCGGGGACGTTTCTCAGGCGGTCGCCGCTCTCGACTGCCGGCCTTATTACTCTGAGTCCTCTTGATAGCGGGAAGACGTACCGGTTGACGACACGGGGACTCCGCGATCGCTCAGGGAACGGACTGGACACCAGCAACGCACAGGTTCTGTTCGAAGGTTCAAGCAGACCGGACACTCTTGCGGTATCGGTCACGGTGCCGGGGCTCAGGGACAGCTCCAGAGGGGTATGGCCGAGGGGTGACTATGACATTATCTTTTCTGAACCTGTAGGGCGGGTCCGTGCTTCAGCGGGCATCTCGCTGCGCGACAGCTCAGGCCGTGCTGTGCCGCTCTCTTTCTCCTGGTTGGATTCCATCAGCGTGTCCATTGTGCCCCGGCGTCCGCTCGACGGAGACGCCTGGTACACGCTGAGGGTCAGGCTTGATTCACTTTTGACGCTCCGGGGCTGGACACGCCAGGACTCGGTCATTACACTCAGGTTTTCCACCCTCGACATGAGGACGACGGGGACCATCGACGGAGATCTCGCAGACCAGGAACCGCAGCGCGCGACGATGGGATACAGTGTGGTAGCGAAGAGCACGGGCAGGGCCGCCGCCAAGGAATCGAGCGTACGCCTTGCGCGTCCGGGGCCGTTTGCGGTAAAGGAGCTGGTGGAGGGAAACTACGAAGTGTTCGCGTTCGAACGGCGGNNCAATGGAATATCGGTTCGGATCGCCCTTTCCGTACGTCCCGGCCGCACGGTTCACGGTGTATCAGGACACTGTCAAAGTCCGTGCCCGCTGGGCCGTGGAAGGTGTGATGCTGCGGCTGGATCGGTGAGATCTCACTGATTCTGCGGGAGCTGGATTTCCCGGGCAGGAGGCGGGGGAGGATTCTTGAATACTTTTGCGGGCACAATCCAGGCGCCGCGGTACCCGCGTTCTTGCGCGACCATTCTGAAGCGTTCCGCATCGAGCTTCTTCAGAAAATTTCCCGCCCGGATCTTGTAGGCAGGGGGATCGTATTCGACGTAAAACCATTCTCCCGGAAAGAGCGATTCGGCATCAGCCTTCGTCGCGTTTGCCTCGTCGATGCTTGAGGTAGAAATAATCTGCACGCGAAATCCCTGGACAGTTTCCGGGGCGGCGGGCGGGACAGCTGCGGTATCCGCCGTTCCTGCCCGTCCGGCAGTGTCGCTGGGTGGCGGTTGCGCGTGCGTAATCTCGATGCTGTAGTCGGAAGGCCGGAATCCCTTCTCAAACTCCCTCAGTTGATCCGTCGCGGCCTTCGCGGAGGTCTCTTCGGTCGCCTCCCTCGATGGAGAACACCCGATGAATGCCGTCCCCGTTACGATCCCGATACACCCGACCAGGATTATTGCTTGATCTGCACGATCCATGAATCTCTGTAGTCCTCCGGAAACTCTTTCTTAATCTTGTCGCGAAACGTCTGCGCTTCTTCCTTCGTATCAAAAAATCCTATCCTGATCTGGTAGAGTCCCACCAGCGGGTTGTAGTCATTTAGCACAGTCAGTGCAAATCGCTGCTTCGCGGTGCTGTGAGCGGCATCTGCCAGCATCGGATCCTTAAACGCACCGACCTGCACCAGATACCTGATCAGCACAGGGGCCCCCGATTCATCCTCCTTGAGGATGCCAGGGGCTTTCTGTTCCGCGCTGACCGTGTCAGTCCGGGATCGGAACTCCTGCGGGGGAGGTGGTGGTGGGGCAGGAACCGCAATTGACTCTCCCGGCGTCTGTGCTTCCTCCGTTTGCCCGGACGTCCCGCACCCTTGCAGAAAAGTGAGACAGAGGCCGGCTGTAATACACACATTACGCATTTGGGAGAGGTCCTTCGCTGGTCTGGGTTATCGGGAAATTGTTGCAGAGCGTACGCAGGCATGTTCACCGATCGGGCAGACGCCTGCAATAGATATCGTCAACGCAGCCTCCCATCTCCGGGTGCTCCTGTCTGCGCGTCCCCCGGACTCCCGCCGCCCGCCGCATCAGGATGGACGGAAGTCCGGTCGAGTGGGGAACCAGTGGGTCCTCCGATCGTCGGGTACCGTTCATCGATTGCTGCCAGGCGGGCTGAGAACCAATATACACTTTGCGGACCTTTTTGTAAACGGCCCGTCCAAGTTGAGGATTGCCCCGGTGGGTACACACGCAACCCCCGCCGGGGAAAGGCATGAGGGAGGCGCATCTGTTTGAGCGTGTTCTTTGCGTCTTTGCCGATTTCCGGGCCCGGTGCGGTAGGATCACGGGGGGAGGTCAGTCGAAGATCTTTCCGGGGTTGAGGATACGGTTCGGATCGAAGACGTTCTTTATTCCCTTCAGAAGGTTGATTTCAATCGGCGAGAGTGCGATCGGCAGATACCTCTTCTGGGAGTACCCAATCCCATGCTCGCCCGAGATTGCCCCGCCGAGTGAGACGGTCAGACGGAAGATCTCCTCGACCGCCGCTTCGAGGCTGCGATTCCAGGCCTCATCGCTCATGCCACGTTTCAGGATATTGACATGAACATTGCCGTCGCCCGCGTGCCCGTAGCAGATAGCGGTAATACCATAGCGTGACGATATCTCTTTGACTCCTCTGATGAGTGCCGGAAGTTCCGACCGGGGGACGACGGTGTCCTCCTCTTTGTACGGGGAGATCGACTTGACCGCCTCTCCGACACTCTTTCTGAGTGCCCAGACGTCTTCAATCTTGCGCGGCTCCTCCGCGAGGATCAGATCCCGGGGTCCGAAGGGTTCTATGCTGGCGGCGACACGGTGAATTTCATCGTCAACAACGGTCGCGGTGTGTCCGTCCAGCTCGATAAGGAGCTGGGCCTCGGCATCTCCGTTCGGGAACTTCCGGCCGAGAGAAGTTTCCGCAGCCTGCACCGCAGCCTTCTCCATGAACTCAATTGCAGCGGGAGTGACGCCTCCCTGGAAAATTGCCGAGACCGCCTCTGTGGCTTTCTCAATTGAGTCAAACGCAGCGAGGAGGACTTTCCTCAGGCGCGGTTTCGGGATAAGGCGAAGAGTGATCCGCGTAACAACAGCCAGTGTTCCTTCGCTGCCCACGAGCAGTTGTGTGAGGTTGTAGCCAGATGCGTTTTTCAGCACTCGGCCTCCGGTGTGAATGATTTCACCGGTGGGGAGAACAGCTTCGAGTCCGAGGACATAGTCTCTCGTCACTCCATACTTCACCGCGTGGGGACCTCCCGCGCTTTCCGCGACGTTCCCTCCGATGTGTGAGGTGCCGCGGGAGGAGGGATCAGGAGGATAGTAGAGGCCGACCTTTTCTACTTCCTCCTGGAATCTTTGCGTTGTGACTGCAGGTTCAACGAGAGCCTGGAGATTCGCGAGATCTATCTTGAGGATGCGAGTAAAGCGTTCCATCGAAAGCGAAATGCCTCCCAGCACCGGAAGCGCGCCGCCACTCAGCCCGGTCCCTCCTCCGCGCGGTGTCACAGGGATCCTGTTGGCGGAGGCGAATTTCAGAATAGCAGACACCTCTGCGGCGGTGCCGGGTTTGACAACCACCTCTGGTGGAAAACAGAGGTCCTCCGTCTCGTCGGCACCGTAGATCCTGAGTGTCTCGGGGTCAGTGAGAAGAAACTCCGTCCCCACAATTGTCCGGAGCTCCTCACAGAAGGCCGGTGTTATTCGCGCATACCTTCCGGTCATCTCTCTTCCTTCGCGGGGTACATGATCCCGAGGAGATATGCCTCGGGATGAAGATAGGTTCGTGCGGCTGTCCGGACTGCTTCGACAGTCATCCCGGCCATTCGTTGATCCATCCGGAGAAGATCACGCGGATCCTCCCGGTTACTCAGGAGAAAATGCAGGGCGCCGACCCAGAAGCCATTCTGTTTCATGGCGGTTTCCCGTTCGCGCTTGTAGGTTTCCTTGACCTTTTCCAGGGTTGCCGGAGCAGGGCCCGCTGTTTTCAGGCTGTCAATCTGGCCCAGCATGGCGGCAAGGAGGGTGTCCACCGCAGCCGGCGAACAGCCAAAGCTCACGGTACATCGGTATTGTGCGATTGGAAACTGTGACGGAGATCCGCCCACGCTTACTCCGTACGTTCCGCCCCTGTCCTCTCTCAGAGTCTCACGCAGGGTAATACGGAGAACTTCGATCATCGCATTGTAGCTCGCCCGGTTCTCCTGACTCCAGTGAAAGGGGCCGGTGAAGTAGGCGCGCACCTGGCTCTTTGGTTCGATTCCACGGTGGATTTCTTTGCGGATGAACCCGGACGGAGTCCGTACGCCGACATCTCGCCAGGTTTCGCCGCGGTTGAGAGAGGGGAGGCCGCCGAGGTATCTGGCGACCAGGGCGCGGACCGAGTCGGGTGCGAACGTCCCGACGAGGATGAATGTAAAGTTTGACGCATCAGCGAATCTCTGCTTGTAGAACGCATATGACTTGTCCAGGTCAAGGTGAGTCAGGGATTCTGCCGTAATAGGCTGACGCCTCACATGATGGTTCGCGAGCGTGACCTGCAACGTATCGTCGAACGCGCTCTCCGGTCTCATCGACCGGTTCTCAATCATTCCCCTCATGCGGGAGACCCATCCCGAGAATGCAGCCGTGTCTTTTCGAGGCGCAGTGAACCGGAGATACACGAGCTCCATCAGTGTCTTCAGATCTTTCGGTGATGCTGTGCCGTTGATTCCCTGTTCAAGCTCGGAGCAATACGCCGAGGCGGATGCAATCTTGCCTGCGAGAAGCTTGTCGAGCTCTGTCTGGCTGAACGCCCCCAATCCGCATTCCTGAACAACGGCCGTCGCGGTCATCGCGGCGAGATAGCCGCTGTCCGGGGCGAGGGAGGTTCCCCCGGGTGCAAAGCCGGAGAGCAGGATCTGGTCATTCTTGAAATCGGTCTGTTTCAGAAAGACCGTCACGCCGTTCGAGAGTTCCCATCTGATCAGATCGAGTTCAGGGATTCTCGATTCGGCGACGATCGTTCCGCCTTCTGGGAGAGCGGGAAGGAGGGACTGTCCCGCGACATTGTCCACATAGGGCGACGCAGGGGCAGAAGCCACCGATGAAAGAATCGCCGCCAGGCTGCTCTCTGTCGGGAGCGCGGCGCCCGGTTTGTCCGGGCCGCTTACGGAGACAACCACATTGCTCCGACCCTCAATTGTCTGCCAGAGTGCGTTCACCTCGTCAAGCGTCACATCAGGGATGAACTTGCTGGCAAGCATGAATTCGAACGCAATCCCCGGCGCCGGCTCTTCCGAGAGGAAGTTGCGGACATATTCATCTGCGAGGCGGGCTGACTCCGTTTTCATGCGTTCTTGATAGGCTTGCTCGAAGAAGCGGAGGAGTTCCTGCTTCTGTCGATCCAGCTCCCCGGCCGTAAACCCGAACCGGTCCACACGTTTCTGTTCGGTCATCAATGCCTCGAGGCCTCGCCCGGCGCCTCCCTGGCGGACGAGGGCCGTCAGTGCGAACACATCTTTGGTCCGTACCAGCCCTCCGCGGGAACCGTACGCCTGGAGGAAGGGCGGGTCGGATTGCCTGGTCAGTTCGGCCAGACGAGCATTAAACATTCCGGTCGCAAGCTGGCGAACAAGTGAGCGGCGGTAATCCGCATCGGTGGCCTCGCTCTCCCTGTCCAGCAAGATATCGACTCCGACAATTGTCAGGTCCATTTCCGGGTCTGCCGCGATCGAGTAGAGGGTATCGAGGTGGTCGGGGACAGGATAGAGAGTCCGCTCCCTCTCACCGGATCTCTTCGGGATGGACAAGAAATGTCTCCTGATGAGCGATTCGATTGTGGCCGGCTCAAAGTCGCCGACCGCCACAACAGCCATGAGATCAGGACGGTACCAATCCCGGTAGAAT
>DKBG01000258.1 GCA_002451155.1 Ignavibacteria bacterium UBA6906
CCCAGCAGCGGGTCAGAAAGGTGGGCCTCCAAGCCTATCAAGTGATGGGCTGCCGCGATTATGCTCGGGTCGACATACGCCTGGACAAGAGCGACAACATCTTCGTCCTGGAAGTCAACCCGAATCCGGACCTCACGGAGGGAGTGGGTTTCATGGCTTCCTCGGCTGCGGCCGGCATCTCTTTTTCCAAGACGCTGCGGATGATCGTCGATGAGGCGCTGAAGAGGGGATCGGCTACGGCCGTCAAGACTTCCCCTGTCTAAGGGGATGTGCCGCTGGAGGACTGAGCCTGACCGGGTGACCCAAGATGGCCGATATACGGAAGCTGCTGTTCAATCGGGACACGAAGAAACTCGAGGTGTTGACCACGCCGGTGAACAGGCTCGGGTTGAGTTTGAGGACCTCTCTGATTCAGCCGCAGATCGAAAAGCTCCTGGCGCGGCTGAAACGCCGCGGCATCAAGCTCAGGCCACGCTTCTATCTTGGAGAGGACTGGGGCTGCGTCAGCGGCACCTCGAATATCGAGATCGGATTCTACGACGTCGACCCGCTGCTCAAGGAGCTGAACAGAGAGATCCGCGGGTGGACGCATGACNNAAGGAGTTTCGGAACATCTTCGGAGTCAAGGGGAAATTCTTCGATACCTACCCAGCCACAGATCGCTACAAGCCCCATCCCTGGAGCCGCGATTTCGTCAACCCCAATCGGGACCACTACGCCCAGAAACACCCGGATGAAGATTTCGCTGAGACCTTCGGTGTCTGGCTTTCCCTCCCTTACAACTGGAAGAAGGTTTACCGCACCAGGAAAGGGGCCCTCACCAAATTGAGATTCGTCGCCGACATCGTCCGCCAATACGGCGACAAGCCGCACCTGGCGCCTCCCGACCCCGCCAGTCTCGATGTGCCCGTGGAAGCGATTTCCAGGACCGTCGCCGAAATCCTCGGGGCGCCGCTGACGCGATATCGAAAGAGGGCGACGGGCTTCATCGATCCGCATCTGAAAAAGATCGGCCGGTACCGGCTCCGTTCCACCGATCCCGGCAGCATCCCCCTGGCCGATGTGATCACCGCCCGCCGCAAGTTCCTCCTCGAGGCCCTGGTACGGAACACGAAGGTGACGGCTGCCCAGGCCTCGTTTCTAATCAATAAAATGCAGACGCGCTCAAGAACCCTGAACCTTTACGTTCCCCTCGCCAGAATGGACAAGTGTCTAATCGATATCGTCTGCCTGGCTACGACTCTGGCCACCCGTTTTGCCTCTAAGGGAAGACTGTTCATCTAAGCAGGCCTTATCCCCATTTCATGTGCACATGATTCTTCCCGGCCAGGCCCCCCCGGGCTCTCCGGGAAGTTTGATGAAGCTTCAGTGCCTGGCGCTGCCGGAAAAAGAACCGGCGCCCAGGAGCCCTTCCGCTCTCGGAGAAGGGGTGGCCGCCAGTTCGACCACTTTCAGATGGCGCGCCCTAGAGGATTCGAACCTCTGGCCACTTGATTCGTAGTCAAGTGCTCTATCCAGCTGAGCTAAGGGCGCGCACGAGAGGAAAATCATCATACCGAAAGGGGTTTCCGGCGTCAACCGCCCCTTGCGGAAACTCCAATTTCACCCAGGAAATGCCGGTTGTTTGCACGGGGTTTGCATTTCATACGGACTCCTCCTCGAATCGGTCTAAAAAGCATTGACACAACCCGGACCGATCTGAGGGGGGCAGGTCACGGTCCGTGCGGCTTTCCTGAAAAGCATTAACACATCTCGGGAAGAACCTTAGATGGCTTGAACGAATCTAATGTAATAGCGGAAGTCTGACACTCATTGGGAGGTGAACTATGCGATTTCTTGGGGAATCGTGTCGCCCCTCGTCCCAATGAGATTTTTGTCAGGAAAGGAAGGGGATCACGTGTCGAGGAAGTGGGGAACAACCATCCCTAAGCATATTTAACGTGATACAGTCAGATGCAACCTAAAAGGAGGTTACTATGTTTATTGTGGTCGAGCACACGATTACTAATCCGGATGTATTCTTTGGACTTGCCTCGAGAGTCGCCGAAGCACCTTCGGGAATCAATGCACTCCAGTTTTTCCCTAGTGTGAGCAAAGATCGGGCGGTCTGTCTTTGGGAAGCCAAGTCGATAGACGCTTTGAAGGGCTTCTTGGAACACTTGACTGCTCAGAGCAGTCGTAACACCTACTACAGGGTGGATAGCACAAAAGCGATGGGTCTTCCGACCAAGAAATCTGCGGCGTAACCTGAAAATCTATTTGAGCCGGCGTGACACGCGCCGGCTCAGCTTTTCCACATTCCGAAAAACTGACCTGCCCCCCTCAAATCGGTCCGGGTTGTGTCAATGCTTTTTAGACCGATTCGAGGAGGAGGCCGGCTGGAAGGTCAACAAGAAGCGGGTGGAGCGGATCTGGCGTCGGGAAGGGCTTAAGGTGCCTGTCCGGCAGCCGAAGCGGGGCCGGCTGTGGCTGAACGACGGTTCCTGCGTGCGACTACGGCCGGAGTATCCAAACCACGTATGGGCGTACGATTTCGTGGCGGACCGGACGCATGACGGCAAACCATACCGGATGCTTACGGTGATCGACGAGTTCACGCGGGAGTGCCTGGCCATTGTCGTCGGCAGGAGGATCAACTCCCATGATGTTTTGTACACCCTGGCAGACCTGTTCATCCGCCGGGCCATTCCGGCGCATACCCGGTCCGACAACGGACCGGAGTTCTGCGCCAGGGCGGTACGGGAGTGACTCGCAAGGCTGGGCGTAGGTGCTCTGTACATCGAGCCGGGCAGTCCGTGGGAGAACGGATACATCGAATCGTTCACCGGGAAGTTGCGGGACGAACTACTCAACCGGGAGATTTTTATACACGCTCAAGGAGGCACATATCCTGATCGAGCAATGGAGACGGCACTACAACGGAGTACGTCCCCACAGTGCGCTGGGATACCGTCCTCCAGTTCCCGAAACGATCGCATTCCCGAGTATGGGCCTGCCAAGTCTTTGTAGTTCCTTGGAGACTTGGGGTTGGTCATAATCATTTCGGGAACAACAGCGTGAAAAGGAACCGGAATCCCATGCCTTCCGGCCCATTGTCCGGGCTGTCCGCCCAGTAGCGCACACCGCCGCCCACGCTCACCAGCTGACTGCCGATCTTCGTCACCTTCGAGACGACCCCGTTGATCGGCACGGACCACTGTTCGTTTTTCCAGTCGTACGTGCTCTCCGTGTTGAGGGAAAAGGTCCAAGCCGTGGGCGTGGTGTAGGACAGGAAGGGCTGAAGGAACGTATTGCTGACATCCGCCCGGTTGTCATTGCCCGCAAACGACCAGATATGGTTGGCAAGCATACCGTAGGTCCACGGGCCGCGCTGCCTTAGCATCACACCAGTGGGACCTGCTCCCCACTTGTCGGCGGTCAGCAGATCGTCGGAACCGGTGGGCAACAGGAAAACCGGGCCGGCGCCCCAGATCCAGCCGCTGGCCGTCGGTGCCTTGGGCGAGAAGAACACGCTTTGTACGATGTCACCGATGCCGAACTGGCTGCCGGCACCGGGAAAGATGTCGTCCTGCCATACGACGGGAAGAATGGTTCGCGAGATAATGTTCCAGTCCCGGTTGAGTTCGAATGGTATCACCGGCTGCGTGTTGAGTGTCAATCGCTCGCCGTCCTCGGCGGGCCCGATGGCCTGGTCATAGTTGAGCTGGAACGGCACGCTGATGAGCGCTGCGACCGGGTTGGAGAGTTTCTTGGCCAGTTCCGCGCTGTCCTCCTCCGCCAGAACTGGTGTGATGAAGATCGCCCCGACGAAAAACACTGCTGTCGCGAAACGCAAGGTCATCCAAGGCGGTGTCATGTGAAGGATTTCTCCTTTTCCAAACGCCATCAAGCCGGTTTGATGATAATAGTCATCATACCGAAAGGGGTTTCCGGCGTCGAGAGCGTATCCAGGAAACTCCTTTTTTACCCTCAAAATGCCATTTGTTTCCATGGGGTTTGCGTCCCATTCCGTTCTCTCTTCCGTGATTCTCAAAGAGTGGGTGTTCCCGATCTCGCTGGCAAGGAATACCCGGACATCGACGGAGTGGCGTGCATCGGGCCTCCCCGCGCGACCGCAACGAACAAAGGTTTAACACATCCGGATCGTTAGGTGGGTGGGAGGACCATCTATAGACGTTCGAAAGTTCGAGGGGTGCGAATCGCCTGCTTGCACCGTCCCATCCTATCCAATTGGGGGAAAGCCTATCAGGATGTCTATCGGGTTGGAATCGTCACGAGCGGCGCAAGCTGCGATTGGGCTGTCTCTGTGAGTGAGAACAACAACAGAACGGAATTGAACATTGCTTTCGAGTGCTGATCGCGGTCGTCTATCCAAAACCAACTATTGCGGTATCGGACGGCCACATAGGCGTCATCGGGTGCCGAGGGTCCATTGTGGACGTGGAGCATGGGTGGAAACAGGAGCATTTGTTCGGGGGTGTGTTGCGGGCTGTAGACACGCCCTTCGGTTAGATCCGCCTCCGGCACGTCGATATAGGAGGCAAAGTCCGCCAGGACCTGCATGACCGACCGGGTCAGCAAGGCGATCTCCCGGTCGTTTTCCGGGAAGGATCCGAACACAACGTTGTATTCGCGGGCCGATGCATCGAGTCCGAGCAACTCGTGAATCTTGCGGACCGGTGCGGTGATGGCTTCGTCCGTCCCGGGGCCGAAGGACATCACGATGGCCTGCGTATCCTTGGCGGGCCTGAAACGCATTCCCGATACCCCGCCGGCCTGGATCTCCCGAAGGGCCGTCATAAGCTCACGGAACTTCGGATTGCCTGCCCAACCCCACATGCCCCCGTATGAGTTCTCGATGCCGTTGATTGTGTTCACGCAGACCCGCAGCACGACATCGGCCGGTAAACCGCTCTGTATGAGCAGCAGGACCCCCGTGATCGGCAGCGGGGTCATCAGGGATCTGGCGAACTTGTCCCCTGCGAGGGGCAAGTAGCTGATGGTCGGTTTGTCCGCGTACCGCCCAGCTACTCCCACATTGGCAAAGGTATCGCCGCGTCCGACGGGAGCGACCTCCCCGCCGAGGTCGATATCCCCCTCCAGCGAGTACGAGTTGATCACCGACGAGATGTCCATGAACACCGGGGCATCGGAGTACCTGGTCTTCAACAGGTTGAGCAGCATCTGCCGCTTCCAGGAATCCGATACAGAAGTCACGTAATCGAACCGGTCCCGAGCGATGGTTGGGGGCCCCATGCTCGCGCACCCCGTGAGGAAAAACGTTGTAAGGCAGAGCAATGAAACGGTCACTCTCACCTGTCGGCTCCCCCGCAATTCAGGCCTTGGATATCCGCATATTCGCGTGATCATTTGGTGACAAATTTGTTCCTGCCTTGCAGAATACCCACCCCGATCCATGAAATGGTAGCTGTTTGCAAGGAGGTACCCGTCGTTTCGTTTTTCCCGCTGAAATTCCCTCATCTTGTTTTGATGGTGTCAAAGGGAGGACTCTAATCCCCACCGATTTCCCCAGTGCCCTAAAGATGTCCTCGTCTCATTGTGACCACGTAACTCAAAATCAAGTGCTCTACCCAGCTTCCGCTAAGGGTGCGAGAGAGAGGCAAGTCATGATACCGAAAGGGGTTTCCTGCGTCAACCGAGGACCCGTAGAACCCCAAAATCACCCCGAAAAAGGCGGTTGTTTGCGCGGGGGTTGCGATCCGATCGGACTCCTCAGGAGAAATTCATCTCCCGGTTGTAAAGGTGTCGATGATGGGACTAAAAAACCCAATAACATAGCCTCGATAGATCTTCCGCTGGGTATGATTGTTTTCGGAAATAAGGCGAAGGATTCAATAATAGCCGTCTCCACCAATCCGACGAGCAAGAGAGCGACTCTATTCCATGCCACTAAATCAACTGGACATCCGCGATGATGCCTCCCCCTGGATCCCGGGATCGAATAAGACACAATATCTGTTTTCCTTTGAGCATCTTCTCTATCTGTGGTCGGGTAAATACCCCGGTCATCCAGGCGATATCGGTCAGCCTGAGCCTTTTTATCTGGATCTTCTGCTGGACATTGTATCTGTACCCGTATTGTTTCCCACCGCCGGTCCGTTCCACCGTCATGCTGATGGTTTCTCCATCAACCACGTCGGTGACGTTTCCGATCAGGAAATCTCTCCTTCCCATGATGCACCTCCATTCCGTTCATCATGATCCATTATCTTCCTTGTCTCTCCGGTCACCTCCGTGATGCGGCCCGCGGCCGTACACCGGATCCCCTCGAGGCTGAAGAACATCGTCAGAGATTCCCGTGTCCAGGGGTTGTCATCCACGATTAGGACGTCGATCGTTCTCAGTTCCCGGTAAAGATCCTTCGGGCATCCTCGCCGAATGAGATCTGTCGAATGAGGATATTCAGGACAGCAACAGATGTGCCAACGGAGTCCCGGGGAAGGGACCCGAAGACAATCGCATGGTTAGCGGAACAAAAACGGGGGGAGGGACGATGGCCGGTTACGATTTTTGGGAAAGGGATCCAGAAAGTGTGAAACGTCAGTCGCCGTCAGACTCCCGGTCTCTCCTTCCGGTATCGGTGATCGCCATCCTGTCACACCCCTCTCAAGGAACCCGCAGGCACGAAACCACCCCGACGCCAGATAAAAATTTATTCCGGCTTTGCCGAAAGAATTTGGAGAAGTTTGATAATTGCCGAGGCGTGGGAGGAAGAATGACTTACGCGGAATTTCAGAAACTTCTCCTTCTGGCAGATCGTATGATTGCGAGTAGCGCACCGAGGAAAGCGGAATACGGGAGAGGATATCATATGGGGATCCAAATTCATTTCAACAACGCTCAACCGGGATCACTCCCCGATCATTATTCCATCGCAGAAATCGCCCGTAGAAACGGCTGCCGCAATGTTCATGCTTTCGCTCGTGGGTATCGTGATGGCTGCATGGGGTTGAAACCGGAATATACCGGCTGAACTCCTCGCCGAGGGGATACGAATCCTCCCCCCTCCGGGGGTTCCCCACCACCCCAGCTACTCTTGTTTCTTCCCGAAAAAGCCATTTGTTTACGAGTGTTCTCGGTCCGTATGGATTTCGGGCTCGTTTCCCCACGGAATCCGGGCCACCTATGGGGTAATCCACATCTCGGACCGATTTGAGGGGGGCAACGGCGAAAAGGCATGTGAAATGACAGAAATTTGTTTTCGGGCGTCAGTAGATCAAGGCAAACCACGGCACGCCGATCAGCAGGCAGGCGCCAATGAAGATCACACCGAAAATCGCTCCCATTCGCCAGTAGTCGTCGGAGGAGAGGTAGCCGCTGCCATAGTAGACCGGGGATGGGCCGGTGGCATACGGGGTGCCGCAGTCGGCAGGAGAACAACGGGTCCGGCGCCCCAGATCACGCCGCCGGAAGTGGGTTTTTTCGGGGAACAAAACGGGCTCAGGCTGGTGTCGCCCAGGCCAAACTGGGATCCCGTCCCCGGGAAGATATCCTTCTGGTAGGTCACCGGCAGAATCGTTCGCGAAATCAGGTTCCAGTCCTCGGTCAGGCGAAACGGGATCACCGGCTGGATGTTGGT
>DKBG01000154.1 GCA_002451155.1 Ignavibacteria bacterium UBA6906
CACGGGTGGAGGGAGGATATGATGTGGTCGGGTTTATCGACACGACGTTGACCCGGCTCGGGGATAGAATAGCCGGCGTGGAGATCGTCGGGAGTATCGACACAATAGGGAAGGTGGTCAATGAGCAACGAGTCACCGAAGTCATTTTTTCGACCGAGGGCCTCTCGTACGGGGAAATCCTCTCTGTGATTGCCAGGTCAAGCACGCGCGGGGTGAATTACCGTCTCGTGCCAGACAACCTGGAGGCGATCATCGGAAAAACCAGGATCGACGAGCTGGACGCACTTCCTCTGGTAGACATTGAATACAACATTCAGAAACCGTTGAACCGCGTTTTCAAGCGTATTTTCGACATTCTTCTTTCTGCAATTCTCATCCCGTTCGTGTATATTCCAGTCTGGGCCCTGACCGTGCTGGGTTTCCGTCCCGCGCGCCCCCGTGCTTCCGATCGGATACTCCTCCTTCCCAGTGTTTTCACGGGCGCGTATAGCTTCGTCGGCCTCCCGCTGGAGCATGTTACGGAGCACAACCAGTTTCGCGATCCCGCAAAAGGGCGGATATACCTGGGTCCCATCGGCCTCACCGGCATCGTTCAGATAAACGCCGGGGATATGCTGGAGGCTGAAGAGATTGAACGCCTTCAACTCTACTATGCAAAAAACCAGTCAATCGGACTGGACCTGGAGATTCTCCTGAAGACTCTTTTTGGCCCTCGCCGTTGAGCGGGACCAATCAGGATGAGCGGTCGTCGCAAATCTAACCACAGCAGTGTGAAGGAGCATGGCAAAACAGGCACTTGATTTCGAGAAACCGATCCTCGAGCTCGAGCAGAAGATGGAGGAGATGCGGCGGTATGCGGAGAACCCGGACATCGCGGCCGAGCTTGCGAAGATCGAGAAGCGGGTGAACCAGTTACAGCAGAACATATTTGCCAATTTGACCCGATGGCAGATAGTCCAGCTGGCACGTCACTCGGAGCGGCCTTATACGCTCGATTATATCCAGTCCATGACGCAGGATTTCGTCGAGTTGCACGGTGACAGGGCGTTCCGGGATGACAAGGCGATCGTAGGCGGTTTTGCACGATTGGGCGACCTTTCCGTGTGCATTCTCGGCCATCAGAAAGGGCGTGATACAAAATCAAATATCTACCGCAATTTTGGNNATCTCGCCCGAATCCTGTTCGAGTATTCTCTGGAGAAGCTGGGAGTACAAGGAGCAGGCAGCGGAAGCCCTCCAGCTGACCGCACCGGATCTGAAAAAGCAGGGGATCGTGGATGTCATCGTACCCGAACCCCCGGGCGGCGCGCACCGGAATCCGGAGAAAATGACGGAAATCCTGAAGGGGATCATTCTCGAAGAGTTGAAGCCCCTCATGAAGTTGAAGCCGGAAAAACTGGTCGAACGTCGCATCGAGAAATTCGCAACTATGGGTGTCTGGGTCGGATAGTATGTCGGGAGTTCACTAATGATTCGTAACGCAACACAGATACGGGTCCGGTACGCAGATACCGACCAGATGAAACAGGCCTACTACGGCAAGTTTTTCGAGTATTTCGAACAGGGAAGGTCCGACCTCATGCGGAATATCGGGCTTCCCTATTCGAGAGTCGAAGAGATGGGACTCTTTCTGCCGGTTATCGAAGCCCATGCCGAATACAAAAAGCCTGTCCGCTACGACGACATGATCGAAGTCGTGACAATGCTCCGTGAACGGCCGGTCGCGCGTGTCCGCCTCGATTACGAGGTGCGACGCGACGGCGAATCCGAGCCGATCGCGACCGGCTACACGATTCATGGGTTTGTCAATGCGACGACAGCCAAACCGACGCGGGCTCCCGCCCAGTTCGTTGAATGCGTTGAAAAAGCGATGTCCTCATCGCGATAACGGGTATTCACCGCCAGAGTATCGAGCATGCTGAACAAGGAGCTTCTCTCTGTCCTCTGTTGTCCGAAATGCAAGGGGGATCTTGCGTACGATGAGCAGCAGAGTATCCTCACCTGCCTGAACTGTGGCAAGGTCTACACTGTCAAGGATGATATCCCTGTCATGCTCGTCGATGATGAGGAATGAGCCGGCTCGTCGCGCGCACCTGGTAGTCCAGGATGTCACTTCCGGGTTCATGATCCGCCGAAGCAGTTGGTGGGAGGCTTCTGTATGCCTGCATTCACACGCTCTGCAATGAACCGCACAGTCCACAAAGAAGAGAATCGGTACGGATAGACAGGCCAGGATGCTGTATCTTTTCTGTTGCACTGGCCGCGCTGAACCGCCGCGAGGAAAAGAGTGATGGAAGATGGGCGCATTACCCGGCTGATCGAGTCTGCGTTACTGGAGGATCTCGGAGCCGGCGACGTAACCAGTGACGGGATTCTGGCCGATGACGATCGAGGATTCGGGGAATTTCTCTGCAAGGGGAGCGGACTCGTCGCGGGCCTCAGCATTGCGTCCGCCGTGTTTCAACTCTGTGACCCGGATGCCGTGTTTCGGAGTCTCATGCCGGACGGATCGCGTGTTGCGCCGGGGAGTGTTCTGGCAACGGTCAAGGGAAATGCCAGACAGATCCTCCATGCGGAGCGTACCGCCCTGAACTTCTTGCAGCGAATGAGCGGGATCGCGACTCTTACCTCGAGCTTTGTACAGGCTGTGGCGGGGACAAGCGCGAAGATTACCGATACACGCAAGACCGCTCCCGGGTTGAGAGTGCTGGACAAGATGGCGGTCAGAATCGGAGGAGGAGTAAATCACCGGTTCGGGCTCGATGACATGGTTCTGATCAAGGATAACCATATCGTGGCGGCTGGCGGAATCCGTCCGGCGGTGGAACGGTGCCGCGCGTATTGTGACGCACGCGGGCTGGATCTCCCGGTTGAAGTTGAGACAAAAACACTCAGGGAAGTCGAGGAGGCGCTCGGCTGCAGCGGGGTCGGGCGCATTATGCTTGACAATTTTCCCCTGGAGGGAATGCGGACTGCGGTCGCGCTCGTGGCGGGACGATGTGAGGTTGAGGCGTCCGGCGGAGTGACGCTGGAAACCGTCAGGGGGATCGCAGAAACCGGAGTGGATTTCATATCCGTCGGTGCGCTGACGCACTCCGTCCGGGCCCTGGACATCTCTCTGGAACTTTCCCACAATGCGTGATAAGATCAAACGCCTGGGGACGGAGACTGCCGTCTACGGCGTCAGCACGATCCTCGGCCGTTTTCTTACCTTTCTTCTCACCCCCGTTTACACGCACTTCCTCTCCACCTCCGATCTGGGAGTGGTGGCAACGGTCTATGCGTATATCGCCTTCTTCAATGTCATCTATGCGTATGGCATGGAAGGGGCATTCATGAAGTATGTCTCGACGCTCGAAGTCGGGACGAAGAAACTCAATTTTACCCTTCCTCTCGTTGCGGTCACGTTCACATCGACAATCTTCACCGGCATCATCCTCGTGTTCTCTGCTCCCCTCGGCACGCTTGCCGGCGTTCCGGGCGAACACCTCTCCATCATATCGATGTCCGGATGGATCCTTCTCCTGGACTCGGTTGCGGTGATTCCCTTCGCGTCCCTCCGGATGGAGCGGAAGGCGGGATCTTTTGTGCGGATCCGCCTTGCGGGAATCGTGTTGAATGTCCTCATGAATATTCTGCTCGTGACGCGGCTGGGTATGGGGGTCGAGGGGATCTTCATAAGCGGTATTGCATCGTCAGCATTTGTGCTGTTACTGCTCCTGCCTCACGTGCTTCGCAACCTCAGCTTCGGCTGGGTTCCGTCTCTGTTGCCGGCTTTGCTCCGGTTCGGGCTTCCGTCCCTGCCGGCCGGTCTGGCCAGCATGATGATCCAGGTGGTGGATCGCCCGATCCTGAAGGCGCTGGCCGGAGATGCAACGGTGGGCATCTACCAGGCAAACTACCGCCTCGGGATATTCATGATGCTTCTCGTCTCCATGTTCGACTTCGCCTGGAGGCCGTTCTTTCTCACGCATGCGAGGGATGAGGATGCGCGGCCCCTGTTCGCGCGCGTGTTTACCTATTTCTGCCTGATCGGCGCAACGGTCTTCGTATTTCTGACCCTCTTTCTGCCGGATATCGTCACCGCACCCATTCTCTGGGGCCGGTCAATCATTGCGGAACCGTACTGGCCCGGCCTGGGTGTCGTGCCTCCGGTGCTTCTCGGGTATCTGTTCCTCGGTGTGTATAACAACTTCCTGGCCGGCGTCTACATTGAAAAGAAAACCCGTATCCTGCCGGTGATCACGATAGGGGGCGCGCTGGTGAATATCGGGGCAAACTACCTGCTGATTCCCCGGATGGGTATGATGGGCGCTGCCGTCGCGACGCTGCTGGCCTACTGCATCATGGCGGCATGGCTGTTCGCACGGGTCCGTCAGTTCTACCCTGTGCCGTACGAGTGGGGAAGGATACTGAAGATCGTCGGTACGGGATCCGCAGTGATCGGGCTCTGGTGGGCCGTGGACGGCGGCGCGTATGAGATTCTCTGGAAGATCGCGTTGCAGATCGCGTTCTTCGGACTCCTGGTNNGAAAAATCGGTATCATATATGTCGCGTTCGGGCACACTCGCCGTGTGCATCCATAGTGATGATTTTCTCATGATCTGAAGAGGTCTTGTCTTGAGTTCCAGGTCTTCAACGAGTTCTCCCATGCTTGGTGGCCAGGCGGTCATCGAAGGCGTGATGATGCGAGCTCCCGGGATGGTCGCAACCGCCGTCCGGAAAGCAGACGGTTCCATTGTCGTCAGAAAAGAGCCACACGCGAGTCCGGGAGATCGATACCCGGTCTTGAAGATGCCCATCCTTCGCGGTGCCGTAGGATTGATCGACATGCTAATCGTCGGCATTCGGACGCTGAATTTTTCGGCGGAGATGGCTCTGGAAGATGCGGACGACGGCTCCAACGGCAGCCCGAAGACCAAGTCGGAGAAGAAGCATTCCATGGGACTCGGGGTGACCGTTTTTATTTCTTTGCTGCTCGGCCTCGCGTTGTTCTTTGCCACGCCCCTCTATCTGACGACGAGGTTCTTCACAGTCGATCAGCAGCCCCTGGCATTCAACCTGCTTGCCGGCCTGATCAGGGTGGGGATATTTCTCGGGTACCTGGCCGTGCTGACCTTCATGAAGGATGTTCGGAGACTCTTTCAATATCATGGTGCGGAACACAAGGCCGTCTATGCCCATGAAAAGGGGAAGGTCCTCGGGGTCGAATCCTGCCGTGCGCAATCGAGATTTCATCCCCGTTGTGGTACGAGCTTCCTGCTGGTGGTTATGGTGACCGCAATTCTGCTTTTTGCGCTCTGGGATGCGCTTCTGATCCTCTGGCTCGGCGGGGTTACGGTCGCGCTCCGCCTCGGGACTCACCTGCTCCTCCTCCCGCTCATTATGGGTGTTTCTTATGAATTCATACGTCTCTCAGCCAGGTATGCGGAGACGCCCCTCGGAAAACTCATTGTCCTTCCGGGTCTTCTCCTGCAGCGGGTGACAACGAAAGAACCGGATGACCGTCAACTCGAAGTAGCCGTCGTGGCGCTGCGGGCGGCGCTGGGGCAGGAGGGATCTGCTGACCCGGTACACGCTGCCGTCACTGGCAGGCCGATCTCGGTGAATTGAGGGAGGCTGCACACGTATGTTAGACAGGCTGGAACAGGTTCGAAGTCGGTACGAGGAGGTCACGCGCCTTCTCAGCGATCCCGCGATTGTCGCGAGTACCGACCGGTTCCGGGATTTGAGCAAGGAGCACAAGGACCTCACTCCGCTGATGCGGGCATACGACTCGTACAGAAAGGCGACAGCGGATCTCGCCGGCCTGAAGGAGATTGTGGACACCTCGTCAGACCCGGAAATGAAGCAGCTCGCCTACGGCGAGATGGATGAGGCGAAGGAACGGCTCGCCAGACTGGAAGAGGAATTGAAAGTCCTGCTGATCCCCAAAGACCCGAATGACAGCAAGGATGTCATCGTCGAGATTCGCGCCGGGACCGGAGGGGAGGAAGCTGCGCTATTCGCTTCCGATCTGCACAGGATGTACTCCCGATTTGCTGAGCGGCAGGAATGGAAAACCGAGATCCTCGACCTCAACGAGACCGGGATTGGCGGGTACAAGGAGATCGTGTTCTCGCTCAGCGGCGAGGATGTGTACGGCGCGATGAAATATGAGAGCGGTGTGCATCGTGTCCAGAGGGTTCCCGAAACCGAGGCGCAGGGACGGGTGCACACCTCTGCGGCGACAGTCGCCGTGCTTCCGGAAGTGGAGCAGGTGGACGTCGAGATCAACCCGGCCGATCTGGAGATTGACACGTTTCGCTCGGGCGGGAAGGGAGGGCAGAACGTCAACAAGGTTGAAACGGCGGTGCGCATTACCCACAGACCCAGCGGTATTGTTGTCGCCTGCCGGCAGGAGCGGTCACAGTTCCAGAACCGTGAGCGGGCGATGAAGATGCTCCGGGCAAAGCTCTATGAGAAGAAGATGCTGGAGCAGGTGGGGGATGTGGCCGCGCAGCGAAAGCTGATGGTGAAGAGCGGAGACCGAAGTGACAAGATCCGGACGTACAATTTTCCTCAAAACCGCGTTACCGACCATCGGATTGGTGTGACGCTCTACAACCTCTCTGAAATCATCGACGGAAAGCTCGGCGAGCTGATCGAACAGCTCAAGATCGCAGACCGCGCGGAGAAGCTACGCGCGTAACCGGATCTGAATCTGCGTTTCGAATCCCGTCCTGTCATTGAGCCCTAGAGGGCGTTCTCGCGGACCTTTCCAAAGAATTCTTTCAACAGCGCGCCGCATCTCGCCTCCGATATCCCTGCCACGGTCTCCACCTGATGGTTGAGTCTCCTGTCCTGTACGATATTGTAGAGCGTGACGCATGCGCCTGCTTTCGGGTCAGCCGCGCCGAACACAAGCCGGGGAATTCGCGCCAGGATGATTGCGCCGGCGCACATCGCGCAGGGCTCCAGAGTTACATAGAGGGTGCAGCCCTCCAGCCGCCGGCTCCCGATCGTGGCTGCTGCTGCCGTGATGGCGATGATCTCCGCGTGGGCAGTTGGGTCCTGCAGGGTTTCGGTCTGATTGTATCCCCGTCCCACGATTTTGCCCTCCCGAACGATCACGGCGCCAATGGGGACTTCCTTTCGCTTATATGCCTGCTCCGCCTCCCGAATCGCGGAGTCCATCCACCGTTCATCTTCTGTCATAGATCCTTGCCTGTCTTTGAAAACTTGAGTAAGTCCCCGCCGAATTCCCGGTGTGCGATCGGTGCAGTCAAATGAACTGTGAGAATGCGGCTCTGTGTCCTGTTTGTTCACACATCTCTTCTTTGCGTCCTTCGCGTCTCCTTTTCGCCTCAGCGGTTCCCATTGACGAATCTTCTACTACAAAGGCCGGAACGATGACTGCGGTACTCATTCCAGGTATTGGAACTGCGCCAATTAAACGATTCCCGATCCCCGGAGTCCCATCTTGCCGCCTGGTGTGCGATGCCCGCCTTAGAGAAGGCGCGTGTCAATATACTGAGTTTCCTCCCAAAAGGCATCCGCTTGACTCTGGCGATTGGCGGGAGTACTTTGTGAGGAGATGAGCATTCGCTGCCGGATACCGGCGAAGAATGACGCGCCTCCGCTTCCTATGACTGCCGCACCGTCAGGAGCGGGGGCGGAATCCTGCTTACAGGTCCTGCCATGAACGCACTTCGTGTCCCGGTCGTGCTGTTACTCGGTGTTCTCTCCGTCAATAGTGTCTCCTGTCAGACCAAGCGCGTTGATCGACCTCCCGCGGTAGCCGGTCAGTTCTACCCTGCCGACAGAGATGAACTCCTCGAGGAACTGAGGACAGCATTTGTCGGGGCCCATTTGCCAAAGGGTGGGGGAGCCGTTCTTGCCATTATCGTCCCGCACGCAGGATATGTCTT
>DKBG01000297.1 GCA_002451155.1 Ignavibacteria bacterium UBA6906
GCACTGCCACCTCCCGGCCGAGCACGTCGAAGATACTCAACTTTGTGAATTCTGGCTTCTGGAGACTGAATTCTATCCTTGTCTCCGGGTTGAAAGGATTAGGGTAATTCTGAAGGAGTGTGGTGGCAGACGGAACGGCGGGATCATTCGTGACGTCCGTGGCCCCCAGCTCTGCGATCCACTGGAATTGCATCGCATCGGCCCGGAGCACCCGTCCCGAGATCACGGGCGACATGGCATCGGTCACGGTGACGCGTACGGTGTCGTTCGAATGGACATCTGCAGTCAGCAGACGGACCCAGGCACCACTTCCCGTATTCTGGTTGACGAAAACAGAGTCAACAGCGATACCGGCGACGCGCAAGACATACCTGGCCCGATCCGAGGCATTCACCGTGGTCGGAACGATCTCGCTAATATCGTATTGCCCGGCCCTGGAGAGAACGGCTTGAAATGTTGCCTGCGTTGCAGCTGCCGGATATGCATATCGGCTTGTTGTCCGATAGGCCTGGGCAACGCTAAAGGACCACAATCCCGTCTCCCAATAGCCGGTGGAATCTCCATCATCCACGATGACGTAGTATTCGCGCCCATGTGCGGTGATCAGCACTCGCATCTCTGCATGCCGGGGATCATCTGTGGTCAGGATGAGAGTGTCCTGCAGGGCTCCAACCCGCTCAGGCGTGACTCGGAGTTGAATAGGAGCCGAGCCCATGGCGGGAACGACATTCGGAAAAGTGCCGACGATGGAGAAGAGGCCGGAGGACGTACGCGCGGAAAGGACTGAAGCCGGGGCGATCCCCCAGTTCAGGATTCTCACCTCACGCATTACCTCCACCCCCACGATCAGTTCCCCGGCGTCGAAGATCTCCTGGGCAGTCAGCCACTGATCCTTCACGAGCGGACTGAGGCGGAGCACGTCTGCTGTCATCGTTCTCGCTGCGGTCGCACGCGACGTAACATTGACAACGATCGGAGCACCTGGCTGGAGGTTGGCCGTTGTCAGATACGTCCATCGATCACCGGCAATTAATGCCCCGGGGATGAGCGAATCGACGAGGGTGGTCCCGGCTGTCACTGTAACATGGATCGTGTCGGCCGGCACCGACATTGCGGGAAACCTGAGGAACGCAGAGTAGATCCCGGCAGTGGCAACCCCGGCAGTCCAACGGGCAGACGCTGAGTCCTGTGCGCTTACCGAGGCGGTACGGAACGACGCTCCCCAGCCCCGTAGCGGGATGCTCGACCAGGTCCCGTTTGGCTCTTCATATCCGGGATCGCCATGGTCGACATAGATGTCGTTTGGCAGATATTGCAGATGTTCCTTGGCGTGATTGCCGGATGAATCGGTCACGGCGACGGCAATGGCAGCGAGGTCCGATCTTCGGACTGTCTCACTCGTTTGCCATTTCAAAGGCCCGATTTGGGTCATCGGAAGGAGTCGATGGTCCTCGTATCGGTCTTTCATGGCGACAATCGGCACGGGCTGAAAAATGGGCTCGTTGACTTCTACCGTCCAACCCACTTCGTCTCCGACGGAGTATTCCGCCAGCGTAATGGCCGGTTTGGTCGTGTCGGATGTGCGAAGCCATCGTTGCATGGCCTCAATCGCAGTGCAGTACCGATAAGGGACTGACGGGTACGCGCTCGAAGCCGCATGCGCAGAGCGATTTACCTTTTGGAGATTATCAAGGAAGTCCGTTTCGGGGAGATGGGCCCAGAGGCAGACAACCTGGTCAATCCCGGCATTCGCGGCGGCGAAGATGCTTGCCATGAATGCCGAATCCGCCACGGACATATACCGTGAACGGAGGTTCCAACCCGGACCGTCACCGGGGACCTGGTAGTCCGTTGTTGATGGATGGAACGGAATATAGGTCGAAGGAGCGCGAGACCAATCGTAGACGTTGTCAACAGGTTCCACCGGATCAGTATGAACCGCCGGATAGTCATTATGCATGCTGAATGGGAGAATCTCGTTCAGGCGGTGCTGCCACGGGTTGTCCATCGCATGCCACCCGCTTCGGAATGAGACAGGAAACACGTCTTCCTCGATGAGAATCTCCGCCAGAGTCTGGTCGAATTCCGGAGCAATCACCGGAAATGCCGGGGCCTGGTTCCAGTACCAGATCCCGTCGCCATTTTCGTCCGACCAGTACCAGTCATGGAAATGGAATGTCAGTTCATCCCCCCACAGTTTGAGGCCGTCTCCTTCGTAGCGTTTCATGAGATAGATCGGCATCGTGCTGGGTGTCGGTATGTCGGTGTTGACGGAAAGGCGGAACATGTTCCCCGCCATCATCCACCAGGTGAGTTTCATAGGAGTGCCATAGTAGTCAACCATGGCTTCTCGGAACGCGGGATCCATCACACGTGCGGCGTTCCTGGTCGGATCTGTATACAGTGTTGCGTCGATCGAGCAGTGGTAGTTGTTGACGTTCAGGCCATCCCAGATGCCTGTATCCGAACCGATGACGAGAAACACGGTCCCCTGGCCCAGGGTCAAAGCCGGGAAGATGTAAAGGGTGAAGAGAAGCGCAGCTCTCAGTTTTCGCATGGAATGCATTCGATAAGGGTCGATTGTGTGGATCCGCTGACTCGAAGACGTGTTCCGGGCAATCTCGCGGTCATGTTAACTACAAAACATTACGAAGGCCAGTCCACAGAGTCAACTTTGTGAGGGCAGTCACATCCCGATAGAAGGTGACTGATCTGGGGGCTGCGCGTCTGAAACACGCAGTGATCATTCCGAGACTCGATCCTGCCGATGAAAGGGGCCGGACAGGATGTTGAATCTTCACCCTTGTCTCACTATCATCCAAAACCGCTTCCTTATGAACCAACAAGAGGTCTTGCATGGCCGCTAACCGTGTTACATGGAACGAATACTTCATGGCAATCGCCGAGCAGGTTGCCTCGCGGAGCACTTGCGACAGGAAGCACATAGGAGCGGTCATTGTGCGAGACAAGACCATCCTCTCCACGGGGTACAACGGGAGTCTCCGTGGTTCACCCCATTGCGATGAGGCGGGGCACGATATCGAGAACGGCCATTGCGTAAGGACTGTTCATGCCGAAGCCAACGCCGTCGCCCAAGCGGCCAAGAACGGGGTTGCTATCGATGGATCAGAGATATACGTGACGGCGTCCCCCTGCCTTACGTGCTTCAAACTTGTTGCCAATTCTGGAATCAGAACTGTGTTCTACAAAGAGTTTTACCGGGATCTCCGAATCACAGACTATGCACGGGAGGCGGGCATCCAGCTCGTCTTCATGGGCTCGGAAACAACAGTCACCTGAAGCCGGGAGCAACCTCCGGGGCTCCTGCCGATATCAGCCACCAGGGAGAAATGGCACAAGGTAAAGGGCGCCCGGGAGGGGCGTCCTGGCAACGAGAGCGGGATTGCGAAGGAGTCGTTGCAGTGGGAATCCAGGTTGTATGAGAACTCCACGACCCCTGCAACCCGACGACAGCACTCAGCGATGAAAGTGGCGCAGACATTCAGGGTGCCATCCGTTGCAGTCCGGCTGTACGGGACCATCGTTGCATCCGAGGCACCAGAAGGCCTTGTTGCGGTCCGTGAAGTGGCTTATATTTAGAGATCCGAGGTTGCACTATGTGAACTGGTTGTGCGAGTCGTAATCATTGTGCCACGTACCAACCCTTTTGTTCGGGTCCGGAATGCTTCCGGGGGCAGCAAAAGCGGCGTGAGGAGCATCAAAATGGGAATACGAATAGTCCTATTGGCGTTTCTATTGGACGGCTGCGTGGCCGTTGGTACAATAGCTCAAGAAATATTGCCCTACGTCTATCACCTTGAGAATACGGGTGCTGACTACCCGAAGCCGACATTCCCTTCGTTCGGCAATCTCCCTGCCATCCAGGCACTCCCCGACCCCTTTGAATGGTCCGATGGCAGAGGTCGCATTGCGAAGTTCTCCGATTGGCGCTACCGGCGTGCTGAGATCGGCGCCCAGATCCAGAAGTATGAGATCGGCCAAAAGCCGGTTCGTCCGGATACCATATCAGCAAGTTATACCGGGGGAACACTTACGGTGAATATCACTGTGGGCGGGAAGACGCTCACGCTGACCTCACAGGTTATCCTCCCGGCGGGGGCAGGACCATTCCCTGCAGTTATTGGGATGAATAGTCCCACTGGCAGCATACCATCTACCATCTTTAGCAGCCGCAATATAGCGCAAATCACATTCAGCCATAATCAGGTAACGACGTATAACAGCCCGCAAGATTCCGACCCCTACTACGTCCTGTATGGGCCTGATCTTACGATCGACAATACAGGACAGTATAGCGCATGGGCCTGGGGGGTCAGTCGCATACTTGACGGCTTGGAACTGGTCCAAAATGTTCTCCCCATTGATCTGAAGCACATAGCCGTCACCGGTTGCTCCTATGCTGGGAAGATGGCACTCTTTGCCGGAGCGTTTGACGAGCGGATTGCGCTAACGATTGCCCAGGAGTCGGGCGGAGGTGGCGCCACGTCGTGGCGTTACTCGCAGACCGAGCCAGCGGGAACCGTGGAAACGCTCGGTGCTACCAGTCATCAATGGTTTAGTGAGGGCATGTTCCAGTTTTCCGGCAGCAACGTGTCAAAACTGCCGGTGGATCATCACGAGCTATGTGCAATGTGCGCGCCTCGTGCGTTGTACGTTACGGCAAACCCGGATTATACCTGGCTCTCAAATCCGTCCTGTTATGTCAATAGTAAGGCTGTACAGGAGATCTACGCTTCTCTTGGCATCCCCGACAGGTTTGGGTTCTCCATTGTTGGTGGACATTTGCACTGCGCAGTTCCGGGCGTCCAAATGCCGGACGTTGAAGCGTTTGTGGAAAAGTTTCTTCTTGGGAATGATACGGTGAATACGACCATCGCGACTTCTCCGTATTCTATCGACCTTTCTCCATGGATTACGTGGACCACACCGACACTTTCTGCCGGCACATCGCTTATTGAATGGACAGCATTACGATACCCTCCCGATCTTCAGACAGGCCTGGATACAACCGTTACGTTTCGTTGGAGCAAGGTACAAGGCGTGACACAGTATCATATCCAGGTATCCTCAGATCCGGAATTTGCCAGCCCTGAGAAAAGCGATTCAACAGGTAGTGATACAGTAAAGACTTTCACGGGCCTCCTCAAAGGCAAACAGTACTTCTGGCGTGTCAAGGTACTAAGTGTCGCCGGTGTGGGTCTCTGGAGCAATGTATGGAGATTCATCACAATCGCTTCGCCGGAGAAACCGCAATCACTTGAGGCCACTCCGATTCAAGATCAACCAGGTTATGTGACATATAGATGGAATACAGTGCAGGGCGCTGATCAGTACTTCATCCGGGTAACTGCAATGCAGTCACCCGACAGGGTGTTCAGGTCAGGTTCAACTATGGATACAGTCAAAACGTTTTCGGGGCATTCAGAAGGAGAACAGTACCACTGGCAGGTTCAGGCCAGCAATGTTGCCGGCACTGGTCCGTGGAGCGATGTGTCGAATTTTACTTTCGGCACAACGGGGGTCTCTGGAGAAGCAGGAACGCCGACCGAGTTTTCTATCAGTCAGAATTACCCTAACCCCTTTAACCCGACGACAACAATAACGTTTGCATTGATGCACACGGGGCGAACAACAATAACTCTATACGATCTTCTTGGCAGATCAGTACAGAAACTCATAGATAGGGTGCTGGAAGCTGGCTATCATGAGATACGTTTTGATGCAGGTTCTCTCCCGAGCGCAGTCTATTTGTACACTATCCGGTCCGGAGAATTTGTTCGGACAAGGAAAATGGTCGTCATGAAGTAGAAATTCAATTGGAGAGCACGCGATAATGTCTCATACGTCTCCGATGCATACTGTTGCTGCTGAGAGACTCCTCCAGTTTCTGCAGCACGTGGTGGGCAGGCCACTCGTACTCGGCATAGTGCTGGCACAGTCCAGTGTCTTCTCTTTATGCTCCGGTCAACCTGCAGGAGTCTCTGTTCCTTCCCAAAAATGGGTTGGTACCTGGAGTACGGCACCACAGCTTGTGGAACCCAGCAATATGCCTCCTTCGCCGGGTTTGACCAACAATTCTTTGCGACAGATTGTCCGGGTCTCGATCGGTGGGGACACGGTGCGCGCAACATTCTCCAATGAATTCAGTGCGGGTCCCGTTACTATGAAATCCGTTCAAATTGCGGTATCCAACGGAGGCGGCGCGATCAGCGTATCCACAAATAGAGAATTGAGATTTGACGGGAACACCGAGGTTACCATGAATGCAGGTGCTCTGGTCACGTCGGATCCGATTGCGTTTCATTTGACACCAAGGATGGACGTGGCGATCACGATCTACTACGGCCAAACATCAACCACGGTGACCGGACATCCCGGATCTCGCACGACGTCGTACATTATAGCCGGAAACACGTCAACGACGACCGATTTCACGGGTGCTATCCCCACAGATCATTGGTACAACATCAATGCGATTGATGTCCTGGCACCGTCGACTGCAGCGTGCGTCGCAATTCTCGGGAATTCGATTACCGACGGACGAGGTTCAACAACAAACATGCAGAATCGATGGACGGATATACTTTCCGAATGTCTTCTGAAGGACTCAACGACACGGCACATAGGCGTTCTCAATATGGGTATTGGAGGGAATTGCGTGCTTTCTGGTGGTCTCGGCCCGACCGGAGTAAGCCGATTTGACCGAGACATTCTCAATCACCAGGGGGTGCGGTGGGCTATCGTGTTTGAAGGAGTGAATGATATTGGCAGGGTCAGCTCTGCCGCATCTGCAACTGCGACTGCAAATGACCTCATTGCAGCCTACACGCAGATGATCATGAAAGCTCATACGAAGAACATCAGGATCTACGGTGGCACTATCCTGCCGTTTAACGGGAGTTCCTACTATAATCAATACAGTGAACTCTGCCGTATTACCGTCAACCAATGGATTCGTACCGAAGGCAATTATGACGGGTTTATAGATTTCGACAAGGTGTTGCGAAATCCGCAGGATACGACACGGCTTGTGTCAACTTATCAAAATGATGGGCTACACCCTGATGCACCTGGATACAAAACGATGGGTGAATCTATTGATCTAAGGTTGTTTGCCGGCTCAGATACAGTGTTCCAGCAGGTAACGGGAATAGAGTCGTTGTGGTTTGAAGCTGAACGTTTTCCGACGACTGACAGCAGGTTTCAAATCGTGCGTGATGCTGCAGCGTCGAATGGAAGATACATAACGGTTCAGGCTGGTGTACAATCCCTTTCAACCGCTCCCACCGACAGCCAGGGGGTAATCACGATTCCTTTTGCAGTGGCGAAAGATTCGACCTACTACGTATTTGCCCGTTTGAACTGTCCAACGTACGATGACGACTCATTTTGGGCGACGGTGGACGATAGCCCGTTTGTGAGTCATAACGGATTAAGGACGAGCGGATGGGAGTGGGTGAATGTGACCAGTTATCTCCTGACAAAGGGGAGGCATACCCTCACTATAGGGTATCGCGAAGATGGAGCCTGTCTTGATAAGCTATGCATAACCAATTACGCAGTTCCCCCAACGGGAATGGGCGAAGCAGATCCGACAATCGTCGGGGTTGATTCTCGAGAGGCAATTGACGGTTATGCATTAGGACAGAATTATCCCAATCCGTTCAATCCGGCTACGAGAATTTCGTTTAAGGTTCCGACTCGATCGTTTGTGTCATTGAGAGTATTTGATGGCCTGGGCAGGGAAGTGGGGAATCTTCTGAATGAGATGCGTGAAGCGGGGAGGCATTCTGTCAACTTCGACGCCTCTGAACTCTCGAGCGGGATGTATATCTACAAGCTTACATCGGGAGGGTTCACTCAAGCGAAAAAGATGATCATGGTAAAGTAATACGACGTCGATACTGACCAGCCCTAACGGGATGATAGGGGAGTGTGGTGCGGGAGTGAAACGCGGATTCTCATGCGGAATGGCCTGGAGAGAAACGGAGAAGCATGCGGGATGCACATTGATGCTGAACCGGGCGAATGGGGTCCCTGGGTCCGAAAGGGGTCTCATCAGGTCTTGCACATGAATAGTCAGTTTACCTTATTGAGTGGCACAGTGCGCGACAATGCCAGTCAATCTGCGTCGGCGGCTGCGACACTCTGCTAAGATCCCCGTCTTCTCTT
This sequence comes from Ignavibacteria bacterium UBA6906, assembly GCA_002451155.1. Lineage (GTDB taxonomy): Bacteria > Bacteroidota > Ignavibacteria > UBA10030 > UBA6906 > UBA6906. The sequence goes on from DKBG01000297.1 coordinate 8,194, forward strand.
GGCCATCGTGCGGGTCTTCGCTCCTAACGGAACGCTCGCCTTTCGCCGCAGCTTATCTGCAGGATTCCCTGTCACCGGAGGTATCAGTCATGTCCACAAAAGCATTAAGTTTGCTCTTCGCGGTTCTGGTATTGGCATCCTGCGCACCGAACGAGCGTCAGGATTCCGCCGGCGGTCCGGGCAGCATTGATCGCTCGGTTCTCCCCATCAAAGAGCCCACCTATCCTGCGATCACGGAGCTTGACGCCAGAAACGCAACGGCTCCCCCTCGCTTCGAAGTAAAAGCCCCCGAGAAGGCGCCGAATATTGTGATCGTCCTGATCGATGATATCGGCTTCGGACATGCAAGCGCCTTCGGGGGACCGATCAACATGCCTACATTGGAACGATTGGCTGCAAATGGCCTGAAGTACAATCGTTTTCACACAACGGCGCTCTGTTCTCCGACGCGGACGGCTTTGTTGACCGGCTATAATCACCATTCCAACAATGCCGGCGCCATCATGGAAGTCGGGACCGCTTTTCCCGGCAACACTGGGATTCGTCCACAGACCATCACGACGATCGCACAGGTTCTGCGGATGAATGGCTATAGCACGGCCGCATTCGGGAAGTATCATGAGACTCCGCCCTGGGAGGCATCGGTTTCCGGCCCGTACGACCGCTGGCCGACGGGATCAGGGTTTGACAAGTTCTACGGTTTCATCGGCGGGGAAACCAATCAGTGGCATCCGATGGTGTACGACGGGACGACACGAGTGTACCCGGATGTTGAAGATCCCAACTATCATTTCACAACGGACATGACCGACCACGCAATCGCCTGGATGAATACGCAGCAGTCGCTCACGCCCGACAAACCGTTCTACATGTATTTTGCCACCGGGGCGACACACGCCCCTCACCATGCGCCGAAATCATTCATCGAAAAGTACAGAGGCAAGTTCTCGCAGGGATGGGACAGAGTGCGCGAAGAGACCCTGGCTCGGCAAAAGAAGCTGGGTGTGGTGCCACAGAACACGGTCCTGGCCCCCAAGCCCGAAGCCATCAAAGACTGGAAGGAGCTGGCCGCAGACGAGAAGAGGCTCTTCGAGCGACAGATGGAAGTGTTTGCAGGGTTTGGCGAGCACACTGACTATGAAGTTGGCAGGCTGGTTGCGGCACTCGAAGAGCGGGGAGAATTGGACAACACGCTGTTCTTCTACATCGTTGGTGATAACGGGTCCAGCGCGGAGGGGGGGATGATCGGCATGTTCAACGAAAACACCTATTTCAACGGGGTGCAGGAAACGCTTGACATGCAGTTGGGTCTGATCGATGAGCTGGGGAGCGACCGCGCGTATAATCACTTTGCGGCGGGGTGGGCTGTGGCTGGGAACACTCCCTTCACCTGGACGAAACAGGTGGCTTCGAATTTTGGCGGAACGCGGAACCCGATGGTCGTGCATTGGCCGGCCGGAATTAAGTCAAAGAACGAGATCCGCTCTCAGTTCCATCATGTGGTTGATATCGCTCCGACGATCTACGCTGCGGTGGGGATCCCGGCTCCCCGCATCGTTAACGGGATTGAACAGCGGCCGATCGAAGGTATTGCGATGAACTACTCCTTTGAACACGCCGATGCGGCGGAAGCCCGGACGACGCAGTATTTTGAAATGATCGGCAACCGCGCCATCTACCACGACGGATGGTTTGCTGGAACAATTCACAAGGCCCCCTGGGAGGCGGCTCCGCGGCGACCCCTTGCTGATGATGTCTGGGAACTTTACAATGTCAATGAGGATTTCAGCCAGGCCAACAATCTTGCGGAGAGAAACCCTGAAAAGCTCGCAGAACTCAAGCAGAAGTTCATGCAAGAGGCCGTCAAATACAACGTCCTTCCTATTGATGATAGATCCATCGAGAGGTTTGATCCTGTTATCGCCGGGCGTCCGGACCTCATGAACGGTCGTACAAGACTGACATTGTACGAAGGAGCGATAGGAATCCCCGAGAACGCCTTCATCAACGTCAAGAACACGTCCCTGGCGATCACGGCAGAGGTGGATGTTCCCCCGAATGTTTCCGGCGTAGTGATCTGTCAGGGCGGTGATTTTGGGGGGTGGAGTCTGTATATGCTGGACGGTAAGCTTGCGTATACCTACAACTGGGTGGGGCTGGAGTCATACACAATCACTTCGACCCAGAAAGTTCCACCTGGCAAGCACACAGTGAAATTCGACTTCGCGTATGATGGGGGTAGGGGGGGCGGTGGCACAGGCACACTGCTTCTGAACGACAAGAAGATTGGAGAGGGGAGGCTTGCGAAGACCAACAGTAACACGTTTGGCATTGATGAGTCTGCAGACGTCGGAGTGGATGAAAATACCCCGGTCACAGCAGCCTATGCAAAAAGGGAGAAATTCACAGGCAAGATTGGTAGCGTGACGATCGAGACATTCCCCCAGAAGAAAAGGCAGTGACCCTTCTTTCGCAGGTGGAAGAGACGGAATAGGGACATCGCAGAAAAGTTCCAGCAGCCCCGGCTCCGCAAGGTGCCGGGGTCTGTCTTTCCCCTTGTTACAGCCAATTTGCGCGCTGTATTGTACTGTCTGTTCAAGAATCTCCTGCCAGGAAAGGTGCCGCAGGATTGGTCGGACTGGTCGAAGGATGGGTCCGATGACTGCGAGAATCGATCAGTCGGAACCTTTGATGCTATCGGGAAGGAGGGGGGGCGGAGAATGACCACGACCTTCCAGAATGGAATAGGAGGTTTCGCATCCGGTGGACTAGCCAAGGCCGGAACTCTAAAACAATCGTAGAGAGGAGATCACCGATAGGAGAATGCTCGTGTCAAGTATGCGGCCGAAAACCCGCGAACCTAGATCGAGAACGTTTCGAACGAACAGATGATGATGCGGTAGGCCTCTGTGCCAAAACCGCGATTACCAGTCTGATGGTCGTCGATGAACACTTTCCTCTCAACTTCTATCTCAAAGAACGTGACAACCAGCCGTTTCCGTACTACTTGACCACGATCATCTTCCGGACTTGCACGAAGTTGCCCGCCGTGAGTCGGTAGAGATAGACGCCGCTTGCCAGCCCGCCTGCATCGAACTTCACCTCGTAGATTCCCAGGGCCTTCTTTTCGTTCACCAGCACCGCCACTTCGCGGCCTAGGAGATCGTAGACCGCAAGTGTCACCACTCCCGATTTGGCAGTACGAAATCTGATATCCGTGCTCGGGTTGAAGGGGTTGGGGTAGTTCTGCCCGAGCGCATAGCTTGGTGAGGCTTCGTCCCCATGCAACACTTCCACCGAAACAGTTCCAGGATCAACGCCGGTCTCCAACCATTG
>DKBG01000162.1 GCA_002451155.1 Ignavibacteria bacterium UBA6906
GTTGCCCACTGCTGGTTCCAGATCGTCGTTCCCATCCGGCTGGCCGAGCAGTCATAATGCGCCCCCAGGACAAAGAGCGCGGCCCCCGGCCTGCTCGATTCCAGCGTGGCGACCACGTTCATTTGAGGTTTCGCATCATATGGCGGCTGTGCCGCAACAAAGAATGTGTCGAACGCTACAGAGGTCAGACCGGGAATTGACTCAAACCAGTTCTTGATAAGAACTGCCGCCGTATCGTTGCCGGGCGTAAATGTTACCCTGCTCCGGGGTCCCCCGGCCGCTTCCAGGATCCGAATGTGCGCCGCAAGACTGTCAGTGGAGACGTCCATCTGTGGATACGCTCGGGCATCCTGGGGCTGCGCAGTCAGCAGGACGCCCGCCAGCAATGTCAGAACCCTCAAATGCTTCGTCAATGATCTCATGCACATACGCTCTCCAGTGACTGCACGGAAGGAAGGGGAAGGAACTCCGGGGATGGAGAAGTGCCGACAAGNNTTTCGTGAATTGTGGCGGCACGACGAATGGATGAATCACAAACCCTTCGGTGGAGAAACGGGACGAGGGAGATCCCTGCTCCGGGCAGGTATCGTGCCCCGTCTGTGTCGCCGAATGAAGGTAGAAAGATCCCTCGAGGAACGCAACGGCCGGAATGCGTACAGCAACAGAGGACGACAGACACTCTTCAGGGCAGGAGCAGTTCCTCCAGCCTCTGCTGGATCGCCCTCCCAATTCTCAGACGCTTCTCAGGATTCAGCAGAATCTCCCGGCTCACGGCGTTGTCACCGATCTCAAGGAGTACCCTCACGGGGGCGTTGTTGACATGCTCATCCAGACTGTAAAAGGCAAGCTTTCCCGTCGACGCACAACGGTAGTCATTCCGGTTCGGCTCACTGTCCCCATGAACGCCCAGGTTTTCGAGTCCACCTGCTGCACACACTGCTTCAACAAGGAATGCCGCGAGAGTTCTGTTTACCGGTTCGAGAGAATCCCCTTCATGCACGTACCCCCAGCAGCCGTTTCTCTTCGTCGCGCCATTGTTGTGAAGCGCAATGAAGATATCCGGCTGGAGTTTGTTTGACTCCCTGATTTCATAGGCGTACCCGGAAATCCGTCCGCTGTCATCAACAGCCGAGGTATGCTCGACCTTCGTGTTGCTGCCCGCCATGGCGTGATGGAGTCCGGCGATGTCATAGCTCCAGACCTTGTGCACCTGAACGGCCGGGCTCGCCACACCAACCGCCGCCTCCGCGATGGCGTTGGAGACTTCCGCCTCGTTGAAATTTTCACCCGTATCAGCCTGATGGGACGGCTGATAGACGATGCGATAGCGCACGCCGTCCTGTGGAGGAGGGAGGAACCGATTCTCCCGGCAACCGCAGAGGAAAAGGATGGCGCACCCGAGGAGACAGGCCCGAACGGTGGTTGTCACTGTACACACTCCGGTGGATATCAGATGGATGGTAGAATCCTTTCGAAGATACTACAACCGACGATGGAAGGCAACGTCGACCCGATCCCTCCTGGTGACCGGCGAGGGATGAGGTTGACGTAAATGGCGGGCTGGTTCAATAGGGGCACCACGGATCTGGGCCGTGCGACCCCCTCCGGGACGGAGTCCGGGTCGTGCGATCCAGAATCACCCGCACGCCCACGCCTCTTCGCCAAGCAATGGTTTTTCCAGAGTCTCTTCAGTACATTGCCCGGGGCCCAACATGCGGGATTACCCAAAGGAGGCATTTGATGAAGCTCACTGCCACCCTGCTCCTCACAATCACTCTCCAGAATGCCGTATCGGCGGGCACCCTCACTCTCCGCTCACCTGACAGTCGGCTTACGGCCACCCTCATTCTCCAGGATCATATTATGTTGAGACTGGACGACGGGGCCACGCATATTCTCGCGGTCGATTCACTTACGCTCGCGATCAGAGGCCAAGATCTGCTCGGCATGCGGCCGGTCGTCGAACGAACGGAACGACTTTCAACGGACACGGTGATCGCTCCGCCTATCCGGGAAAAACGCGCGACTCTACACGACCGTTACAATGAACTCGATATCACGTTCACTGGAGGTTACGGACTGGTTCTGAGGGTCTACGATGAAGGCGTTGCGTACCGGTTCAGGACTTCGTTCCCGGCGGACATTCTGGTCGACCGCGAGTTTTTCTCGCTCTCGTTCCCGGACAGCGTAAGGGCCACATACCAGTCCCAGCAAGGGTTCTGGTCTGCGTATGAGAACCCCTACAGGACGACCATCCTGCCCGACATTCCGACCGAAGGGCAGTGTTCGCTACCCATTCTGGTCGACATGAGGGGGGAACGGAAGATTCTCTTCACGGAGGCTCATATTGAAGACTATCCCGGGCTCTGGGTCCGCCAGACGGGCGACGGCAAGCTCCGGGCAGTGTTTCCGGGGTACCCGCTGGAGTATTTTGAGGAGGGCAAGGCCTATACCCGGGGCAGAGTAACGAGGCACGCGACAGAGATCGCGCGCACCCGCGGGACACGGACCTACCCATGGCGTGTCTTTCTGGTCGCCAGAGAGGATGCCGACCTCCTTACCCAATCGGTCGTCTACCTCCTCGGCGAGCCGTCGCAGCTGAAAGATGTATCATGGGTTACTCCCGGGGTCGTTACGCTGGACTGGTGGGCTCGGCGGAATCTGTTCGGTGTGGATTTTGCGGGGGGGATCAATACTGCAACCGCCAAATATATCATTGACTTCGCCGCGCACTATGGCCTGAAATACTTCATGCTCGACGAGGGATGGACAAAACAGGACGATCTCCTCACCACGCATCCGGATCTGAATATCGAAGAGATTGTGGCATATGCGCGTGGGAAGGGCGTCCGTGTCATCCTCTGGGCCGTCTGGTCCACACTTCTGAAGCAATGGGATGCAGCATTTGAACGGTTTTCACAGTGGGGCATCAGCGGCGTGAAGGTCGATTTCATGAACCGGGACGACCAGGAGATGGTAAATTTCTACTATCGCTTTGCCGAAGAAACCGCACGCCGGAAGATGGTCGGGCTTTTCCACGGCTCCTATAAACCGGACGGTCTTCGAAGAACGTTTCCGAACATCATCACGCGGGAGGGTCTCATCGAGTTCGAGCAGAACCAGGTCAACCTGGATGATTCCCCGGATTACCACACACTCCTCCCCTTCATCCGGATGGCGACCGGGCCGGCCGATTATCTCCCGGGCACGGTGAGAAATGCGCAGAAGAACGAATTCCGGATGATCACCCAGCGACCGATGGGACAGGGCACGCGCGCGCATTCAATGGCGCTCTGCGTGGTGCTCGAGAGTCCGATGCGGATGTTCCCCGATTCGCCGCCGGATTACTACCGCGAAGATCCCTGCACCCGGTTCATGGCCGAAATCCCGGTGCAATGGGACGACATCCGGGTACTCCGTGCAAAGGTGGGAGAATCAGTGGTAATTGCGCGGCGACGGGGAGACGACTGGTTTGTTGGCGCGATCAGCAACTGGGAAGCGNNTTCCGTGACGGCCTCAACGCGGACCGCCGGGCAATCGACTACGCAACGACATCTGCAACCGCCAGGGCAACGGATCGATACACACTCCGTCTGGCGCCGGGTGGCGGGTGGGTCGGGAGATTTCAACCCGGCAGCTCCCCCACGAACCGCTGATTCTGATCTCTCCGCGCAAACGATTCGAAACGGATGCTTTCAGCGTGAGGGAGACAGACTCCTCAGGAGACGGACGGTTCAGGACCTCAGGAGGACGACCGCGCGAGCAGAGCAACTGGAAAATCCTGCAGGAGGTCCCCCACTGCCATCTCATCGGCACCGGTGAACTGTTTCCCTGAGATCATCTCCCGCCATAAGTCCACAAGTCCCTGTGGAATGATCACGCGCGTGTCTCCCCAGACCTCTTTCCCGATCGGAGTCACGCCTTCTGCCACAACATGTGTCAGAAGCCGGGGCACTACGACAATCACCACAGATTCCGCGACATGGCGCGCAAAGGCCAGGACAGAATTGCGGTAGAGCCCCTGCGCACTGAGGGGAATGTATTCGCCACGCTCGAAGGCAGCCGGGTGGTCCCTCCTGGCCGCAAGCAGCTTCCAGATCAGATAGAGTTTCCCCCGGCCGTCCTGGAGGGTGTGGAGGAGATCGTGAAGAAGCCCGTGTGTGTCCGATTTTTCCCGGCCGGCAAGATCCGCAAGTATTTGCCTGCGTAGTCCATAGTCGACTTCGCGACGGTTGTCCGGATCGACAAGGCTCAGATCCCAGATTTCGGTTCCCTGGTAAAAGTCCGGGATGCCGGGGCAGGTTGCCTTCAGCGCCGTTTGCGAAAGTGAATTGAACATGCCGTACCAGGAGATGCGGCGCTGGAACGGGACAAAGTCGCGCAGAAACGCATTTTCTCCGGACACATCGAGGATTCGTTCAATAAAAGCCAGGTACCCGCTTTCATAGGAATCGTCCGGTCTGAGCCATGCAGTGTGCACCTTCGCTTCCCGTACTGCCTTCACGGCGTAGTCCTTGATGCGCCGGACGTACTCCGCAGTGACAATCCCGTCATGAGGAAACGATCCCAGTAGGGTCTGGTAAAGGAAATACTCATCGTTGTCGTCTGGAACGACGGCACGCTCCAGGCGCTCCTTCAGAGCCCGGTTTGTTCGTTGCCAAAGACGGACATGCTGCGACCACTCTCGCGGGATCTCCGACAGCACGCTGATGCGGGCTCGCATGTCCTCGCCCCGTTTGGTATCGTGCGTGGACGTCGCGTTGAGGGAGAGGGGCCAGTGCTGGATCCGTCGCTTATTGAAGAAGTGAAACTCGACCGGGGACACGCCGACCTTGCGCGCATTTCCGCCCACGTCATTGAGCGAAAGCAGCTTTGCGTATACGTAAAGGGCAGTGTCCTCAAGCCCTTTCGCCATCAGGGGGCCGGTCATCTGCTGGAAACGCATGACGAAATCGATCATGTCCCTGCGCTCTTCCGCGCTTGCCTTTGGATTGGACTCCAGCCTGAGGAACTGCTCGATGAAGCGGAGTTCCAGAGTGAGCGCGGGTGCCGATTCAATCGCACGCCTGACCGCATGCTCGATGTAGGCACGATCCCGCTCCTCAAACGAGCCCGCACTCACGTAGCTCCGGTACACGGGAAAGAACGTCAGGAGCTCCACAAGCGCCCGGCGAAGCCCGTACAGCGTAATGTCCCGGGCATGACGGTAGCGGGCCGAAATTCCCCGTAGCTGGAGCGCCAGGCGATCGATATCGCCGGCCATATGCCGTCCGAGGAAGAGTCTCTTCTTCTCCGGGACCAGGGCATCGTAAGGAACCACCTTCCCGATGAACCGGAAATACGCCTTTTCAAGGTTCTGGTCGTTCTCCCTGTCACAGAGGATGCCGTTGACCGCGTTCAAGAAATCATATCCGGTCGTCCCCTGCACAGGCCAGAGCGGCGAAAGATCTTCCTCGGGATCGAGGATCTTCTCCACAACGATGTACGCGCCGGGAGCCGCCTCGCGGAGGCGCTGAAGATAGCCTCTCGGGTCATAGAGTCCGTCGATGTGATCGATTCGGACTCCGTCGATGAGGTTCTGCCAGAGTAGACGGAGGACGAATGAGTGTGTCGCCCGGAAAACCTGCTCATCCTCCACTCGAACGGAAATCAGCTGATTGATGTTAAAGAACCGGCGGTAATTGATCTCTTCAGTCGCCACCTTCCAGAAGGAAAGGCGATACAGTTGCTCTCCAAGGAGCTCATCGAGTGCCTGATAGGAGTCAGGGTTTCCCGGTTCCCCGTTGTATGTCCGGAGGGTCTCCTCAATGTATTTCCGCACGCTCTCGTTTACGCCGATCAGCCCGGCGAGTGCGGTCTTCAGGTATTCGACCTGGTCCCGGTACTCGCGCGCTCGATCCACCGGGGGAAGGGAACGGAATCCCTGCACGAGATCACCGAACTGTGTGCGGGCCGGATCCGAACCCGTGAGATAATCCTCCAGGCTCCCCATGCGACGGGATAAGATTCCCGCGTACGAAGCTGGAGTGATCGGGAGGCGGTGGTCGTAATAGCGGATACAGAATCCCTGACCGCTGAAGTCGAGTCGGATTTCGCCCTGTTCCAGACAGTCTCCGAAAAATCGCCCAAGGAGGGGAGCCAGAAGTTTCCCACGCATGTTCTCGTACGGATGGTTCCAGTCAATATCGAACATGCGGAAGTAGGGGGAGGCTTCTCCATACTCAAGGGCATCCATGAGCATGGCGTTGGTCTGGTCAAACGCCATATGGTTGGGTACAATATCCTGGATCCATCCGAGCCCGACCGTGCGGACTGCGTTCAGCAAATCGTCCAGGTCTTTCGGGGAACCAAGTTCCAGGTTCGTACGATCGGGAGCGACGACATCATATCCGTGCGTGCTCCCCGGCCGTGCACCGAAGATTGGAGATGCATACACGTGCGACATCCCGAGATCCCGGAGGTATTCAAGCTGTGCGCGAAGGGCCTGAAAGCCGAAGGCAGGGGTGAACTGGATTCGATATGTCGCGCGCGGGGCACTCATCATCCGACCTTGATCCGCAGCTGGCTTCCAACCGCTGCAACCAGTCGCACCCATTCCTTCGCTTGCGCGTCTCCGCTCTCGGCCTGTTCCGCCTGGGAGGCGTACATTGTGAGCATCACGGTGAAATAGGTGTTCTGCGCCTGCCAGATATCGAGGTCCAGCTGCAGTTCGTTTAAGAGAATGAGGAGCTTTTGTATCCGCTCGAGCAGCGTGAGATCGCGGCTCGAGGCGGCCAGACGTGCCACCTGACGGTTCACAGACGCGTTGGCACTGATCACAAGATCCTCGCTCTTGAGATCAAACCCCCATTTATTGACGAGGTCAATCAGACGCTTTAATTGTTCGGTCGAGGGATTCTCTTCCTGTAAAACCTCCTTGACCTGCTCTCGCACCACATGGGTCGCCGCTGCTCTCAGGGGATCGGGAATCTTGTGCCGCAGACTGTGCATGAAACTCATTGCCGCGTAGTTCTGTTCATACACCTGTCGCATCATCGTGCTGACATCTTCGACCCCCCTCTTGAGCACGTCATTCATGACGGCACGCTGCTCATCGCGAAACAGATGCCAGAGCGAGTAGTTGTTCACGCCGAAGTGTTTCATCATGAGCTGGAGGATTTCTGTCATGTGACCGCGATCGAATTCTGTTCGGATCTCATCCTGCATGGACTGAAAACGTTCCTCGCCTTCGAAGCGCCGCACCCCACCGCTGACATTGTGATCGCCGAAATGCAGAACCGCATAGGTAAATACACCAGCCTCCCAGGTCAGGGTTGACTCTACCCGCACTTTTCCGGTCGCGAGTGTGAATTTACCGGCGTGGTCATGCCGATGCACCATACTGTCAACCATATAACAGTAGAGTGTGGATCGCTGCTGATGCTCCCTGAAAAGCGACGAGATGGCATAGTGGACGGCGATGCGGCTCAGATCGAGGCTCGTCTCCTTCACATACCGGCGGTATGTGACGGCACCATTTTCGAGCACATTGCTCGGTGCCAGGGTCAGGGAGTCGATAAAGCGTCCTTCAACAGGGATCGCGAAGATCTCTTCAGCGATCTGGACCGCCTTGCCGGCGTATTGCAGAATCTGTGTCGTTTCGATGCCCGAGATCTCATCAAAGAACCATCCGCAGCTGGTAAACATCAGCATGGCGTTTCGCTGAAGCTCGAGCAGCTTCAGCACACGCACGGTCTCTTCCTGGGTAAGTTCACGGAGCGCATGCCGGGAGAGAAAGCGCTGAACGGCCGAGCGTGAGCGGTCGGCGATCACCTCAATATAGTCGTTTCGCGCTCTCCAGGGATCTGACAGATACCTCACAGCCTCCTGCTCGTAGAGAGGGATGAGTTCATCGCGCAGCGTGTCCAGCGCATCCCGGAGCGGACGTCGCCAGGCCTGGGTCCATCCCACGCGGCCCGAGTTGCAGCCGCAGTTTTCCCGCCAGCGCTCTATTCCATGGATGCAGCTCCAGGAAGAATTCTCGTGGATCTCTACCTCGTGGGTCGGCGGATGCAGGGCGAGGAACTCTCCATAGTTCGTCAGCCGAGCCGTCCCCACAGTTTCGATCGTGTGAAGGCAGTAAGAGAGTGCCATCTCCCCATGGCGATGATGGTGACCGTAGGATTCGCCGTCAGTGGCCACGTGCACCAGCTGCGGCCATGGGCGTTCATCTGAGAAGGCTCCAAGCATGCGATGGGCAAAACCCTCTCCACTGTTGAGAAGGCCGCCGAAGGCCATGTCCTGGGAGACTGGTCCGTCATAGAAGAAAAGCGCAATCGAGTTCCCTGACGGGAGGTGGAGCAGGTATGGCGTCGTCGGGTCGATCCCCTCCCCTACCTCACGCCATCTCCCCCCCTTTGCCAGGGACCGGACACGGTTGGCCTGGCGGGGCGCAAGAATCGTAAACTTGATCTTGAGTTCCGCCAGAACTTCCAGGGTAGCGATGTCAACTGCCGTTTCGGGTAACCAGATGCCTTCGGGATACCGGCCGAAACGCCGCTCGAAGTCCAGGATCCCCCAGTATGCCTGGGTGTACTTGTCCTGACGGTTCGCAAGGGGCATGATCATGTGATTGTAGATCTGGGCGATCGCCGAACCGTGCCCCGAAAAGCGATCCTTGCTCAGCCGGTCCGCAGCAACGATAGCCTCGAGAACCTCCGGGGTATGGCGCTCCATCCAGGCACACAGGGTCGGCCCCATGTTGAAGCTGATCTTCGAGTAGTTGTTGATCAGATCGAGCATCCTGTTTTCCCCGTCCACGATCCTCGATGCCGCATTTGGCGCATAGCATTCCGCGGTGATCCGCTCATTCCAGTCATGATATGGAAAGGCGGAATCCTGAAGCTCGACCTCCTCCAGCCAGGGATTCTCTCGCGGCGGCTGATAGAAGTGTCCGTGGATACAGACATAGCGATTCATCGGTCAGTTCCTTTCAGCGGCAATTACACAGTACCCCGGAAGCACCGGCACTCCTCCTGAAAACGCGGCTGACGATGGGCCGCTTCCCGCCCCCCCCCACCGGAGATCCGAGGAGTCCAGAACCACCCTCCAGGATCCGGCCGGCGTGGCAATCTTCGCATCTTCGTTCCGGATATTGAAAAGCGCGAGGACATGACTCTGTTCCGCCCACCGTTCCATGCGCAGCACGTGGCCCTCGATTACCCAATCGACAGAAGTGTGCGCTTTGTCCAGCAGGGCCAGTGCCGGCAGTTCGCGGCGCAGGCGCAAGAGTTCCTGGTAGAAGGCCAGCATCCGGGCGTGCCGCCCCTCGGTCCGTCGATCCCAGCGCAGAACCGCCGACGCGAAGGTCTCAGGGCTCTGGGGATCAAACGGTTCACCTGCCCAGGAAAACGTGCGGAATTCCTCACGGCGTCCCCGGCGGACAGCATCGATCAGTTCGGGGTCCCCATGACTTACGAAGAACGGAAAGGGCGCCACCTCGCCATACTCCTCGCCCATAAACAGCAGCGGGATATATGGCGATAGAAGGACGACCGCAGCCGCAAGCCTCAGTGCCTCAGGGGAGACCAGGGTGGAGAGCCGGTCGCCGTGCATGCGGTTGCCGATCTGATCATGGTTCTGAGAAAACACGACAAACTGACGGGCAGGCCTACCGTCAGGAGAATTCCCGTGCCGGCGTCGCCGGAACGTCGAGTATTCACCGGCGTACACCGCGCCGCGGCGAAGGCATTGTCGGAGATGGTCAGGGGTTTTGAAGTCGACGTAGTACCCGTCATGTTCCCCGGTAAGTATCGTATGAAGGACGTGATGGAGATCGTCGGACCACTGTGCATCGAACCCAAACCCAAATTGTTCCCGCGGCCGGATCACCATCGAGTCGTTCAAATTGCTCTCTGCGATCAAAAGGGGGTGTCGCCCCGCGGACTCCCCATAGTCCTCGACAGCCCTGGAGAGCTCCATCAGGAACGGAGAGGCGCTTCGATCATAGATTGCGTGGACGGCGTCCACACGCAGTGCATCCATGTGGTACTCGCGAAACCACATGAGAGCGTTCTGCAGAAAGAACTCACGGACATGGTCACTGTCAGGTCCGTCAAAATTGACCGCCGCGCCCCAGGGTGTACGGTACCGATCGGTGAAGTAAGGCCCGAAATCTCGAAGATAGTTGCCTTCAGGACCGAGATGGTTATAGACAACATCGAGAACCACCGCCATGCCCGTGGCGTGGGCTGCATCGACAAGGCGCTTCAGTCCCTGGGGTCCTCCGTAGGACCATTGGACCGCATAGGGGTACACACCGTCGTAGCCCCAGTTCCGATCGCCGGGGAACTGTGCCACCGGCATCAACTCGATCGCAGTGATGCCGACCTCACGGAGTGCNNCCCTGTACCATGCCCCTATCTTCATACTCCCTGCTCCTGGCTTTTGAGGAACACCGCACTCAGAGGCGGGAGGGTAAGGGAAATTGAATTGAAGTACCCGTGGCGGGCCAGCGGTGACGCCTCGACGCCGCCCTGGTTTCCAGTATTGCCTCCCCCATAGTGCGACGCATCGGAGTTGAAGATCTCCTGCCAGAACCCGGCACGGGGAACGCCAATCCTGTAGTTTGTCCGCGGGATCGGCGTAAAGTTCAAGACCACGAGAAGAATGTCATCCCCTCCGGACGGTCTTCTGAGGAAGCTCAGCGTGCTGTTTTCCCAGTCATGGTAATCCACCCAGACAAACCCCTCCTGGGTGAAGTCCTGTGTGTGGAGCGCCGGCTCGCGCCGGTACATCCGGTTCAGATCCTGGACACATCGCTGCATGCCACGGTGAAAGGGATCGTCAACGACATTCCATTCGACGCTTTCCTCGTGAAGCCATTCTCGCCACTGGGCTAGTTCGCACCCCATGAAAAGAAGCTTCTTGCCCGGATGGCCATACATGTATCCCATCAGAAGACGGAGATTGGCATATTTCTCCCATTCTGTCCCCGGCATCTTTCCGAAGAGAGATCCCTTCCCGTGGGTCACTTCGTCGTGGGAAATCGAGAGCAAGAAATTCTCAGCGAAGGCATACCAGATACTGAACGAGAGCTCGTTATGGTTGTACTTCCTGAAGAGCGGATCCTGCCGAAAGTAGTGGAGCGTATCGTGCATCCACCCCATGTTCCACTTCAGGCCGAATCCCAGCCCGCCCAGATGGGTTGGCCGTGAAACCATAGGCCAGGAGGTAGACTCCTCGGCTATAGTCTGAACATCGGGAAAGGCCGCGTACACAGATTCGTTGAACTGTTTGAGAAACCCTATGGCCTCCAGGTTCTCATTTCCTCCATACTGATTGGGAATGAACTCGTCCGGCTTTCGCGAATAGTCAAGATAGAGCATCGACGCGACCGCATCGACCCGAAGGCCATCCACATGATAGAGGTCCAGCCAGTAGAGGGCACTACTGAGCAGAAATGCGCGGACTTCGTTCCGCCCATAGTTGAAGATGTAACTCTTCCAGTCCGGGTGAAAACCCTGACGCGGGTCCATGTGCTCGTAGAGGTGCGTCCCGTCGAAGTACGCCAGGCCATGTTCGTCCCCGGGGAAATGAGACGGCACCCAGTCAAGGATCACACCGATGCCTTCCTGGTGGAGCCGATCAATCAGGTACATCAGATCCTGGGGAGTTCCGTACCTGCTTGTCGGGGCAAAATACCCGGTCACCTGGTACCCCCAGGATCCGTAGAACGGGTGTTCCATGATCGGGAGGAACTCAACATGGGTGTATTCCATCTCGCGCACGTAGGCGGGAAGGGTGTCTGCAAGTTCCCGGTAGGTTAGCGGCCTGTTCTCCTCTTCCGGAACCCGGCGCCAGGAACCCAGGTGGACCTCATAGACAGACATAGGGGCGTCGAGGGAGTTCGCCCTGTGACGACCTGCCATCCATTCTCCGTCCTCCCATTCGTACCCGAGGTCCCACACGATCGACGCAGTCCGGGGGGGTGTTTCTGCATGGACCGCAAACGGGTCAGCCTTGTCGACAGTGTACCCGTTGTGGTTCGAGACGATATGGTACTTATAGACCGCTCCGAGTCGTACGTCCGGAATGAAAACCTCCCAGATTCCTGAGTGGTCACGTCGCGCGGCCATCGGCGAGGAGTGTGGATCCCAGGAGTTGAATTCTCCCACCACGGAGACATGTCGCGCATTTGGCGCCCAGACGGCAAACGCAGTCCCCTGTCTTCCTCCCCGTTCCTGGAGGTGCGCGCCCAGCTTTTCGTAGAGCTTTGCGTGGGTTCCCTGCTTGAACAGATAGACGTCATGATCGGTCACTGCTCCAGCGGTGGGTTCTTTCGGTCGTCGCGTTCTCCTAGCCTTCGGCATTGTCATCCGCCACCTCCATCAGCTGCAGTATCCCCTGCATTGGTATGATGACCCAGTCGGGCCGGTTATTAAGTTCGTAGCCGATTTCGTAGGCCGCTTTTTCAAGCAGAAACGCCGAGAGGAGGAGCCCCATTTCATCACGGGCGCGCGGCATGAAGGGAGCCCCCGATGTGGTGCGAAGGTAGGCCTTCAAGAATGCTCCGGCCATCCACATGTACCACAGCTCTGCCCACGGCACGAGGTTCCGGACTGCGTCCTCCGGAAAGGCCTTTGAGTTGAACAGTGTGGCGTAGGTCGGGTAGTGAAACGACCGTATCATCCCGGCGACGTCGCGCAGCGGGGAACGCTTCAGCCGCCGTTCGCCGATGGTTTTTGAGGGTTCCCCCTCAAAGTCAATTATCAGGAAGTCATTCCCGGTAAAGAGCACCTGTCCCAGGTGGTAGTCACCGTGGATCCGGATCTTCACAGCCGGAATCTTTTTCCCAAAAAGGCCGCTCAGCTGCCTGAGAATATCCCGTTCGAGATCCGCGACGCGGTGTGCTTTTGCCCGGAGGTCGGGCGGAAGCGTGCGTGCCTGTTTGCGGAGATGACCGAGAGTTCGGCGGATCTGGGTCCGCATCCCGTGATACAGGGATCGTTGATAGAGAAGTGAGAACGGTTCGGGGGCGAACCGCTCGTTGTCCTGGATTCTGGAAAGGGCAAGGTGCATTTCTCCCGTCCGCTGACCAAGCAGCAGGGCCCGTTCGAACGCCACGCCGCCGATGAGTTCCTGGAGCAGGCTGTCCGGCTCAGCCTCAGCCGCTTCAAGGAGCGACAACGGGCGAACGGGCATCCCGGGGTGATCAGGAATTGCGGTCAAAACACGTTCCAGATAGGTGCGTGCCTCGTCCAGCATTATGCTCCAGGCATCTCCCTGATTGCGCACGAATTCCTGAAGCATCACCAGCGCAACCGGGTCAGAGCCGCGCAAACGCAATTCAATCGTGCCTGCCACTGGCGAGACGTGGGGGAATTTCCCCTTCTCGGTAAGGACGCTGCTCAGCTCGACGTCCGGGTTCAGTCCCTCATCGAGCCGTCGAAAGAGCTTGAGGAACAGTTCCGTCCCGTAGAGTATCGAAGTATTGCTCTGCTCCGCACGCAAAACCTGTGAGTGCGCGAGGGGCAGGTCTTTCCGCCGGCGTTGGAGGGAGCGGCCTGGAAGCGAGGCCACCTCGCCGCCTTCAAGCCGGGTGGATTGGCGCCGCGCCATCGTCCGGAGTAGCTGAGTGCGGAAGCCCTCCCGGTACACGGCATCGAATAGGACACCTCGCCCCTCGCGTGACCGGATGGCCGCAATGATGGCGTGCGGATTCTGTTCCAGAGCGGTTGCTTCCTCTCCCCAGGCCGCGCTGACGGGAAGCTGGTATGTTTCATTCGATCCTTCGCTGTACCTGATGCTCAGCACCAGGATGTAGCTGCCCACGCCGTCGCGTTCCACCGGAATCACGTGGGAGATCGACAGGTGCTGTATGGCGCGCCCCTTCCCACCGAACCACCGACAACTCTTCAGATACGCCGGGAGAATCCCCCGCTCCATCTGCTCCCTCGCCTTCCCCTGGAAAACAGTCGTCCAGCTCCCCCCCACATCGACTTCCCGTTTGCGGGCACCATCGGCTGGAATCTCGAGAGGCTTTTCCCGGATCAGGCTGAACCAGTAGTAATTGTGGAAGCCCAGCGTGAGGAGGTACGGCTTCTCCGTGATAGAGGGGAACCGATTGCCGCTGGCCACTTCCTCTGGAACGAACCCGGTGAATGCTGAGAGATCGAGTTCGACAGCCTGGGAGAACCGCGAGAGATTCGCAACCACCAGGATTCGTTCATCCTGGTGTTCGCGCGTGAATGCAAGAATCTTTGGGTTCTCAGGCTCAAGAAACTTTATGCTCCCCCGCCCGAATGCTTTGAAGCGTTTGCGCATCGCAATCACGCGCCGATTCCACCAGAGGAGTGAAGACTGATTTCGGTCCTGCGCTTCAACGTTGACCGATTCGAAGTGGTAATCGGGGTCAATGATGACTGGGAGAAACAGTTGCTGCGGATTCGCGCGTGAAAACCCGGCATTTCTGTCCGCATTCCACTGCATGGGAGTGCGGACACCGTTGCGATCCCCCAGGAAATGGTTGTCGCCCATGCCGATCTCGTCTCCGTAATAGAGCACGGGCGTCCCCGGGAGAGAGAGGAGGAGGAAGTTCATCAGCTCGATCCGCCGGCGGTTGTTGTTCAGCAACGGGGCAAGGCGGCGCCGGATTCCAAGATTGATCCGGGCGCTCGGATCCCGGGCATACACCCTGTACATGAAATCCCGCTCNNGTTTGTTCGAAGATGTCGATGATGGGGAACCGGTCTTCCATCCACGACCCCATGAAGAGCCGTGGCATAACAGGAAAATGAAACGCCATCTGGCATCGATTCCCGGTACCGTAGTATGCGACAGCGTCTTCGGGCCACTGGTTCGCCTCGGCCAGGAGCAAGCGGTCGCCAAACTTCCGGTCCACGTGCGCGCGGAGCTTCTCAAGAAACGCATAGGTCTCCGGGAGGTTCTCGCAATTGGTCCCCTCCCGCTCGTAGAGATAGGGAACCGCGTCCAGACGCATCCCGTCAACGCCCATTTCGAACCAGAAATCCATGACTTGAATGAGCGCCCGGATCACCGCCGGATTATCAAAGTTCAGGTCCGGCTGGTGTGAATAGAAACGGTGCCAGTAATAGGCCCGGGCCGCGGGGTCCCACGCCCAATTCGATGATTCGAAATCCTTGAAGATGATTCTGGCATCCTGATACTTCTCCGGCGAGTGATGCCATACATAGTAATCCCGCCACGTGGATCCCGTCTTCGCCTGCCTGGCGCGGCGAAACCACGCGTGCTGGTCGGAGGTATGGTTCAACACCAGTTCGGTAATCACCCGGAGTCCACGCCTGTGCGCCTCCTGAAGGAAGACCTTGAAATCGCGCAGCGTCCCGTAGTTCGGATGGACATCGGTGTAGTCCGCAATATCGTACCCGTCATCTCTGAGGGGCGACGGGTAGAACGGAAGCAGCCAGATCGCGGTGACACCGAGACTCTGCAGGTAATCCAGTTTCTGTGTCAGCCCTCTGAAATCTCCAATGCCGTCACCCGATGCGTCAAAAAAACTCTTGACGTGCAACTCATAGATAATGGCGTCCTTGTACCAAGTCGGGTCACTGACTATCGCCGTCCGTCCTCGCGCCATAACATCTCCGTCTGTGGGTATTACTCAAAAATAGTAATCAAAGTCCGTCTCGCGCTTCATCCGCTTTCGAATTCGGAAGATCTGGGCTGGCATTGTGTGTGGGTCAATCTCGACGTAGTTCCGGTCACCATGCCAGATATACCGCTCGTCGCTCAGCAGNNACAACCAAAATGATATTTTCCTTGGCCGGGTCCGCTTTGCCGTAGCAGAGCAGGTATTCGTTGTCCACCTCGTAGAACCGAAGGTTCCAGGTTGTCTGCAAGGCCGGATTTTCTCTCCGGATCTTGTTCACGCGCGCGATCAGGTCCTTGAGATTCCCTGGAGTGTCCCAGTTCCAGGACTTCACCTCGTACTTTTCTGAATCCCGGTATTCCTCCCGTCCCGGCAGGGCATCGGCGATGCACAGTTCGAAGGCCGGGCCATACACCCCGTAGTTCGATGAGAGGGT
>DKBG01000286.1 GCA_002451155.1 Ignavibacteria bacterium UBA6906
GGCGCCCCGAAGCGAATCCACGGTCAGTCCCTGACGCTTCGCTGTGCAGCGTCGTTCATCGGATCCCTTTCAATATACGGACAGCGCCCCGTGACCGCCGGTTCATGGCAATGTGCGGAATTGTCAGGATCGGGAACGAGGAAAGGCGGGAATATCGATGCTCACCATCTGACAGGCTGTATAGATCCCCACCCTGGCCGGGGAACGTCCCGGCACGGTGAATCAGCCTCGGTTTTCGGAAGCATCGCTGCAGAGAAGAAGGAAGACCACAATCAGGATGGGCGCGAACGGCGCATGGCGGTACGGACTTCTTGAAGCGGCTGGAAATCGGGGTCTGCATCTTTCCAGAAGCCGAGGAGTCTATCCCCGATTTCCTTGGTCATCGTCCGATCGCCCTTTGCATGGTATACCTTCAGCACCGTCAGGAGAGATCCCGGAGAGTTTGGAGCGACGCGCAATGCTTCCTCACAGGCATCAAGGGCGGCTTCATATTCTTTGCTTCGGAGACGAATGGTCGCGATCATACGATAAATTTCGCCGCGGTCCGAAGTCCGAGCGTACTGCATGGCGGAATCGCACGCCTCAAGAGCTTTCTCCTCATTCCCCTCGCGTGAGGAAATCATACTGGACGCAAGGAAGAAGTATGACCGTTCGGGCCCGACCGAAATCCTGCGGCGATCGAATTCGGTCCGGAGAGCCTCCAGGGCTGTCCGCGCTTCTTGCAGCTTTGACTGCGAGACAAGGGAGACGATCAGGCGGTAGTAGGCGCCGGTATTGTTGCTGTCAATGGCAAGCGCCTCACGGCTTTCTTTCTCGGCATCCTCATAGCGTCCGCGAAGGATGTTGAAACGAGCGCTGTTGGCGAGAACCATCGCTTGGGCACGCTCCTGTCTAGGGAGTGCCTCCATCGCTCGCAAATGCTCTCGCTCCGCTTCCTTGAGGCGGCCGTACAGCGCATATATGTCACCGATTCGCTGATAGGCGTACCAGAAGGTCGGTTTCAATTCCAGAGCCTTCTTGTACTGTGTGAGTGCCTCGTCATACTGCCCCATTCCCATTAGGATATCGCCCGTGCTGGCGCGCGGATCTGCAGCATCCGGCACCAGCCGGATGTATCGTTTCATGTAGGTGAGACCTTTCCGCGGATCCCCCAGCTCGGAGTTCGCGTACCCCAGCCACATGAGGGCGCGCGAATTGGAACTGTCGGCCGAAAGGGCTTTCTCCCAGACGGCAACGGCCTGTTCGAGATGCTGATTAGCCCGGAAGAGTTCGCCGCGGACGATATACGGATCACGGAGGACCGGGTATTGAGTGATCAACGAATCAGCCACAGAGGCGGTCTTCTCCGGGTCAAAGTGAATCCTGAAGAACCACATTCTCGCAAGGAGCTGTTCTTGGGGAGAAGCATTCACGGCAAGACGGACTGCGGTAGCGATAAGCACGCGGGATTCCGGTTCCCCACCGAGGTGATACGTCAGCGCTGCCTTATAGATCCAGGGGAGTGCAAAGAGGGAGTCTGCGGCGATAGAGCTGTCCAGTGCCGCCAGGGCCTCATCGTAGTAGAACTTCTCATACAGTCCTACCCCCTCCTTGTACAACCTCTGTGCCTCCCGAGAATCCGTCGTCATTATCTCATCGGTGGATCGCGAGCACCCAGACATCCAGAGAGAGCAAACCAGGGTAATCGCCAGGGCAAGGTTGAGGGTAGTACGTTTCATGATTTCCGGCACAGTCTCACTGTTGGTCCTGGGAATTCATCGTGGGGTCTCCAGCCTGTTCGCCGATCGGAGGAAGGTTGATAAAGGTTCGCAACCTCCGCAGACCGTTCTCCGCCTTATCTATCGCTTCATTCATCATCTTGTAGTACTGAGCTCGTTTCTCCTGATCGGGCTCTGTGGCCTGAAGATAGTAGATAGCCATTCTCAGGACACCCACCCTGTTGCTGAGTTCATGGGAGACCTCGCGAATTCCCGCCCGTATTGTGTCTAGCTGAGCTTGCAAAGACTCGTTGCTGCTTTCGGACATTTAGGTCCCTAGGTTCTTATACGGATGAAAAGGGGGAAAGTTAATATACCAACAGCGAGCCGGCCAGTCAACACAGAATGGGCACCTGCCTGCCACCGGGACAATTTCAGGATGCGCGGGCGCGCAGGTGGGGACGCAGGCAGACCCCTTCCCCTCAGGGCATTCTGGCCTGTTCGATGTTTGCGATTTCCCGGAGGAGGTCTTTCTTGGTGAAGGATGACTTGCTCATTAGCGTTGCGACATGACCGCCCAGCTGTTCCAGCATCCCTTCATCAATCTCCATGGAAGTGAGGATAATGATTGGGATTCCCCGGGTGGCGGGGATTTGCTTGAGCTGGTATGCCACCTGGAATCCTGAGGTTTCGGGCATAATCAAGTCCAGAATGACCAGATCCGGTTTTTCCCTCACTGCAACCTCAAGGCCCTCTTTCCCATTGTAGGTCTTGAGGACGTTATACCCTTCGTTTTGGAGGATTATCTGAACCAGGTCAAGTGCGGCTCGATCGTCATCTATAACTAGAACAGTTGGTTTCCGCCCGTCCGGGTGTTCCAGGATGTGAACCCGATCGAGCGCCTGGATGAGGTCGTCCCGGTGAACCGGTTTCACAAAATAGTCGACCGCCCCGAGACTGAATCCAAGGTTCTTTTCATCCAGGATGGAGACGATGACGACGGGAATATGCTTGCAGAGCGGGTGACGCTTCAACTCTTTGAGGACCTGCCATCCGTCCTTCAGCGGAAGAAGGAGATCCAGCGTAATAACGCTCGGATGGAGACGTTTCGCCATATCCACCGCATCGATTCCATTGCGGGCGATCTCGACGCGATACCCGGCCGGCTCAACATACGTTCTCAGCAGCTCCGCCGCCTGAGGAGAATCCTCGACGATGAGAGCGAGGGGTTTTTGTGAGCTTTCGAGGGGCTTGTTTTCCCGGCGGAGTGCTTCGAGGAGCATTCCCGCCTGCGCAATCTGTTCCCGTGTCGCATCGACGATCATCGGGATCGAAAACGAAACGGTCGTTCCCTTGCCCCATTCACTCTCGACCCAGATTGTTCCCCCATGGAGCTCCACGAGCTTCTTTGTGATCGCCAGACCGAGTCCGATTCCCTCCCGGTTCCTCTCTCTCGTGCTTTGCGCCTGCCGGAACGGCTTGAAGAGGGCAGGCAACTCCTCTTCCCGAATACCGACCCCCTCGTCCCGGACAGAGAATCTGAGGTCGTTACCCACCCTGTGCGACGACACGACTACCCGACCGCCGGGATGACTGAACTTCACCGAATTCGAGACCAGATTAACAACGATCTGTTTGAACCGAGTCTGGTCGACAACCAGTTCGTCGATTTCGGGAGTGAACTCGAATTCCAGCGTGATCTCTTTCTCCTGAATGGGTCCGGCCAGCAGTCGCTCGATGCTCTCCTGAAAATAGGACACCGGGTAGCTGGCGATGTGAAGCTCCATCTTTCCCGCTTCGATCTTCGACAGGTCCAGGATGTCGTTGATGATCTGCTGCAGGTGTTTTCCACTCGCATTGATGTTCTTCATGAACTCCTTGACTGTCCCACCCGGAAGCTCCTCAGTGGGATTTGCGAGCAACTCTGAAAATCCGATGATGGAATTGAGTGGCGAGCGGAGCTCATGACTGAACATGGCAAGGAACTTCTTCAGCGTATCACTCGCCTCCTGAGTCTTCTGTGTCTGCGCTTCCAGCTCAAGGTTCTTCATCCGCAACTCATCGATCAGACGCTTGCGGCTCATCCCACTCGCGAGATCGTTTGCAACCACGGAGAGAATGTCAATCTGCCCTTCTGTAAACCCAGTCTCCTTGATCGAGAAGACCTCGAGAACTCCCTGCAGTTCACCCTGGACGATGAGCGGCATCACGATCAGAGTCTTCATCCGGAGAGCATCAACCTCGCCCAGGAACTGTGAGCCAACCGTGCTCTGTGTCAGGTCATCCGAAATCACGGTCTCTCTACAATAGGCCGCACGTGCGGGCAGATGAGGAGCATCGGGGACGACAGCTTGATGGACTGCGTCCTGTGGAAATTCCATATCCAACAACGCCGGGGCGACGAGCCGGATTTCATTCCCTCGCGGATCAAAGAGATATACACACACAAACTTCGCCGGAATCTCAAACAGCATGGCGATTTTTTCTGCCGCCCGGACGCACAGTTCGTCCAGATGCCTCGACGAATTGATCGCCTTGGAGACCTCAACAAGAATCTCCTTTTGCTGCTGGTCTGTCTTCTTTTCAGTGATGTCCTGGAAGAACACGGACAACCCGGTCGAAGATGGGTACACCCTGATGTCATACCATGCTTCAAACCGTTCGTCCTTGTAGGCCGTCTCGAAGCTCTGGAAGGTTTTCGTCTCCATTGCCAGGCGATACTTCTCGCCAAGCAGCGCGCCTTTCGCATTCGGAAAAACGTCGAAGACATTCTTGCCAATCACCTCCGCCGCAACCAGGCCGGTGCCTGACTCCGCGGCCTTGTTCCAGTAGGTTATCTTGTAGTCGTTGTCGAGAGCGAAGAAACCGCCGCTGATGCTTTCGAGGATCTCTTGAAGGGCATTCTGCTCGGCCATCGGAATCTCCAATTGCCTTGGAAAATCACTTAAATTGGTGAGGGGCCCCGGCTAAATAGGCAATTTTAAAAAGAAATGCAAGCGAATGATAAACCGAAACTTGATTTCGCCCCACTAACGTATGCGAACGGAATGGACTGCAGGGCTGGATGGCTAGAGTCAGGACCGTACCGAATCATCGGAGGCCGATCGCACACTCAGTCGGCCCGAAGGGACAGGAGGGACAGGGCGGGTGACGGGGGGCGAAGTTTCCCTCCTTGATAAGCACAATGGTTCTTCGGATCTCCTCTTCAATCGATGCCAATTGCTCCGCACCATAGACCCTTGTGATCGGATGCTCAGCCTGCGCCGTAAACAATAGTGAGGCACGTACCTGCGGGACAGAAAAGAACCGATGAACAAGCAGTGCATAGAAGGAGAGTTGAGGCCAGTAGGAATCGGCGCGTTCAGGGAGAGACGCCGTATCAACCCTGTCAGTCTTATAATCGAGGACATTCCACACCCCTGCTGCATCGCGATAGACCCTGTCCATTGTCCCGCTGAGGTAGTCCTCCCCCAATGTCGAGGAAATGGTAAACTCCGTTCGGACATCTTCTCCGTGCCCCGCATCCCGCCACAACGCAGAGTTAAGAACCCGTTCAACATCGTCAAGTAC
>DKBG01000065.1 GCA_002451155.1 Ignavibacteria bacterium UBA6906
AACCTCGCGGGCCAGGATTTTTCCGGTTGAAGCCATGTGGAGTCTGTTCCGCTTGCCGAACATTTCCGTGGGAACCAGCGTCGAGTCCATGCGAGGGTTTTTGACATGGATCGACATTGTGTCCGTCGATACGAGCAGTGAATACCCGCCGCCGGATTTCACGCCTTCCACGACGACACGGACCACCCCCGACAGATTGTTCAACACTTTCATCTCCTGGCCCATCATCTCCTGTGTGGTATTCATGACCATCGTTTCGGCGTACCGGTACACTTCCCCCTTTTCCATCTTGTAATTCAGGGTAACAGCCTGGCCACATGCGATGCTCCCGACGAAGCTGAGCGCCGCTATGAGCAGAACGGCCGATCGCAGACGAACTGACATAAAATTCTCCTTTTAGGGTTCTGGTGATTGTGCGAGTGGGGCATTGTAATGATATCTTCCAGTCTCATTGGCCAGACGCCAGGCGGTCAGAAAGGCCAGTTTGGCGGCCCTGGCAATCTTCGCCGGATCGATGAGCTCCGGGTTGTCCGATACTTTGTGCAGGTCCGGGTGGACTCCGGAATGAAGCATGATGCTCGGAACGCCTCGCTTCTGAAACGATTGATGGTCGCTCCCTCCGTAGTCCAGGATGAGTGGCAGCAGCGTGAAACCGACGAGCTTGTTTTCCTCCTCGGCAATCTGCGCCAGATCCGGACTGCGTTCGCCCCCGATAAGCCAGAGGGAATCAATGCTATTGCGGCCCACCATGTCAATGTTGATCATAGCCACCGTCTGGTCGAGGGGAAACAGCGGTTGGCGGGCATAGTATTCGGACCCGAGCAACCCTTTTTCCTCTCCTGCAAAGGTCATCAGCAGAACCGTTCTGCGCGGCCTCGTCGAAAGGGATCCAAACCCCGCCGCGACACCGAGCACTGCGCATGTTCCTGAGGCATTGTCATCCGCACCATTGTAGATCGTATCCTGCTCCGAGCCGTTCTGCCGCTTCACGCCGACATGATCGTAGTGCGCGCCGACGATCACCACCTGATCCCGGAGAAGCGGGTCGGACCCTTCGATTACACCTACCACGTTCCTGGACTGGATCTCGGTGACCTTCGTGCTCGTTTGTACCCAGACTTCCGTATCGACCAGCGGGAACGAGTTAGGGACGAGCGAACTGTCGATGCGGGCCTGAAGAGATTTCAAGCCCTCCAGATCCCCCAGGACCTGCTCAATGACCGAGGGACCGACCTGGACGGCCGGGATCTTCTCTCCCTCCTCACCCCCGAGTGTCATCGGCAGCGCGTCCCGCGGAATGGTCCGGGAAAGCGACGGCCAGGGGAACCCCCGCGGGGTAAGAGAAGAGTGATTCAGCGGGTCCGTCACCAAGAGAAGCCCGACTGCACCATGTTCCTTCGCGATTCGGACTTTCGTCCCCACGCTCGCGTATTTTGTGAACATCTTCCCCTCGAACACGGAATTGCTGTCGTCTTCTCCCGGCTCATGACGGAGCACCAGTACGACTTTGCCTTTGACATCGACCGACGCGTAGTCGTCGTACTTGTACTCCGGCGCGGTGATACCATATCCGGCGAACACCAGCGGAGCCCGGACTTCACCGGTAGCCGTCATTTCAAACGGAACGAAATCAGTCTTGATATCATAGGATTGTTCCCGTCCGCCCTTCCGGACACGGAGGCCATTCGGCTCTCCGAGCGCCGTGATGGCAAGGGGAACCGGCTGGAAGTAGCTTCCTCTGACGGGTTGAAATCCGTTCTGGGCAAACACGCGAGCGATGTACTCGGCTACACTGTCGAGTCCGGGGCTCGGCGTGTTCCGCCCCTGCATCGCATCGGACGCGATGGCGATTTCATGTCGATTCATCTCATCTGCCGTGATCGCACCGGAAGCGGCGACAGGATCATGCGCGGCGCTGGTTCCGCATCCTGGTAGAGTAGCGATAACTGCGAGGACCCAGAGGATGACAATTGCTCCGGCGAACCGGACCTGCTTGGCCATAGGATAGTGTCTCCTGGCTATAGGAAAAATGGAAAATGGAACAGACAGATAAATCGCTGCAATATAGGGAAAAGGAGGGGGAAAAGATACAGGAATGAAGTCTGAGGCCGTCACTTCTGACTTCAGAGAAGCATATTATTCCGGCGAACGAGCGGATCCCGCGTTCCTGGAGGACCGGCACCGGCTCTGGATGACAGGTTTTCCTGCAAGCCGGATCACCGTGCTAACGAAATCTACCTCACATCTCGAGCCGTCAGGCCGCTCGAAACTCAGTTCCGAAGATCCACCCGTCCCTGCGCTGCTGATCTCCATGAACTTCGCCCTGGCAGCTTCCCTGAATTGAGCGGGGCGGATCTCCCAGATGCGCATCCCAAGGAGGTCTTTCCGTGACCGACCGGTCTGACGGCAAAACTCATCGTTGCAGTCAAGCATCTCCCCCGTCGCGGCATCGATCAACACAAGGCCATCGGAGGAGAGCTGCCAGAGTTTATGGTAGCGGTCCTCGGTTTCGACAAGGGTCTGCTCTGCCCTCCGCTGCTGGGACATATCCATCATGATCCCCGTAAAGCCAGTGAGGAACGATCCCGCGAAGACCGGACGATTCGAGGTGCGAACCCATCTCACATCGCCCGATTTCGTCAGGATCCTGAAGTCGAACGATCCGACCATCCCACTGACGGTTCTCTTCCAGTCAAGCAGCAGCGCTTCCCTATCGTGCGGATGGACGAACCGGGTGAAATGTTCCCCCATGAGCTCATCCGGCGCGTATCCAGAGATAGGCTCCACGTTGGCGCCCAAATACGTGAAGTATCCGTTGCCATCCACCGAGAAGATCACCTCACGGAGGTGCTCAACAAGCGTCCTGAATTTTTCTTCGCTTTCAGCCACCGCGCCCTCGGCCTGGATTCGTGTGAGAAGGCCGGCGAAATCCTGTGCGACGATCCGCGCGAGCCTCAAGTCCTCGCCAAGCCAGAGTCGTTGCCGTCCGACCGTCCCGAACGCGAGCCATCCGCCCGGAAGACTGTGGAGAAGGACAGGCGCCGCAATCAGCGATTCAAGACGCTGTCGGGTCCAGAGTTCCTTCTCCCGTTCGGCTCCTTTCGGAAGATCCGCGATGTTCTTGAGGCAGACCGGCTCTCCTTCTTTGATCCGGCTGAGGAGCCAGGGAAGAGCATTCGCGTGCAATCCGCTATATTCAGTCTCGAGGGGATAGAGATCCTCCTCGTACCATTCGTAGACTGACCCGACAACCGTCTCTTCCGCGGTAAAGAGGACAAGCATCGCGCGATCCACTCGGGCAAACCTTGCGGCCCCCTCGAGCACCTTTTCGATCGCCGCGCGCGCGTTCCCGCCCCTGGCCGAGAGCAACAACGAGGCTGCGTCGCCGATGAAACTCTCAAGCTTGACCCGTCGTACCAGCTCCCCTTCCATCCGGTGCCGGTAGAGCGCTATTTCCACCGCCGTCCGGAGGTCCCTTTCCTCGATCGGCTTGACGAGGTACCCGTACGGGACGGTGATTGTTGCGCGACGGAGCGTGGATGCGTCGGAATAGGCAGTGGTAAAGATTACGGGAACGGAGTGGCGGCTCAGAATCCGGCGGGCAGCCTCGATTCCGTCAGACCCGCCGGCGAGCCTGATGTCCATCAGGATGAGATCAGGTCGCTCCTTCTCGGCGGCATCCACGGCTTCGTCCCCATCCATGGCTGTCGCGGCAACACTATGGCCCATCGATTCGAGGTCGCGGCGAAGATTCTCCGCAACGATGGCCTCGTCCTCAACGACAAGTATGCGAGCTCCCAAACGGAGTCTCCTTCCACTTCACAACCGACCTGGCGCGGCAGAGGCACGCGGGAAACTGCCCGCAGAGCGAATCAGGCCGCAACAAAGCGTGGATCCTGCGTCACACGGCGAGCCTGGTCGATATGGCGGCGCTCATGTGCTACGGTGGCCGCGAACCAGATGCCCAGGCTGAACCGGAGCAATCTGTTCGCGGGAGATGCAACCTTGATTCGGACGAGGTCCAATCCTTCGGCGCTACGGACAGAGTTGACGAGCCTGTCCTGCACGTCGGCAAAGCGGCCGAGGCAATCAGATTTTGTGAGCAGCCCCGTCGGTTGATAGAGCTTCACTGTCCTGATCTTCATCGGCGCGTTCGGCTGAAGGGAATCCACAAACATCCTGCCGGGCCAGCTGTAGGAAGAAGGACCAGTGGCGAGCAATTTCCTCTCCCTTCCCCGCTGGATTGCCTCATCGAGCTTCGGAACGAGCAGGCTGCCAACGATACAGAGATGCTCAAAACATTGTGCGACCGACCATCGGCCTGGGTCCGGGCGCCATGTCCATTGCGCGTCAGTGAGCCCGTCCAAGAACGTGACAGCCTCATGCTTGAGGCCGTCAAATTCATCATGATACGATTGCAGTTCGTCGTTCACGGTTGGATCGCGTCCGCTTCTCCGGGCATGATAGCTCAAAATGGCCCGAATGTCAACAACTTGAATCTCATCCTGCTGATCTCTACGTTACAAACGCGCCTTCATCAGATCCTGAAAGGAGTATGTCCGTGCATCTTCCGTCTCGTCGCCTCATCATCGTACTTCTTACCGGTTGTCTCTTTGCTGATGCCCGGGCGCAGGACGATTCCATCCGCAGCGCGATCATCGGTTCAGCGCTCACGGAAAGCCAGGCGCTCCGGGTATGCCGCCGGCTGACCGACGAGGCTGGTGGACGATTAACCGGAACGGAGGAAAACAGGAGAGGTCTTGAAATCCTCGCCGGTGAACTTCAGTCGGCTGGCATCTCCGTGCGTGGCGAATCGTTCAATTTCCCCGGCTGGATCCGCGGCGAGGACCAGGTCACGATTATCTCTCCGTTTCGCCGTCCCCTTCGCGTCGCCGCCCTCGGGTACACAGACAGCATACCCTCCTTCTCTGCGGGAGTCGTGTACGCAGGCCAGGGCAGCGCGGAAGAGTTCGCTTCTGTCCCATCGAAGAATGCGATTGCGCTTGTGAGCCAAAAGACACCCCCCGGGGCAGAACCCCTCCTGCGCGGGGAAATCATTGAGATCGCAGCGCGCAACGGCGCCCTCGCAGTGCTTTTCGCGAACGACAAACCAGGCGGTCTGCTGCTGTGCGGCGTCGCGAACTTCCAGGGGAAACCGGCCTCCGTTCCGGCGTTTTCAATTACCTATGAGGAGGGGGACTGGCTGCGGCGCCTGCTCGAGGCCGGGATTCCCGTGACAGCCGGAGTCACGACCCGATCACGCTGTCGCGTTCTCCCCTCAGCCAACCTGGTTGCAAGGATTCCCGGGACGTCAGGCAGGACACTGGTGCTCGGAGCCCACGTGGACGGATGGGACATCGGACAGGGAGCCCAGGACAATGCAATAGGCAGCGCCATTCTGTTTGAGGCGGCCCGCCTTCTCCAGAAGTTCAGCCCCGTGAACAGCATGACCATTGAATGTGTCTGGTTCAACGGGGAAGAACTTGGCCTGTGGGGCTCGAACGAGTACATCCGCCTACACCTGAAGGACAGTCTGGCCGCTATGCTCAACCTCGACATGACCGGTTCTCCGGTCGGATTCAATGCGGGAGGGTTTGATGAGATCATTCCTCTCTTAGAATCTGTTGTTCAGATGCTGGACGGGTTCGATCTTCGCAAGGAGGTGGACAATTCTCCCGGCACCAACAGCGATCACCAGCCATTCCTGCTGCAGGGGATTCCGGCCATAAACGTGTCAGGCCATCTCAAATCGGAGGATGTGCGGTTCTATCATGATTTCGCTGACACGTTTGACAAAGTGAACCCCAGGGGACTCGCAGAAGCCTCTGCGGTAGTTGCTGTCCTCGCTCGCGAGATGGCCAATGCCGGCCAAGGTGCGCTGAGACGGAAAACACGAGAGGAGACCATCGTGCTGCTCCGCTCCGCCGGTATCGAGAAGACTCTGAAACGCCAGAAAGGATGGCCCTTCGACTGAACTTTCCCCTTCTGGACCCTGCCTGCGCCGCACGTATGGCGGCGCGTCCCCAATCCCGCCGCCGGGAGGCGTTCGGATCCGGTCTCCGGGCCATCCCCTAGCCTGGCAAACTCATCGGCAGTCGGGGAACGCGAATTGCCTCGCGCCCGGGAGAAGACCCACGCCCGATACCATTCCCACGGAAAAACCCTTTACACGGAGTAAGATGAGTAGGGCCTTCCCCTCCTATACCGGCCGGAATGAACGGAATGGACCGACCTGTACACGCGCCTCCACGAGATCTTCTCATCCTGAGCCGGATTCCGCGAGTCGGACTTCACCGTCTGCGGTTCCTGGTGGAAACCTTCCGTGACACCGATCGAATATTCCGCGCAAGTCCGCGAGAGCTGCTCAGCGCCAACGGGGTGGACCGGACAACGGCAGCAACGATCGCCAGCTTCCTTCGAAGCGGGAAGGTGCAAGAGGCAGAACGATTCTCTCAGGAGCAGCTGAAAAGGCTTGGGGCGATCGGGGGCAAGGTGCTGACCTTCTGGGACGAGAGCTACCCGCCCCTCCTCAGGCGAATCCATGATCCTCCGCCATACCTGTTCGTTCGCGGGGAGGTCCTCCCGTGCGACGCGACCTCCTGCGCGATCGTCGGCACTCGCTCACCGAGCGCGTATGGCGCGGCTGTTGCGGAAAAGTTTGCAGACGGACTTGCACGCCACCGGATCACCGTCGTCAGCGGCCTGGCAAGAGGGATCGACACTCATGCACATCACGCAGCTCTGTGCGCAGGCGGGCGGACAATCGCCGTCATCGGGTCCGGCGTCGATGTCATCTATCCAGGGGAAAACGCACAGCTCGCGCGAAAGATAATGGAGAGAGGTGCCATCATGTCCGAATTTGAGATGGGCGCAAAGCCGGACGCGGTGAACTTCCCGAGGCGGAACAGGATCGTGAGCGGAATGGCGCTTGGAACGCTGGTTGTGGAAACACGTGTGGAGGGGGGAGCGATGATCACCGCAGCATTGGCTCTCGACCAGGGTCGGGAGGTCTTTGCGGTTCCCTCTGCAATCTCTGCCCGGGAAGCGAGCGGCACGAACAGGCTGATCAAGGAGGGGAGAGCGCTCCTGACAGAATCTCCGGATGATATTGTCAGGGAACTGGCTCCCCGCCTCACCACTCTCGCGGGGGAGTCTCTTTCATCAGCCCCCGTTGCTCCTTCAGGTCTATCACTATTTGAGCAGCGCTGTCTTGAGTTCCTCGGAAACGAGCCCATGCACATTGATCTGATCGCGGATCTCTCCGGGCTCTCCGCGGTCGATGCTATGGTCCATCTCCTTTCCCTTGAGGTCAAGGGGGTGATTCGACAGGTAGCGGGGAAACGGTTCCTCAGAATCTGATGAACAATTCTCGTGCCCGGTCTTTTGTTTCATCCACAAATTGCATATTTTTGTAAGGAATCGGGATACAGACATGTTTCTAGTAGGTGAGGCAGTCGTTGACGAGGAAATTCCCCGGGCAGGCTTCTGCTGCGACGTCCGGACCTGCAAGGGTGCATGCTGCACGCTTGAGGGCGGCCGGGGTGCCCCCCTGGAGGAAAAGGAGACGAGGGAGATCAAGAAACTCCTGCCGATCGTGCGGCAGTATCTGCCCGAGCGGAGTCTCCGGATCATCGATGAGAAGGGGCATGTCGAAGGAACGCCGGGAAACCACGCGACCCCGTGCGTTGATGACCGAGAGTGTGTGTACGTCTACTTTGACGACGGCATTGCCCGGTGCAGTTTTGAGCGGGCGTTCCTCGAGGGATTGAGCAGCTGGCGGAAGCCGCTCTCCTGCCATCTCTTCCCGATCCGTGTCCGCAATTTCGGTCAGGATTTCGTCACCTATCATGAGATTGACGAATGTGCTGCAGGCCGGTTGCGCGGGACAAATGAACAGGTGAAATTGCGCGATTTCCTGGAGGAACCACTTGTCAGAAAATACGGGCGGCGCTGGTACGATTCGTTTCTGGAGGAGTGCCGGTTACGGGACGGCCACCCGGATCCAAAACAAGGAGCTTCGACTTAGCGGATACGTATGCTGAACATCTCCCTTCAACATAAGATGATGATGAAGCTGTCGCCTCAGCAGGTCCAGTACCTGAAGATGCTGCAGCTTCCGACACTCGCGCTGGAACAGAAGATCAAGGCCGAGCTTGAAATGAACCCTCTCCTCGAGGAAGGATTTGAGGAGGAGATGGAGCTCAATCAGGATCAGGAGAAGGTTGAACAGGAACCAGACACCGCCGAGTCGACCCAGGAAGCCCCTGAAGAGGACAAGTACACGATCGACGACTTCATGAATGACGAACAGGGAGGATACAAGACCAGGGAAAATTTCGACGACGAGGAAAAGGACGAACTCCCCATCCCCGACTCCTCCCCGCTCTACCATCGGCTCCTCGAGCAATTCGCCCTCCTCGACCTTGATGACGAGGAAATCCTTATTGGACAGGAGATTATCGGGAACGTCGATGAGGATGGGTATCTGCGTAGGGATCTTGCGACCATTGTCCAAGATTTGAACCTGATGCACGGCACCTCCATTACCATCGAGAAGGCTGAAGGCGTCCTCAAGAAGATACAGCGACTCGACCCGGTGGGGATCGCCTCTCGCTCACTGCAGGAATGCCTCATAGTCCAGCTCGACGTCTCGCAGATCGATCCGGAGCTGAAAGCCCTTGCGCATCGCATTCTCAGCGAGTTTTACGATGATTTCACGATGCGGCACTTCGAGGAGATGGCAAAGAAGGTGGGGATTTCAAAAGACGACCTCAAAAGGGTACTGGAAGCGATACAGCACCTCAATCCGAAACCCGGAGAGGGAGAGTTTGCCCCGCACGAGAATTACGTCGTTCCTGATTTTATCATAACCAAGGGAGACGATGATTTCATTATCGGACTGAATGACCGGAACATCCCCCCCCTCCGGATCAACCGCGCGTACAAAGAACTCATGTCGAAGCGGAAGAAGAACGGCATTTCGGCTGAGGCGAAAGACTTCATCCGTCAGCGGTTCGAGGCAGCAAAGTGGTTCATTAGTTCGATCCACCAGCGCCGGGAGACCATGCTGAAGGTCATGAGGACCATCCTGGAGAAGCAGAGGGAGTTCTTTGAGACGGGCGAGGGGTTGAGGCCGATGATCTACAAAGACATCTCCGAGGTCATCAGCATGGATATTTCGACGATCTCGCGGGTCGTAAACAGCAAGTTCGTCCAGACCGAATACGGTGTTTTCCCCCTCCGGTTCTTTTTCAGCGATTCCATCAGTACCACAGACGGCGAGGAAGTGTCCAACAAAGAGGTCAAGAAGAAGCTGAAGGATCTCATCGACGCCGAGGACACTCTGAAGCCTTTAAGCGACCACAAGCTAGCCGAACTCCTCAACCAGCAGGGTTTGAACATCGCGCGGCGAACCGTGGCAAAGTACCGGGAAGCCATGATGATCCCGGTGGCACGCCTGAGGCGAAAGCTCCCCTGACACCAACGAGCGGGGCCCCCGATGAATGAGATCATACGCGGGACAACTGTCCTTGGACTCACCTTCCACGGCGTGACGGTCCTCGGCGCAGACGGACAGGTCACAGTCGGTCAGACGGTGATGAAGCACACCGCCCGTAAAGTGCGACGTCTCTACAACGACAGCGTTCTGGCGGGTTTCGCCGGGGCCGCTGCCGATGCGTTCACTCTCTTCGCGAAATTTGAGGATTACCTCGACAAATACCGTGGCAACCTGGAACGGGCCGCGGTCGAGCTGGCAAAAGAATGGCGCACAGACAAGTATCTTCGCCAGCTGGAGGCGTTGCTCGCCGTCCTGAACCGCGAGAAGGCCCTGGTCATTTCCGGGACGGGAGAGATTATCGAGCCCGACGATGGGATCGTCGCGATCGGATCGGGCGGAAGCTACGCCCTTGCCGCAGCCCGCATGCTGGCGCGGCATTCATCTCTCTCTGCCCGGGAGATCGTCGAGGAATCATTGCACGCGGCGGCCGACATCTGCGTCTACACAAACCACACCCTCACAATCGAAGAGCTCTCCGCATAGTCGGCCAATCCCATGAGCAGCCAGCCCCCGCACTCGATTGAAGAACTGACTCCACGCCAGATCGTGGAGGAGCTGGACAGGTACATCATCGGTCAGGACAACGCCAAACGGTCTGTCGCAATCGCGCTGCGCAATCGCTGGAGGCGCCTCCAGGTCACTCCCGGACTGCGGGAGGAGATCCTGCCGAACAACATCATTCTCATCGGACCGACAGGTGTCGGAAAGACCGAGATCGCCCGGCGGCTNNGCACGGTTAGCCGGCGCTCCATTCATCAAAGTCGAGGCTTCGAAATTCACCGAGGTCGGTTATGTCGGCCGCGACGTGGAATCGATCATACGGGATCTGACTGAATACGCGATGACCATGGTCAAGGCGGAACAACGCGCGGCCGTGAACGACAGGGCAAAGGAACTGGGAGAGGAACGGATTCTTGATCTCCTCATCCCGCCCGTCCGGCGGCCGGCGCGATCAGGCGCGGAGGCGGCCCCCGCGGGTGACCAGGAGGAAGAGGAAAACAAGTCTACCCGGGAGAAATTCCGACAGCGCCTGCAGAGCGGAGCCCTGGACACTCGGACGATCGAGCTTGACGTTCCGGCGGCGGCGGCTCCGATGATGCAGGTGATGGGCCCGATTACGATGGAAGAGATGGGGATCAACCTCCAGGACCTCTTTGGGAATCTGATGCCGCGAAAGACGAAACGCCGGAAGGTTTCGGTCGCCGAGGCCCGTGTGATTCTCACCAATGAAGAGGCGCAGAAGCTCATCGACCAGGAGTGGGTGGTCAAAGAAGCCCTTCAGCGGGTGGAAAACTCGGGGATCGTGTTCCTCGATGAGATCGACAAAATCGCCGGAAGCCGCTCGCACGCCGCCGGGCCGGACGTCTCTCGCGAAGGGGTGCAGAGAGATCTTTTGCCGATCGTTGAAGGATCGAGCGTGATGACGAAGTACGGGATGGTGAAGACGGACCATGTCCTCTTCATCGCGTCCGGAGCATTCCACGTCGCGAAGCCTTCCGATCTGATCCCGGAACTTCAGGGACGGTTTCCGATCCGCGTTGAGCTCAACAGCCTGAGCGAAGAGGATTTCGTCAAGATCCTCTCGCTGCCCCAGAATGCGCTGGTCAAGCAGTACTCAGCGCTCCTCGCGACAGAGGGGATCAGCCTGGAATTCAGAGACGATGGGATCCGGGAGATTGCCAGAATTGCGACCGAAGTAAATGATCAGGTCGAGAACATCGGCGCCCGCCGGCTGCACACGATCATGACCACCCTGCTCGAAGAGGTCCTGTTCAATGCGCCGGAGAATGTGTCCGAAAAGACCATCCTGGTGGATCAGGACCTTGTGCGCGCACGCCTCGCCGAGGTCGTGAAGAACCGGGACCTCAGCCGGTACATTCTCTGATCGACTCCCCGGTCAGATCTTGAACTTCACGCCAAATGCGAACGCTCCCCGGCTGAAGGTGGCCGGGGCCACCACCCATTCCATATTCTCAACCGCACAATCCAGATCGACAACCCTCGAGCGGAAGCCGACGCCGAAGGCGAATCCTGTTTGCTCGGCCCCCCAGAGGGATATCCCGGTCCTGAGCGGAAGGAAAGGCCAGGGCGAATACTCCAATCCAAATGAGCATCGTGGCGTATGTGTGGTGCCCGGAACCTCGACGAGGCCCTGCGTGTAGTCGGCGGCGAACACTAGCTCGCCGGGGATGAATCGACGGAGACCCGCAATCCTGTGAAGTTCGATCACCGCGCCCAGCCGAAGCGTTGCGGGCAGGGAGACGGTAAACGGCATTCCTTCCCGCGTCTCCCCTTTCAGCAGCCGCTCAACCGAATCCCGCCGGGCAGGGTCGAGCGGATCGTCCAGGGCGAACGTCCCTGACGAGATCGTCTCCGTCACATTCCCCGACCAGTGGACGGAGCCGATGTCGGTGATGCTGAATCCGATTCCTGCATACTCATTCACCCGTCCGGAGAGACCGAAGTCGAAACCGAATCCGCGACCCGCGGGCGCGGGGAAGACTGAGAACTCGGATGACGCCGGATCAAATCCTGCACTCCTCGTCCAGGTGTCTACCTCACCGTTAAGGTACCCGTCCGTCGACGTTGTGAGCCGAGCGTGAAATCGCTCCGCCGCATGATAACTGAACCCCTGGACGAACTTGACCGTTATCCCTGCGGAGAGATCGGCAATCAA
>DKBG01000038.1 GCA_002451155.1 Ignavibacteria bacterium UBA6906
GTGCACCGACCGTCCGATCAAACAGCTCCTGTGCGCGCTTTCTACCAGTGTGGCCACCTCAGTTTTGTCCGTTCCCGCCGCGACAGTGATGGTCGGCGTGAGGATGACACGGGTGAAACGGTATCCGCCCTCCGCGAACTCGAGAACCCCTGTTGCGTGACTGGCATATGAGAGGAGTCTGATCGATGCGCGGGATGCAAGAGCAAGAAAGGTGGTCATCTGGCAGGCA
Source organism: Ignavibacteria bacterium UBA6906 (assembly GCA_002451155.1). Classification (GTDB taxonomy): domain Bacteria; phylum Bacteroidota; class Ignavibacteria; order UBA10030; family UBA6906; genus UBA6906. The sequence continues at coordinate 230 of DKBG01000038.1, forward strand.
TCGATCGCTGCGACGAAGAGATCTTCCGGCGTCCAGATGCCCGGCTCCCCTTTGAATTCCGGCGGGCTGGCGACCCGGACGTCCGGCTTGCCTGATGATCCGAGCGTTCCCACTCGGTCTCGGACCCACTGGGTCCCGACTGTGTACTCGAAGGTCTTGTATCGGGTCGAGGCGTGTGGAGATGGTGCCATGTGTGCGTCCTTACTCTGCCTGTCCGGATTTCCGAATTGTGGAGAACTTGATCGGCACGTAAAATGGGCAAAAGCTCATGGCACTTGTAGCAAGCAGCAGCAGGGCCACGATACCGAGGATGATGGCAAGCGTGTCCTGGATGGTTCCGGTCAGGATGAGAAACCCAAGCACAAGTCCAGCGACTGTTCGGATCGCACGATCGGCGACACCCAAATTCTTTTTCATGGTGGATTCCTTCGGAGATATGAGTGAGTGGTCCCGCGTTCACCTGATAGGATGCATCGAGCGCATCTTCGGGGTCCTGCTTCTCCGCTGTGGGCCTACCGGCAGGCCCGCGAACCCTTTCGTGCGGGTGTCCCGTGCTTGCCGAGTTCCAGATTGAGCACTTTCATCAGGCGGTTGTGCGTGGCTGCGGGGATCTGTGGCGGAGGAGCGGCACGGTAGAGTTTGACCGTGAGCTTGATTGATTTCAGGTATTCCTGGCACTCCGGGCATCCGTCAAGATGGCGCCTGATCTGCCTGCACCGGGGAGAATCAAGCTTCTCATCGAGGTTGTCGCATATGTATCGGTACACCTTCCTGCAATTCATTCCAAAGCCCTCTGGTCTGCGGCGAGATACGGATGAAGTTGATCGCGAAGAAATGCGCGCGCCCGGCGCAGTCTCGATTTCGTCGCTTCTACCGAAATCGTAAGAATCCTGGCAGTCTCCTCGTTTGAGTGACCCTCGATGTCCCTGAGGATGAACACCGCCCGATAATCGAGGGGCAGCCGCTCGATCGCCCGGTCCAGAACAGTCCGCAATTCCTTCGACAGGAGCAGTTCGTCGGGAGTCTCGGCCCCGTCTGGAATCTGCCGGCGATGCTGACCCTTTTCCAATGAATACGGCTCGTCGAACTCCTCGAGCGGATCCACGAGGTCATCAAGCTTACGCCTTCGCTGCCTCATCAGGCAGTTATTGGCGACAATCGTATAGAGCCAGGTGCTGAACTTGGACTTCCCGTCGAACGAATCCAGCTTTCGAAAGACGTTGATAAACGTGTCCTGGAGCGTCTCTTCAGCTCGCTCCCGGTTCCGGCACATTTTGAATGCAAACCGATAAACGGTTTCTTCATATCGCCTGACGAGGGATGCGAATGCCGTCGAATTGCCACCTCTGGCAGCCCGGATAAGCTGCGCATCAGTTGGTGGCTTTGTCGCTCTGGCGTTCACAGGTTGGATGCAATAGAGGTCTAAAAGGAGTCCTGATTTCGATTAAAAGCTAGGAAATTGTCCTCCCTAGTGCAAGTTTCGCTGCTCTCCCCGTCGTGGTGCGACGGTTTGCCTCTGTCCCCCTCAGCGCTCCGGCCGCGATTGACGTTTGTCCACACAATCTGTATCTTAGCCGGCAAGTGCAACACGTTGGGGAGATATGAAGGACGAAAAGAGTAAAGAGACCCGTGGGGCTTCTCTGCTCGGTGAGCTCATCCTTCAGCTGGCGCAACGGGAAGGGTTCCGAAAGAAGCTGGCGGAGCTCGAGGAGAGGGGCGGCACTTCTTCGATACACGAGCTCCTCGATGAGTTCGAACGTCTCGTGGACAAACGGTATGCGGCAGCAGCGCCGGGCAAACCCCCTGTGCCTCCGGCTCAGCAGCCCGACTACGTAGAGCCGAAGAAGACACGCCTTCCGGAGATTCCTGAGGCAAAGAAGGACTCTCCGTTTTCCTCCGTCTTCAAAGCGGATATTAAAGATGACTACAAGATCGACCTTCCTCCGATCGATCTAAAACGTCCGCTTCCTCCCCCGGCGGAAAAACCCGCACCGCCAATTGCACCGGTTCCCGCGTCGCCGGGTGTCCCGGAAGCTGATCAGGCGGGTGGCCGACTAAAGGGTGACAGAAAGAAGGATGAGACTCCCCTCACCGCTTCGCAATCCGGTTCGGTGCGGCCATTGTCTCCTCGAGAGGGCGCGAAAGCCCCCTCGACTCCCCCGGTGGTTGCTCAGAAGCCGTCCGTTCCTTCTCCGCCTGAGAAGCAGGTATCTCCGCCGCCGGCTCCTCCGCCAAAGCCGCCGGCTCCACCGGCGCCGGCTGTCCCAACTCCGCGGACCCCGACTACTACGCCTCCGGCTGCTGTACCCCCGACGCCGACCGTTCCGCCTCCGCTGAAGGCACCTCCATCACCGCACGACGCCAAGGCCGATTCCCCGGCGACGCCGCCGGAACCGAAGAAAGGAGAGGCGATTCCACAAGCTCCGGAGCGCGGGCTTGAGTTCGAGAAGTCTGCGACAACGCAGAAACCGCCTCAGAGACGGACTCCCGTCACGCTGGAATCCGATGAGATCTACTATCTCCACGCATTCAGTCAGATACCCCTGGACGAGAAGCCTGCGAACCAGCCGTTCAACATGGAAGAAAAGGGGATAGAAGACAAGGAATTCACCTTCTGCCTTGACCGGGGGGGACTCCGATTCTATCTGAGCCGTATCACCGGTCGGAACATGAACGTGAGCAAGACCGGGGTGCTTCTGCTCAGCAAGCAGGAATCAATGCGCCTCCGCGGGGTTCACTACGCGATCCTCAACGACTTACGCGCGCATGGAGTTCTCCTTCCCTTCGCGTTCGGGACCGTGGCCCAGGGGAAGGACGATCTGTTCGCCCGCATCGATGAATATATCTACGATCTGCGCGACGCACTGGAGGAAATCCTTTCCACGAAATGGTGGAATCTGAGTGTTCTGGTGCTCGATGCACGGATGGCCCAGTCCGTCGGAAGCGAGCCGGCCGGAGTGGCAAAGGATAGGGAGCGCAGGATTCAGGGGACACGCCAGGTGCAGGCCGGCAGGCTCGACATCAAGACCCTTGAGCGGATCCTGAGCAAGCAGAAGAAGATTGCGGAGTCAATTCATGAGGCCGCAAAGGAATTTGCGGTGCGGTCGGATGTGGACATGATTGTCGGACTCAGCAGCGGATCGTCTGATGACTGGAAGCCTATACTGCGGGCTTCGTATGAGGTGCCCCTCTCGGCGGTACAACAATTCAGCAGGGCGATTACTGATCTTCAGTATCATCACTTCCAGCACGAGTTGATGTTTGTCCTGAACGGCGATCGGGAGGAATTCGTTTTCGCGTAAGCTGCCCGTCAGGGGATATCGGCAGTGATCGCGGCCTCTTCCAGATCTGGAGAGAGGACGATCATTAGCTTCGTGGGCCTGCAGCACACCTCACAATCTTCGATATATTCCTGCCTGAGCCCGGCGCTCACATCCACCATGGCGGTGTTAAGCTGCAGACAGTATGGACATACAAACGTGCTTTCGAGTTCCATGATTTTCTGCCCGGAACGGGACGGTAGCCGCTCCACCCCCAATATAAAGAGTCCATGCTCTGACTGCAAGGCCGATCCGGCCGGGGGTTCCTTTTCTGCCGGAATCATCGTATATTCTCACAGATGAATGTGAGTGCAGATGATAAGTAATCTTCTTGTCGATCTTTTCCAGACTGGCCTTCCTTTTCTGTACGCGGTACTTGTCGTCTCGTACGGCATCTCCTTCATTGGCGGGGCGCGACTCCTCGACGCGTGGAAGACTCGGGTCCTCGTAGCAGTAATTGCGATGCACCTGGTCTATCTCGGCGCGCGAACGGTATCGTTCGACCATCCGCCTATCACCAGCGTCTTCGAGATTATGACGATCCTTGCCGCAGGGATCGCCATTGCATACCTCTACATTGAAGTGAAGACCGGCGAACGGAATACGGGCGTGTTCATCCTGTTCCTGGCTTTGGTCTTCCAGCTGGTTTCCTCGCTGTTCATCCGTGACCTGGTCAGGATCCCCGACTATCTCCACAGCCGTGTGCTCGGCTTTCACGTCTCAACGGCTCTTCTCGGTTATACGGGGATTTCTCTGTCCGCGGTGTACGGGCTGCTGTATCTGATGCTCTATCATGACATTCGATCGTCGCGATTCGGAATCGTGTACAGCCGGCTGCCCAATCTCGAGCGGCTTGAGGAGATGAGCCACAGGGCGGAGGTGTTCGGGTTCGTCATGCTTGGCATCGCCATCGTAATCGGCCTCATCTGGCTCCCCAGTGTGTTCACCGATTTCTCCTACCTGGATCCCAAACTGGTGGCCACCATCGTCATCTGGATCCTGTATGCTGTTGGGTTGTGGGCAAAGCGGCAGTTTGGATGGAAGGGGAGGAAGACGATGATCCTTACTCTTGTTGCGTTCGGGATCGTGTTTTTCTCGATGACTGTGGTCAATATCTATTTGAGCGGGTTTCACAGGTTTCACTGAACCAATCGGCGGATGAATCTTTTTTCTATCGGGATCAGTCACCACACCGCGTCGGTGGAGGTGCGTGAGAAGATGTGGTTGTCCGAGGCGGAGGCCCGTGAAATTCTGCCCCGGCTGCGGGAGCAGTATTTTTCCGAATGCATGCTTGTCTCGACCTGCAATCGCACAGAGCTGTATGGGATGATCCTGCCCGGGACAACAGTCACCGAGCGCGAGCTGACGGAATTTCTCATCGGGTTCAAGAAGGCTGATCCAGAAGTCCAGCCGCAGCACTTCACTGCATGTGAGGCTGGTGCAGCGGTACACCAGATCTTCAGAGTCGCCGCGGGAACGGACTCGATGGTTCTGGGCGATATCCAGATTCTGAATCAGGTGAAAGAGGCGTTCGGTCTGGCAAGGGAGGTCGGGGCGACCGGCCCGGTCATGAACCGGTTGATGCAGGCGACGCTGCACGTCGGAAAACGCGTCCGGTCCGAGACCGGGATCTGCGAGGGGGCGGTATCCGTGAGTTATGCCGCCGTCGAGCTGGCGAGCAAAATTTTCAGCGACCTCTCAAAGAAGTCGGCCCTGTTGATCGGGGCGGGGGAGACCGGTGAGTTGACCCTGAAACACCTGGTGGGGAAAGGGATCGGCGGTGTCAGGATCGCGAACCGCACCAGAGAGAAGGCAGAGACGCTTGCCGCGGCATTCTCCGGCACGGTGGTCGACTATGACTCGATAGCGGATACCGTCGCTGCCGTGGACATCGTTATCACGTCGGTGACCGGCCCGACGTTTGTTCTGGGCCCCGAGGAGCTTCACCGGGTGATGCGGAAGCGGGCCAATGCCCCGCTGTTCATCATCGATATCGGCGTCCCGCGAAATGTGGATCCCGCGTCGAGGAAGATCGAGAACGTCTTTCTCTACGACATTGATTCCCTCAATACAGTCATCGACAGGAACCTGGACCGGCGGAAAGCTGAGATCCCGAAAGTCACTGCCATCCTTCACGAGGAAACGGAGGATTTCTTCGACTGGTACAACTCCCTCCAGGTGACGCCGACGATCAAGGATCTCAGAGACGCATTTGAGAACATCCGGACGCAGGAGGTGCAGAAGAATATCCAGCGGTTCCGGGCAGAAGATCGCGAATTGTTGGACATTGTCACAAAGCAGATCGTTAACAAGCTGCTCCATCAGCCGATGACCGTCCTGCGTGCAGGATCCGCGTCGAACAATGGGCGGGATGAGACGTTGCTGCGCGTCCACACGGTCCGGGAACTCTTCGGCATCGGCCGGAGAGTGAAGGGTGCCGACGATGGGGCGTGAGATCATCAGAGTCGGGACGCGGGGGAGTGACCTGGCGCTCTGGCAGGCCCGCTGGGTGCAGCAGAGCCTCACCGATCACTTCTCCGGACTCCGTGCGGAGCTCCGGATCATCAAGACCACCGGAGACAAGGTTCTCGACACCCCCCTTTCGCGCATCGGTGACAAGGGGCTCTTCACCCGGGAAATCGAGTCTGCCCTTCTCAACGGTGAAATCGATTGTGCGGTGCATAGCCTGAAGGACCTCCCGACGCGACTTCCAGAGGGTCTCCACCTCGGGGCGGTCACGGAGCGAGAAGACGTTCGCGATGTGTTTCTCCCTCGTCCGGGGAACCCCCTCAGGGCTCTGCTCGAGCAACCGCAGCATTCACGTGTCGCGACGGGGAGCCTGAGGAGAAAGTCCCAGATTTCCGCCCTGCGTCCGGACTTTGCCATTGTTGATATCCGCGGGAACCTCAACACGCGCATTCGGAAGCTGGATCAGTCCGATTGGGCGGGGATGATTCTCGCCAAGGCGGGAGTGACGAGACTCGGGTGGAGTGATCGTATCGGTGAGACAATCCCGACCGACCAGCTCCTGCCGGCGGTCGGTCAGGGCGCGCTCGGCATTGAGATCAGGGAGGGAGATGAGGAGGTTCATTCGCGTATCGGAGTTCTGAATCACCTGGAGACGGAACAGTCCACCGCAGCGGAGCGGGCACTGTTGAATGCACTGGAGGGGGGATGTCAGGTTCCGATCGGCGCCTACGGACGCGTCATCGAACACATGCTCAAGCTCGAGGCTATGGTGGGATCCCTCGACGGTTCGAGAGTCATCCGTGGAGAGATCACGGGACCGCCGGATGATGCAGCCGCCCTCGGAATCCGGCTGGCCGATGAACTCCTCTCGCGGGGCGCCAGGACGATTTTGGACGAGATACGCTCGCAACAGCCGGATGCCTGATGAGTATCAAGGGCAGAACCATTCTCGTTACACGCCGCAGAGAGCAATCAGGGGAACTCATCCAGGGTCTTGAACGCCGCGGGGCCCGGGTCCTCCTGTTTCCGCTTATCGCCATCACGGCTCCTTCATCGTGGGAGCAGTGTGATACGGCAATTGCGCGGCTGGGCGATTATTCGGGCCTGTTCTTTACCAGCACCAACGCAGTGGAGATGTTTGTCACTCGCGTGCAATTGACTCCGGACGCGTTTTCGCTGTTGAGTGAAGCCGCGCTGTACGCCGTCGGGGCGAGGACCCGTGACGCCCTGGTCAGATACGGCCTGCCCGTCCTTTCGGTTCCGGCCTCCTTTTCCGGCAGTGAGCTCGGGAAAGAAATGGCCAGAATGGACCTCCGTGGGAAGGTGTTCCTTCACCCCCGGGGAAATCTCGGACGTGGAGATACCGCCCTCGCCCTCAGACAGGCGGGCGCAGTGGTTGAAGAAGTTGAAGTGTACCGGACGACTGAGCCTGACCCGGCCGGATGGACGGGCGTCCGGCGTGTGATCGAGTCCGGCGAGATCGATGCGATCGTGTTTGCCAGTCCGTCGGCCGTGGAGTCCTACGTGAGACTCTTCCCCCCGGCAGAGTTTTCCCTGCTTCGGCGAAAACCGAGAATTGCCGTCATCGGTCCGACAACCGCGGAGGCGGCCGCGAATAGATCGCTTCCGGTGGATGCGGTAGCGGGTGAATCCTCATCACAGGGGTTGATCCGAGTCCTTGAAGAAATTTTGAGAACCTGACATGCACAATGACCTTTTCCTGAGAGCGTGCCGGAGGCAAAAATGTGAACGGACTCCCGTCTGGATGATGCGGCAGGCGGGACGTTATCTGCCGGAATACAGGGCCGTCCGCGCAAAGGCAGATTTTCTGACCATGGTGAAGACCCCGGAGCTCGCGGCAGAAATTACGGTCCAGCCGGTCGATCGTGTTGGAGTCGACGCGGCCATTGTCTTTTCCGATATTCTGGTTGTCCCCGAGGCGATGGGGATGCAGTGGGAGATGGTGGAGTCGGTCGGGCCGCGTTTTCCCCGGCCGGTNNAAGGCGATGATGCTCGACGACCCGGACACCTTCGAGGCGCTGCTGAAGAAGATCGGCGAGACAGTCCGGCTCTACCTCGAGGCACAAATCGCGGCGGGGGCGGACGCAGTCCAGATATTTGACACCTGGGGGGGAGTCCTGACGCCGGAACACTACCGGAAGTATTCGCTCGATCCGATGTTCGAGATTGTCTCCACGCTGCACCGGACGGGAGAACCAGTCATTGTATTCTCAAAGGGGTCGAACCACGCTCTCACAGAGATTGCTGAGATCGGAGCCGATGTGGTGGGTCTGGACTGGACCGTCGATATCGGAGAAGCCCGCCGCCTGATCGGGGAACGTGTGGCATTGCAGGGGAACCTCGACCCGTCGGCCCTCTATGCGTCTCCGGAGGCGATCCGGAAGGAGGTCCGGTCGGTGCTCCGGAAATTCGGGGACGGGGCGGGTCATATCTTCAATCTTGGACATGGGATCCTGCCCGATGTCGACCCAGAGAACGCCCGCGCGATGGTGCGGGCGGTGAAAGAAGAGAGCATCACGTTCCATTCCTGATGAGCCCGGAACAAACATATGGTGATCGAGTGGCTGTTGTCCTCCTCCAGCTGGGGGGGCCGGACTCCGAACGCAGCGTTGAGCCCTTTCTCTACAACCTTTTCCGTGATCCGGACATTATCGACCTCCCGTTCGCATTTCTCTTTCGCAGGTTTCTGGCGAAACAGATCTCGGCAAGGCGGGCACCGAAGGTAGTCGAATACTACAGGAAAATCGGTGGACGGTCGCCCATTCTGAAGCTCTCGCAGCGACAGGCTCGCGCCCTCGAGCGAGAGCTCAGGAAATCCGTCGATGCGCGCGTGTTTCTGGCGATGCGGTACTGGCATCCACTGACGGAGGAAACGGTGGAGAATGTCAAGCGAGCGGGCTATCGGACGATTGTTCTGCTTCCGCTCTATCCACATTTCTCCCGGACAACGACAGGTTCGAGCAGAAATGAATGGGGAAGGCAAGCGCGTCGCGTTGGTCTGGACGTGGGAGTGCGGATGATTGAGATTGACGAATATTGCGAGCACCCGCTCTACCTTGCGGCGATCGCTCGGAACATCAGGATTGCCCTAAACCGGGTCCCGGAGGCGGACCGGGGGAAAGTCCATCTCGTCTTCAGCGCGCATGGGACGCCGCTCAAGCTTGTCCGTCAGGGTGATCCCTATCAGGGCCATATCACCCGGACTTATGAAGCGGTACTCCGCCGGGGGAATTTCGGACTTCCCCACACTCTCTGCTATCAGAGTCGGGTCGGACCGCAACGGTGGCTGGAGCCTTCACTGATAGACACGATCAATCGGCTGGCGGACGGGGGTGTTACGCACATCCTGGTCATTCCGATTGCGTTTGTGTCGGACCACAGTGAGACGCTCTACGAAATCAACATGGAAGTCCGTCGCCATGCCCTCGGGCGAGGCATCAGGTATTTTGATATGATGCCGGCACTCCACACGAATCCTCTGTTCATTTCAGCGCTGGCTGATCTGGTGCTGGAACGGGTGACGAAATGAGGAAACCTGCCACAGTATGTGTCATCGGTGCCGGGATATCGGGACTCACGACCGCCTTCTGGCTCCGCCGGATGGGGTTCGAAGTGATTCTCCTCGAACGAGAATCGCGGGCTGGCGGTACCATCAGGACAAGTCATGAAGATGGGTGGCTCATTGAACAGGGTCCGAATAGTGCGCTCGAAACAACGCCGCTGTTCGGGACGCTCTTCGAGGCGTTGGGGATCTTGGAAGAACGGGTCTATGCGGATCCCTCCTCGAATCGGCGCTATGTCCTCCGAAATGGCTCCCTTCACCCGATTCCGATGTCCCCCGGTGCGTTTTTGCAGACGGGACTCTGGAGCCCACGGGCCAAGCTTCGTCTGCTAGCCGAGCCGTTTGTGGGAAGAGCGGGGACGGAGGAGACCGTTGCGGACTTTGTGACCCGGCGGCTCGGCCGGGAGTTCCTTGACTACGCCATCAATCCGTTCGTCGCCGGAGTCTATGCCGGCGATCCTGAGCAACTGAGTGTTCGGGCCGCATTCCCGAAGCTGTACGCGCTTGAAGAAAAGTACGGCGGGTTGATTCGCGGGATGATCCAGGGAGCAAGAGAGAGAAAACGACGGGCAGAGACTGCAAAGGATCGGGCTCGCATGTTTGCGTTCAGGAGCGGCATGCAGGCGTTCCCTGACGCGCTCGCTCGGGCGCTGGAGGGACAGGCACGGTACGGTTGCACCGTCCGTGAGATCGAGAGGATCTCAGGTCCTGCCGTGGGAGGGCCGTTCAAAATTTCCTACGTTCGGGGATCGGAGCCCGTGAATGTCCAGGCTGACGCGGTTGTTCTCTCTGTCCCCTCCTATGCGGCAGCACCACTCCTCGAGCGGTTCTCGCCCACCTTGTCGTCACGGCTCTCAGCTGTATCATATCCGCCGGTTGCGGAGGTCTACCTGGGTTTCCGGCAGGGACAGATCCCGCGCCCCCTCGACGGATTCGGGTACCTTATCCCGGCCGTCGAGCGGCGTAATATCCTCGGCACAATTTGGTCATCGGCAATCTTCAGCGGCCGTGCTCCCGCGGGCCATGCGGCCCTGACGACGTTTGTCGGCGGATCGCGTCAGCCCGATCTCGTTCATCTGTCCGATGAACAACTCCTGGCGCTCGTGCTCGCGGATCTACGATCGATCATGGGTGTAACCGGCCGGCCGGTGATCGCAAGAATCGTCCGCTGGCCCCGGGCGATTCCGCAGTATACGCTTGGGTACGGGTCAGTCCTGGCGGAAATCGACCGGTGTGAAGCGGCATTTCCCGGACTGTTTGTCTGCAGCAATTATCGCGGAGGCATCGCGGTCGGGGATTGTATTATGAGTGGCGAGAGAATCGCCACGCGTGTGAGGGATTCGCTCGAGTCACGGAAGTCAGATATCGGTGTCCATACACCAGCGGAAGGTGCATCATGAGGAACGACAGAACGCAAATTGCCGGTTATCCGATCGCTCGCCTGCGCCGTTTGCGCATGACCGAGACGATACGGTCGATGGTCAGGGAGACGGAGCTCTCAACGAGCGACTTCATCTATCCGTTGTTTGTCGTTCCGGGGAAGGGAGTTCGAAAGGAAGTCTCCTCCATGCCCGGGGTCTTCCAAATGTCGATCGACCAGATCGTCCGTGAATGTGCGGAGGTCTATTCACTCGGAATTCCCGCGGTGATTTTCTTCGGCATTCCCGAAACCAAGGACGAAGTCGGGTCCGGAGCGTATGACGAACATGGAATTGTACAGGAAACGCTTCGTGCGGTGAAGCGCGAAGTGCCCGGGCTTCTTCTCATCACCGACGTATGCCTGTGCGAGTATACATCGCATGGCCATTGCGGAATCGTCCGGGGAAACGAGATCCTCAATGACGACTCCGTGGCCTTGCTCGCGAAAGAAGCGCTGACCCATGCAGCCGCTGGCGCCGACATGGTGGCACCGTCGGATATGTTTGACGGACGGGTGAAGGCAATCCGCGCGCTCCTTGACGATCAGGGTTTTCAAAATATTCCCATCATGTCCTATGCTGCGAAATACGCGTCCGGGTTTTACGGCCCCTTCCGGGAGGCGGCAGAGAGCACTCCTCAGTTCGGCGATCGACGATCCCATCAGATGGATCCCGCCAACTCCCTTGAAGCCCTCCGCGAGGTGGCCCAGGACATTCAGGAAGGTGCGGATATCGTCATGGTCAAGCCGGCCCTCTCGTACCTCGACGTAATCCACCGGGTGAAGCGGGAGTTCGGTATGCCCACCGCTGCGTATAATGTCAGTGGGGAATATTCCCTTGTGAAGGCGGCTGCCCGGATGGGCTGGGTAGACAATGACCGCGTGATGATGGAGATGCTTACCAGCATCAAGAGAGCGGGCGCGGATCTCATCCTGACCTACTTCGCAAAGGAAGCGGCGAACATCCTCGGCAGGAGCCGCTGACGCCGACAGGAATTCAAGAACGGAACAGGGACTCGGGAGAATGAAGACGGGCAAATCAGATCAGCTGTTCGAGAGAGCGAAACGTCATATCCCCGGCGGGGTGAACTCCCCTGTCCGCGCCTTCAGGTCGGTGGGTCGAAACCCTCTCTTCATTGCGCGTGCCGAAGGGGCGTATGTCTGGGACGTGGACGGGAACCGGTTCATCGATTACGTAGGCTCCTGGGGGCCGATGATCCTCGGTCATGCGCATCCTCGAGTGCTCGATTCGGTCCGGCGTGCGGCGGAGCGTGGAACGAGTTTTGGCGCGCCGACGGAGCTCGAAGTCCGGATGGCAGAGCTGATCATCTCGATGGTCCCATCCATCGAAGTCGTGCGGATGGTGAATTCCGGCACGGAAGCCACGATGAGTGCCGTTCGCCTTGCACGGGCCTATACGCAACGGGAGCGGATCCTCAAATTTGAGGGGTGCTATCACGGTCACGCCGACTCGTTTCTGATCAAAGCGGGATCCGGGGCGATGACGCTGAGTGTGCCGGACAGTCCGGGGGTCCCTGCGGCGGTGGCTGCGGGGACGCTGACAGCAGGATTCAACGACCTGGAGTCGGTCGCTGCGTGTCTATCAGTCAACCGCGGCGAGGTCGCGGCTGTGATCGTCGAACCGGTCGTCGGCAACATGGGTTGCGTCCCCCCGGCAGAGGGGTTTCTTCAGGGGCTCCGGGATCTCTGCACGAAGGAAGGTGCGCTCCTGATCTTTGACGAGGTGATGACCGGCTTCCGC
>DKBG01000209.1 GCA_002451155.1 Ignavibacteria bacterium UBA6906
ATTGGGATGGCTGAAAATGGCGCCGTTCTCTTTTATGCCGGGGTACACTCTTGTCACGTAGCCTATATCGTCATCCGGCTTTGTGAATGAGGGCCAAACGAGGTGGATCCCGTAGGGGGAGAAGAGATGGCGATACACGGCATCCATACACGATTTCCCTCGTTCCGGGTTCGCCGCATCGGACAGGACCGCAAGGCTGTTGCTCTCCAGAAAGATCTTTCCCTCCCGGTTCTCTTTCGAACCGATCTTTGCCCCCTTTCTGGTCACTCCTCGTATATACCATTCTCCGTCCCAGAGGTGCTCCTCACACGCGGTTTTTACCTTCTCCGCCAGGAGGGAGTAGTGCCTGACATCCGCTTCCCGCTTGAGATGCGACGCCGCCTCGACAAAATTGACTAGCGCCCAGTGGTGGAGGAACGACACCATCGCGCTTTCCCCTCCTCCGAGGTTCAGGCAATCATTCCAGTCCGCGCGAAGCCCCTTGCAGATGCCGGTCGGTCCAACCTGCTGTGCCGAAAAATCCAGTGCCCGCTTCATGTGTTCATAGACGGTCCCTTCTCCTCTGTCGGCGAACGGGACAACCAGATCGAAGAACGCGGTGTCGCCTGTTTCTTTCACGTACTCACAGATTGTCGCGACAATCCAGAGAGCATCGTCTGAACAGGTATCTTCGAGCCCATGAATGATGTCCGCCGCACTGGGCGTTGGCACTACTGTGGGGAGTTTGACACCGGGGAGCCTCACCTCCCGCGGCTTGAACACGTCCGGGTCAAACAGGTGGAGGCCATATCCCTGGCTCACCTGTCCGTGAAGGAGTTCCAGAATCCTTTCTCTGCACTTGCCCGGATTGGTGTGCGGAACAGCCATCACATCCTGTGAGGTGTCCCTGTACCCCAGTCCGGTCCTCCCGCCCACTTCAATGAACGAGGCAAATCTTGACCAGACCACGCACGTCTCCGCCTGGAGGAGTGTCCAGGTATTCAGCATCGCGTTCATTCCCCGGTGTGGAGTCGAACACTGAAATACCGAGAGTTTCTCTGTCCAGTAGTCGCCCAGGGCCCGGAAGGCGGCATCGACAGCGTTCAGATCAGTGTATTTCTTCTTGCTGGCCTTGCCCTCGGCGCGGGATCCAACGCCGAGCATCAGCACAACCCGCCTTTCNNGGCAATCATGGCTGTCTGGCGTGAAACTGGAAGCGAAAAAGTGGAAGGTCCAGGGCTCATAGAAGAAATCATATTCAATGATGCCATCCTCGTAGCTCGATCCGCTTGCATAGAGGGACATCTGCAAATTCTGATTGTCGATTTCGATATGGTGAAATGAGAATTCGACGTAGCCGAACACACTCAGGCGGCGGGGTGTCGTGCCGGTATTCCTGATGAGCACATCCCACAGCTCCACGTCATCACTCAGCGGGATGAAGAGGGTTTGTTCAGCATGAATCTGCTGGTAGTCACAGAGAAACCGGGAATAGGAGAGGCCGTGCCGGCATTGATAGCGGGCCTGTGAAAGGTTCTTCCCTACCGGTTGCCAGGAGACTGACCAGTATTCCCCGGTGTCGTCGTCCCGAAGATAGACGTACCGGCCCGGGCGATCGAGGGGAACTCCATTCTGTCGAAACCGGGTGATGCGATGGTGTTCAGCACTCTTATAGAACGAGTACCCTCCCGCATTATGGGAGATCACCGTGCACAGGTCTTTGACACCGAGATAGTTGGTCCAGGAGACAGGCACATCAGGTCGATCTATGACATATTCGCGATGGTCATCGTCAAAATATCCATACCGCATACACGTATCCTTGGCTAGCGAGTAGTGCGTTGCGCCGCAGCCAGCGCCTGCGTTAGCGCGTCCAGAAGCGGCGTTTTTCCGTCCGGCAAATAATCTCCCGTGATCTCCCAGATGATGACGCCGTGGACGTCATTCTGAGCCACATACTGCGCCTTGGCGCGAATCGATTCTTCGTCATCGTAGGAAACCAGCAGCTGCCGGGCAGCGCTCACGAGATAGGGCGCCTTCGCTCTGTCGTCCCAGTACCGCGTGAAACTTTTCGGGACAGAGACGATATCGTAGTAGAACGGACCGGACGCGGGAAAGTGCGCCGTATCCGCACCCGCGTGGGGTGAGTTCAGGGCGACGCACTTCGCGTATGCTTTTCCGTAGAATGGCAGGCCGAGATTGATCCTGGATGCAGGGACACCGAACGTATCATGATAGAGCCGGTACGACGCGTCCACGCTACGCGTTGTGTCGGCACCTTCAGAGGGATAGAGCGGACAGTTGTGATTCGCCAGCGAATCCCAGGGCCCGTAGTAATCGTAGGTCATGAGGTTGAGCTGGTCGAGGATCTGCGAGATCTTTTCGACGTCGATGTTCCGAGCGTGTTCTCCTCCAGCTGGAAGTGCCGCGGTCAGAAGGAAGTTCTCCCCCCTGCTTCGACCGAGTGCATCCAGACTATCTCGCAGTGACAAGAGAAGGAGTGTGAAGTTCTCTTTGTCCGCAGCCGTTCCCTTGTGGTCTGAGTACCCGGGGTACTCCCAGTCGATGTCGATGCCATCAAACCCGTACTGGACAATCGCCGCATTACACGAGCGGGCCAACACCGCGCGGAGGCCCGGGTTTGCCGCGATCGACGGAAAGTTGTCAGAGTCGGTCCATCCTCCCAGAGAGAGCAAAACCTTCACACCCCGGTTGTGAGCATAATCCACGAGCGTCTGGCCTGTCCCGGGATTCAAATACAGTCTGTCACCGACGGTGTCCTTGCCGGATATTCTCCCATCAGGAAGTGGCACGAAGAACGCATAGTTGATAATCGTAAGCTTATCATAGGGGAGTCTGGCCGGCGTGACCAGATTGTCTCTGGACCTCCATTTCCAGGAGGGATAATAGCCGATGACCTCCTTGCGCGAATTCTGGGCAGACCCGCTTGCCGAAATGGCGATCAGGAGGCAAAGGGTGAGGATTCGAGAACACCGTGTGCCGTGCAGGCGTATGTGTCTGCTCCTGAGGCTCACTGCCGGGTTCCTCCCGTTTCTTCCCCGTTCTCCGTCACCCGGAACGGTACAAGCCAGGTCACAAGGAACGAAGGGATTGTCGCGACCATCACCCAGAGGAAGAACGTGCGGTATCCAAGCCAATCGCTGATGAATCCGCTGAGCATTGAGGGGATCATCATCCCCAGGCTCATGAGGCCGGTGGCAAACGCATAGTGTGCCATTTTGTACTTCCCCGGCGCGATCTGTTGCATCATGAAGAGGGTCAGTCCCACAAAGCCGAACCCATAGCCAAAATACTCGAAGATCACAGCCGTGCCAACGACGGCCAGGCTTGTCGGCTGGGCGATCGCCAGGAACGCATACGCAGCGAACGGGATGTTGAAAAAGCAGCAGAGAATGAACAAAGACTTTCTGAGACCGCGCCCCGCGGTGAAGTATCCGGCGAGGATTGAACCGACGACAAACGCGGCGGCCCCGAACGTCCCGTATACGATTCCGATCTCGGATGTCGTCAGGCCCAGGCCCCCGGTTTCCCGGGCGGCCTTCAAAAACAGTGGGACAATCTTGATTGCCTGGCCTTCAGCGAACCGGTAGAGGATGATGAAGACAATACCCCAGATGATGTACTGTTTCTCAAAGAACGTCTTCACAACGTCACCGAAGGTCGCGAATCCTTCCCGGAGGGAGTGCACGTCGTTTGCCGCGCCGCCCGAAGGCAGGACCCTGAGATGGTACAGGCTGAGGAGCACAAGAATACCCCCGAAGATCCCCATCACGATCATCCATGCATGGAGCACTCCCATGCTCATTTCGAGCTGGCCGGCCAGGAAGACCAGCACACCCTGCGTGAAGATCTTCGCAATGTTGTACGCCGCCCCCTGCCAGCCGACAAATTTTGCCTGTTGTGTGTTGGAGAGAACATTGATATAAACGCCGTCGGCGGCGATGTCATGAGTTGCCCCGTTGAACGCGATGATGGCAAACAGCGCGAGTGAGTATCGGAAGAATGAATCGAGCGGAAGACTCAGGGCCAGCAGTCCGAACGTTACCCCGCCGATGAACTGGGTTCCGACGACAAAATGTTTCTTGGTTTTGAACATCTCGAGCAGGGGTCCCCAGACCGGTTTCAGTGTCCAGGGGAGCATAACCAGTGACGTCCAGAACGCGATCTGGGCATCGCTGATTCCCAGGCTCTTATACATAAGTGTTGATACCATCGCAATCGCGACGAAGGGCAGCCCTTCCGCGAAATAGAGAGTCGGGACCCATCGGGCGGGGTGCACACCCTCCGCGCTCGCGCTATTCATTCAGGAATCCTTTCGGGGAGAGACGAGGGGACAGACGGGATGGCCCGTCTAATGCGTCTCCACCTCCATAATGAAATCGACCCGGACCCGCCGCGAGTGTCACACGGATCCCTCGCGGCGGTGTCCGAGTCAGGGAGGAGCTGCTACTTCACAAGAACCATCTTTTTGGTGCTCACGAAGTTCCCTGCATCGACCTTGTACATATAGATTCCGCTGGGAAGGCGTGAGGCATCAAACGCGACTTCATATGAGCCCGCGACAAGAGTCTGATTCACGAGGCTCGCGACCTCCTGGCCGAGCACGTTGTACACTTTCAGTGCAACATACGATGCGGTCGGAAGCGCGAAACGGATCTTTGTCGAGGGGTTGAACGGATTGGGATAGTTCTGCGATAGTGAATATTCCTGCGGTATGCCTGTCCCCTGTTCCTCGACGCCGACGGTGCCTGCGAACCAGTTCGGATCGCCGACGGGCCCGCCATCGGTGGCGCCGGTCTTCAGTGTCGCATTGGAGTACTTCATGTCATTTGCTTCCGGAAGCGGCCAGGGTGGGACCCAGTTCGCCGCATTGCCGACGATCGTCTTTTCGTACCCCCAGTACGTGGTCGAGAGCGTGCCCCTTCTGCAGAGGACAAACCAATCGATCAGACCATCCTGTGCCTGTGTCACCACGGCGGGGATAGACGCCCCGAATCCAGGGTCGGCGTTCAGATTGCCGGATTCCACGAACCCTGGCCAGTGCGTATTATCGGCAAACATACCGGTTGTGCGCCCGTTCATCCAGGTGGGCCTGTAGACGGAGTCGACATGCGCGGTGTCATTCCACGACGTCAGGAAATTCGTCAGCGTGGTCGGCCAGAAATACGCATTGTTCTTCACCTCAAGTTTGCGCTTCGCTTCCGACAGCATGCGATGGTTCGGGTCGGCAACATCGGCCGGATTGAAGAGAGAGTCTTTGACAAGGTCGAGTGTATCCATGTCAATGATCGATCCAACTTCCGGCGACCAGAGCTGATCCCACCACGGATACTCTGTCTTTGAGATGGCCCCCGACCAGGGAGCGTAGAACAGGTTGTCGCTGATCTTGCCGTCGGTGGTGTTGAACTCGAAGAACACGTTCTTGAAGGTGTAGATGACACTGTTATGGACGAATTCGAAGTATTTGGTATAGTACTTCGTCACTGTCGCCGAGGCATAGCCATTGATGCAGAACATGGTGTTGTTGCGGAAGATCACCGAATCGGTGTATGCTGCTCCTGGCCATTCGTTCCGAAGAACCTCTCCGATGTACCACTGATTCGGGTGGACCATATTCCGGAATTTGCAGTTTGTAATCTTGAACTTGTCCCAGTTCCCGTTGTACCCGATGGCAAAGGTCTGCCACTCCTCGAACACGATATTGTCCACCGTCAACGAGATGCTGTCCGCAGACACCTGGATCGCTATTCCATCGCCGGCAGCGCTGCCGTTGGTGGCAAGATTCAGCAGATACAGGTTTTTGAACATCGCCTTCTTCCCCTTCCCGTTGAGTGTGAAGGGATTGGTGGGGATTGAGTTGTCGGGACGAACGGCGGGCTGGATGCACGGTGGACGCTTGGTGACCGGGTCGAGCGCGCCCAATACGGTGATATCAGACTTCACCGTCATCGGGTCAGTATAGAGATACGTCGTGTCCCGGGAGACCAGCAGGTACACTTTGTGCGCCTGGGCCCCACCGACCGTGGTGTCGCTCGAGATAACGTCATTGAGCGCCAATGGGGTCGCGTAGACGACCAGGGTGTCGCCCGGCGCGGCCAGTGACTGCACCGGAGCCAGCACCAGCGCACAGAGGGCGAAACAGAACGCAATTGTCAATATCAGCTTCATGGCTACCTCCGTTTGAGGATAACGATGCAACGTTTGTTATGGCCTTCCTGTACCCCTTGCGAGAGATCCGCCATTTCACCTCCTCTCAAGCGGATTCTGTCTATCGGTTATTTTGAATGGGTAACGATTAGGATTACTGCAGACAATGGATCGCGCACTACATTCTCCAGCGAACTCCGAGCTCGGCGGTCATCCCGTACGACTGTTGAGATCGCGGAACCCCTCCTCCCTGGATGACACTGATGTCTTTTGCCCCGTTGATGTTGTTCAGGCTGCCATAGACCTGGAAACCGGTCCATGGCAGATCCTGTTTGACGAAAAGATCCCAGCGGCGGTACGCTGACGTCTGGGACCGCAATTGCGGCCAAAAATTTGGGCCGGTGAAGATGTCGTCCTGATAAAGCATTGAGATCCGAACAGAAAAACCTTCATAGTCATACCCGAACGCCAGATTCACGATGTTGTTCGGCTGGTAGAGCAGCCGGTCGGCAAACGAGGTGTCGATCGGAATGAGCGGATCCCGGATGGACCGTTGGTACAGATAGACGTAGGGATATTCCGCCTCAGAGAAGATGTGCGTGTAGTTCACACTGAACACCAGACCCTTGAACGGGTTGGGAAGGTACCAGAAATGCGTCTGCCAGTCGACCTCGATCCCCCAGTTGTCGATCCGGTACTCATCGTTGACGAACGTCGTAATGCTATAGGTGCCCGTCGGTGGGCCGGATGCGGTGATACCCGGCGGGTAGTACTTCAGAGCCTCGGCGCCGGAGACGTAAAACGTCCACGGATAGATCAGATCGTCGATTTGTTTTAGAAATCCGCCAACGGTGAACAAGCCGACGGCGTTGCTGTACACGGAGAGATAGGCGTCGTAGTTCTTCGAACGGGACGGGACCAGCGTGTAGTTGTTCCACGCGATGCTCGCCGTTGCCACGTCGATTCGCGGTATCATTGCATTGTAATCCGGGTACGCAAGCGTGCTGGTATAGGACAGGCGCACGTCGAGCCACTCCAGGGGCTTGTATCGCAGGATCACATCGGGAAGCCAGTATCCATGTTCTGTGGTAACGGTGGTGTCGTAGTGGTTGTACGCGTAATGCGACAGGGAGCTCTCGATGCCGCGGGCCCCTGTATAGCTCGTCCGGAGATTCTGATAACGCGCGCCGGGAATCAGCGTGACCGTTGGACCGATATTGATGGTTGCCATGAGGTAGAACGCGCTGAGATCTTCATGCCCCGAATAGTCGTTTGTGGTGGAGAGGAAGTTGTTCCGCGCATAGCCTTCGGCCTGCTGTGACGTAATGTAGGCTGCATTATCCTCCAACAATCGGGCCATCTCGGCCATCATGCCGTAATTGAGCGGGGCAACCATGACATAGTCCCCGCCGAGGAAATCTCCGTAGCTGAACTCAGCGTCTGTAAAGGCCGTGATCGGGATGGATGTAGGGTCCACACCCTGAGTGGTCGGGAAATGCGATGCGATAAGCTGAGAGGCGACTCTGGCGCTTGGAGATGCAAACGACGCGTTGTTGTTGTAGTGTTCGTAGTCGTAGTCTCGCTTCTGATACCGATACTTCCCCCCGAATTTGAGCGTGGCGCTGACCATGTCGGAGAGAACGAACGGTGTCGAGAGATCCAAAGACGCCGTCAAAGCGCGCTCCCGGGAGAAGCTGGTGTTGTTGACGAAGGTGCTCAGAATCGTCTGGGGAAAGTTATTGTTCGCAGCTTTCGGTATTGCCGTCGGATCAACGTTCGACTTGTTGATGAACGACTCGAGACCGGCCGATGTCTGGAGGAACGTGACCGTCCAGTCATCAGGGTTTTTCGTCTCGGAGTAGGCGTGGGACAGTTTCGCCTCGAGATGGAAGAGCGGGATCTCCTGTTCAAGGGTCAACGCATTCGTGACAATGTTCAGCTTGCTCTCCGAATACGCGAGCGAATAGCTGTGGCTGTTCGCGCCGATATTGAAGGACTCCGCGCGGTTGACGGCTTCCGTGGTGCCTGAGCTGAAGAGATTCATCAGCGTGAGCTTGCCTTCGGGAAGCCTGTAGTCGAGGACGAGGGTCCCGTTGGCCCGCTGCCTGTCGCGCGGGATGTAGTTCAAGTTAAGAGCCGTAATCTTGTAGTCCGTCGTGCTGAGCGCGATGTGATCATACGCCGCGCCGAACTCATTCGATCCAAGGTTTCTGCGCTCCCAATCCGCCTGCACAAACAGACCCAGCCGGTTGTTGAGGAACCGGGCATCGACATCCCCGACGATTTTGTAGTTATTAAACTGGTTGTAGAGGTTGGAGAGGCCGTTGTATCCACCCTGCGCGAGAAGCTCGATCCCGACCCCCTCTTTGTCCGACGTGGCTTCCCGCATCTTAAAATTCACAGAGCCCCCCAAGACGTCGGCATCCTGGTCCGGAGTCACGGCCTTGGTCACCTCGATGCCTTCCAGCATGAACGGCGAAATCATGCTCAGGTCCGCGCTCCGATCGTTGGGATTCGAGGACGCCATGCGCACGCCGTCAACGGTGATCGCGTTGTATTTTGGCTGCAGCCCACGGATAACCACCTGATTCCCCTCCCCGCCGTTCCTGAGAATTGAAACACCGGGAAGGCGACCGACCGATTCTGCGGCGTTCGCATCGGGGAGCTCCTGGATGCGGGCAGACGACACGACGTTGACAATCTGGTTGGATGTCAGCTGCCGGTTGATTGCTTCGTTCTGTCCGAACGCCTGGGCGGTGACAACCACTTCTTCACCCTCGACACCGACGGGTGAGAGCTGGAAATCCTGGGAGACTGGTTCTCCCTCTTTTACCTCGATCACAACTTCCTTGTCTTTGTAGCCGACGTACGATGCGCGAATGGTGTAGGATCCCGCCGGAACATTTCGGATGATGTACTTCCCGGCTATGTCTGTCGACGCGCCCATACTGGTCTTCACGAGCAGCACATTGGCCCCGGGAAGAAGATCGCCGGTCTGGGCATCCCTGACCGTACCCTCGATGTTCGAAGTGGTCGCCGCTCGTAGCCCCTGGCCGACCAGCAAACAGGCCAGCGCGGTCAAGTACGTAATAAGCAGTATCCGTTTCGACATTGGGTTTTCCTCCTCTGTGAATGCCGCGCAGCAGAAATGGCGAACGCAGCGAGACCAGGCCCGCAGTCTAAGGGCCGGAGATTCAGTTCAACTAAATTGAGTTCATTTCAATCGGTAGAACCGATTGACCTGTCACTTGATGTGCCTTCGACACCATCGCGCGGACAATCGTTCGATCAGAGCACTCGAGTTTGAGAGTGGATACGGAGCAGGCCTTCCAATTGACCTAATTAGTTGCCCGACACAACCATTAAGTGGAATAGCTTCGCTTTGTTCTGAGGTAAATCATTGCTGAAAGGGAAAATGCGTGGAGTGAATTAGTTGCCTTAGACAACCAATGTGATGGAATATACCTCCGGCTCAATCGCTTGTCAAGGGAATTTTGAGAGAAATGAGTTTTCCCGCTTCCACAATATTGGTGCCAGTCAAAAACGTGGGCGGTAGGGGCAATAAAGGCCGGGGCCCCCCCGGGCGCGACGTAACTCGTCGCCTTACAGCCTGGGGCCGGGACTTGTAGGTCGACCAGATTGGTCGAC
>DKBG01000267.1 GCA_002451155.1 Ignavibacteria bacterium UBA6906
AAGGCCCGCGATGAGCGGGCCTTTGGTGTGCGTCAGCGTGTACGGGTCACGGGATGACGCCGTCGGGAATCTTCACCTCGTACACAGAAGGGACATGCCACCCCTGCTTGACTGCCGGGCTCTCCTTGACCAGCTTCATCGCCTCATCGGCGGACTGGACATTCAGGATTGAAAAGTTGCGGACGTTCAGACTTCCATCCTCCANNCAATTTTGAAAAACAACAATCCCCAGATCTCTCCTGGCTCGACGAGGCGAGCCGTTCCGAGGAGTTTTCCCTGTTCGACAAGTGCTTTCCATGAGGACTGGTTCTTCGCGGAGAGTTCTTCGATCTTCTTGGGTGCGTCTGCCGTCCATTTCGGTCCTTTTCGGACGACGGCAATCTGGTACTTGGTGAACCTGGCGACGAGGGCGGCTGGCGAGGGAGCCTGCTGGTCGACGCTGGCCTTCATCTCCTGTACCGCTGGTGTCCCGGAGGCCGCAGGAGTCTTGGGCTCTCCGGCACATGAGATGATCACCATCAGGGCAATTGCGTAGTAGTACATGAGGTCTCCAACGTGTGGTAGGTTGAAAAGAATGGACAAATCTAGCCATTTCGGTCGAGAGAATCAACATGTCCAGGCAGGGGGCGTGCCCTGGGCCGGGCCGGCTCGCTAGCGCAGGAGTGGGGAATCTCCCCGCTCGAAACTGCCGGTTCGAAGGACCTCGAGGATTTTCAGCGTTCCCAGTTTTCGTGCCTTCAGGAAACCGGACCACGCCATCTCGGCCAGGTGTCCGTCCGCGAGCCTGTCGTACAGCCATTGATCCGTGAAATCGGGGTTCTCCTGCTTCATACCGGCATGTATTTCATGCACCCAGCGGCGATTGAATTTTTCCTGCGATCCGAGGGTCGGCGTCATGATGATTGGCAGCCCGAGACCGCAGAAGAATGAGAGCTCCGACGGCTTCGTCCACAGGATGTCGGTCTCTCGCAACAGGGCGTTGAAGTGGTCGAAGTAGGCAAAAAGATCGTTCAGGTAGAGCACATAGACTCCCTGAGCCGCCTCAGGAAACTCTTTCCGCGCGTCTTCGAAGAACTCCCTGACGTCCGGTCGAATGCCGGCCACAAGGTTCAGTCGGACTTCTCCCGATGAGAGCCGTTTCCGGAGGCTCTTCATAAGCGATCTGCCTATTTCGCGCTGCGCGCCGGCCCCCCCGACCGCATACGTGATCGTGAGCGGACGCTCAGCGTTTGTGCGCGGCAGATCCCTTCCGAGAAAGTGTTCCACGTTCTTTCCATGATAGGCCCGAAAGCGTCCCCGCGGGTCAAGGCGGACGAGTCTCCGAGAGAGATCCTCCTTCAGTATCGAGAGGTCTTCGCCGAGAAGTTCCACTGGCAGCGGGAATCCTGTGAGGAAGATTCGTTCTTCTGCCACTCCGTAGGATCGCAGTCTCTGGGCGGCTCGGCCGCACGCCGCAAAGTAGCATATCCTGCTTTCGTCCGGGTGCTTTGCCACCCAGACGCGATTCAGGTCGGCATCGCACACCACGCAGAAGACCTGGTCATACCCCGCCATGTCCGCCGCCACAGCCGGTGCGTAGAAGGAAGTGATCATGGGAAAGTGCTGTGTGCCGATCTTCTCAAGCATCCCGCTGCAGAGCCCTTTGGTGACGCTTGAGGCGAGAAGTTCGACCTGAAACGTGCTGTGAGAGAGGTCCCGTATCGGATACGGTGCAGGGATATGGAGGAGCGAATCCAGGAGGCTGAACAGGGGTTTGCCGACGAACGGAATAGCCCGCGAGCGGGAGAAGAATTCATAGGCGCCAAGGAGCCGGGCCCATAGCCGTTTCTCCATCTCGTCCGCGGCGTCGTTCTTCCCGACCGCGATGATTCCCTCGTGGGCAATACCGCGAAGCGGGTGTACGGCGCGCATGTGTCCGTACCCCATGTTTGCGCCAACCACCCACGCGTTAATCTCAGGACTCTGTGTCATACGGGCAGAATGTATCGAAAAGTCCCTCCTTTCTCAACACCGTTGAAATGCGCTCCGGGTGGTGCGTCCGGCGGCTGCGGGCGTGTGTCCCGCCTGCCGGGTTGCATGAGCAGGCCGGAAGGACCGCCGAAGGGATGGGGAAACGCCGAATCTGCGGAGCTGGGCATGGGCGCCTGCCCCGGCTTGATTCTCGAGCTTCAATTTCATTGTTTGAGAGCCTCGATGGAGCAGGATGTGGAATGGGCAGAAAGGGTTCTTTAGTGGCCAACCGACAGTCAGCGGGCATACTTCTCNNTGTCTGCTTGAGGCGCGCACTCTTGGAGGTGAATCCGACTCCACAGGTCATCATCGGCTGTCCGACACGACGCGCATCGTGTTCCTGAGCGATTCGCAGGAGCCCCTCTGGCCTGAGACATTAAGACTGCCCCGCAATAACAATGCGTCGGCCAGGCAGAGCATCTTCCGTGAGATTTTGAACGAAAGCCCGGATGCCGTTGTACACCTCGGTGACATGGCGGCCCTCGGGTTCCTCCGGTCTTCCTGGGCAGCGACGGACACCTTTGTTGCCCACCTCGATGCCCGACGGATTCCCTTCTACCCCATTCTTGGAAACCACGAGCTCATCTTTTTTCCGTCCGCGGGGCTCACCAATTTTCAGGACAGGTTCCCGGGCGCGGGCAAGACCGGGTACATGCGTCGATTCGGGCCGGTCGCACTGGTTCTTCTTAACTCGAATATCTCGAATCTCTCCATCGACGAAGGGAAGCGAGAGCTGGATTGGTATGCCCAGACCCTCGGAATGCTTCAGGCTGATTCGACGGTTCGATTGATCGTAGTGGCCTGCCACCACTCTCCATATACGAACAGCACAATTGTGTCTCCTTCGTCCGACGTCCGCACCCTTTTCGTTCCGCGATTTCTCGCAGCGCCGAAGGCACGTTTGTTCCTGAGCGGGCATGCGCACGCGGCGGAATATTTCCGCAACGACGGAAAGGACTTTCTGGTCATCGGAGGCGGGGGAGGGCTTCAGCAGCCACTCCTGGTCGGAGAGGAAAGGCGATGGGTCGATCTCTTCCCGGAAGAGACTCCGACACGGATGTTTCACTTTCTTCTGTGCACGATCACGGATCGGGAGATTGTGTTCAGCGTTGTGATGCTCCGGAATACCTTCGATGGATTCCGCATCCCCCTGATTCTCAGATATCCGGTATCACCGACTCCCGCTCTCCCCGTCTCTGATTCATCGGTGCGGGCGGAACAGGAATAGTGGGCTCGGACACGCACCCGTCCCCTCCAGGATTCCCCGCTTCGGCTGCTCGACTCCGCGTCTGCGCGAGGTCTCTCCATCACATCCCTCGGGCCGCTCTTCTGCCTTCGGGGTGGAGGGCTACAAGATTCATTTCAGCTGTATACGAGCGTCATTGCGTTTGCCTGCTGG
>DKBG01000266.1 GCA_002451155.1 Ignavibacteria bacterium UBA6906
TCCAGCCGTTTCTATGTAATCTAGATCTTGGCTACATCGCCAGACGACCAAGGGAACGTCCATGACGTTCCCTTGTGTGTTTTCCCCCGGTTCCAGCATTGATCAGAGCCCCTGCAACGACTCCTTCACCAGGGCCTGCAATTGCTTTACCAGGTCCCGCTCATTCGGCGTCACGTACTCGGCACGGACAACGACCTCCTCGGGCCTGTTTGAGAAAAGGTTGAACGCGGAGGCAAACAGCTCTTCGGGACTGTCCTCGGGATGGCCGCCGAATCGAGCGTTCTCCGAGTACTCACCGTCGCGGAACACGTAAAACAGCGCGGTCACCCGTACCTCCTCCCAGAGTTTTTTCAGTCGGCGCACCTGATCATCCCGAAGCCGCGCGCAGTAGACGTGTCCGAATTCATGCCAGACCACTGATCGAATCAGCGGAAGACTCTCATACAAATAGAAGTAACTGCTGGAAAGAGAGAGTGTGTGGCCCCGTTTGGCTGCTTCCCCGAGGTTTTCAAATGTGTGATCGATTGCCAGTGTATCGATTCGGAGGGCTGGAGGCAAGGGACGGTTGAGCGAGTCCATAAGAACCGTAGCTCCCCTGATGAGGTCCCCATATGTTGCGTAGAACACCCCGGGCTCATACCTTCTGTACCGCTCCACCGCACTGTCCGCGGTGATCGGAAGCAGCGACTCCATTGTCCGGAGCTCTTCGATCTGTTCAAGCGTCACCGCTCGTGATCCCCCCCCGCACCCCGGAAGCAGAGAGAGCAGAATCACACAGAGAAGGACCTCAGCGAGCGATCGAGAAAGGAGGTCGCGCTTGTTGAGGAAGGGCTTCATCGTCCGGCGGGGCGTGTCATGTGTTGGGTTCCGCCACCCTCTCGAGTGCCCTGAGCTGTTCCCAGAACGACTCACCCATTATCGCCCCGAAGATGAACACAAGGCTCGAATAGTATACCCAGAGAAGAAGAACAAGAATGAACGCGTAGGGACCGTAGAGAGACCCGATGAATGAGAAGCGCGTCAGGTAGATGGCAAACACCTTGCCGGCGGCAAGCCAGAGCACCGTCATGGTAACCGTCGACACGATCGCCGCAGCGCGGGGCGGTTTGCTGTCGGTGAGGAAACGATACACGATATAGAACATCAGGGCTGTCATCAGGATGACCGCTCCGATCGGAAGAGAATCCAGAAAGTCGGGAACCAGGAACTCCTCCAGCTCAGGGATGCGCCCCAGAATTCCTTCCACGATGCG
This sequence comes from Ignavibacteria bacterium UBA6906, assembly GCA_002451155.1. Lineage (GTDB taxonomy): Bacteria > Bacteroidota > Ignavibacteria > UBA10030 > UBA6906 > UBA6906. The sequence continues at coordinate 1,253 of DKBG01000266.1, forward strand.
AATGACCCACACCGCCAGATTCGTGCCAAGGAGGAGGAGGAAGGCGATGAACACAAATCCGACATCGTGCGCGAAGCTGGCGAGGAGACCGCGCGTTCTCGGAATGCGATACACCTTATGGAGAACCTGCCGGACGATATCGAAGAGGAACGTGGCGGTCACGACCAGCACGATGATACCGAACACTCCGAGGGACGTCCGGTAAATGACGAGATCGGAAACCGCGGCAAGGATTGAATCCTTGATGCTGTTGGCAAACGGCTGCGGCGGGAAGGCGGCATCAAGAATCGATTTGAGCTGGTTGACCGAGTCGGTGGAGGTAAAGACCATGCCGAGCGCGGAGGCGGTAAGAAGGAGCAGGGGGATTACTGTCAACATGATACTGAAGGAGAGCGATGAAGCAAAAAGGAGAAATTCCATCTCCTTGACTTTCGGCCACAGTCCGCGAAAAGCACCGACGGCCGCGCGAAGGTAGAGCGGCACCCGTCCGACCTGCGCGCGTACTCCCTCCGAACTCAGGTGCGGCACTTCATCGAGCAATCTGTTTCCAAACCGCTTCACGGGTAACTCCCCCTAAGGAACTGGCACGTTTTCCGCCGGGATAAGCGGCCCCTCCCGCCGCCGGAGAACCAGCGTCAGAGCCACAACAAGAAAGCCTGTGGCCAAAAAATACGGAATCGCATGGTCGATTTCAAAAAGGTACCCCGCAACGATCGGAGCCGTTACCATGGCCGAGGACATGAGAGCGGAGAGAATCCCGATCTTCTCACCTTTCTCCGCTGGATCAGAGGACCCTGCAACCTGGCTCGTGATGACCACACGAAGGACTGCCTGTCCGGTCCCGAGGCCGATCAATGCACAGTAGAACAGCACCTCAATTTCTGTGGAAATGAGGAGGAGCGCGATCGCAAGGATCGCAAGCATGAGTGTGACGAGCTGCACATCTCCAAAACGCTTCATCCAGAACCGCTTGAGCAGGATGGTCTGATTCAAGACGACCACAACCCCGACAACCGTGAACGCCATACCGGTCTGAAAGGCAGAAAAACCGAACACGTCCATTGCGAACAGGGCGAAGACTGACTGACCGGTCACAAACGCGAGGGCGAAAAAGAGCCAGGTCACGTACACGGAGCGGAGACGCTCGTCGCGCGCGGCCCTGGCCAGGGGACCGATCGGGTTGAAGCTGAGCGGCCGCGCCTCCTCCCGGACTCTGTGCGATTCCGGCAGCATCGCCAACGCGATCATCGCATTCACAGATGCGAGCAAGCCGGCCATCCAGAAGGGGAAGGCGTGCGACACTGTGCTCAACACTCCTCCGATCACCGGCCCGAGCAGGAACCCGACCCCGAACACCGCACTGATCAGACCGAGGTTCGCAGTTCGTTCCTTTTCATCTCTGGAAATATCAACGATGTAGCTCTGTGCAATTACGAAATTCCCTGCCGCCGCGCCATCGATGATCCTCCCCAGGAAGAGAACAGGGACCGATCGCGCACCGGCGAACACAAACCAGCCGATCGCCGTGCTGATGATACTCAAAATCAGCACAGGCCTTCTCCCCCACCTGTCCGACAACGCTCCCAGCAGCGGGGCACTCAGGAATGAGCACAGTGCAAATGATGCGAACAAGAGCGTCACGGTCGATGGCGACGCCCCAAATTCCGTGACGTAATAGGGAAGTATGGGAATGACGATCCCGAACCCGAGGACATCGATGAGAACGGTGAAAACGATGATAGCCTTCTCTTTGCTCATCCGGTACCCTTGTGGATGTCGTTACCGCTCATTCGCCCGTGAAAAGGGAGGCGTGATATAATACCAGAAATACACTCCACATTCAACCGCTGACACTCGTCCGGGAGCGCCGCTGAGGCACATCGGTTCTCCAGCAGGCGAATGCATTTCCGATTGGGGACGGCAGA
>DKBG01000066.1 GCA_002451155.1 Ignavibacteria bacterium UBA6906
CAGCCGTTTACATGTAATCTAGGAGCTACCCCTGAGATTTCGTGTGAGGACTCAGGCCGGGTCTTCCGGGGGACACAAAGGGATTGTCCCTGACATAATACCTCCACTGATGCTCTACTCCATTTCTGATTCCTACGCGCGCTGATCGCGCAATCGGCCATCGCTCGTCCGAGTTCTCGTCTTCCTCCAGCCAGATCGCCCCGCCCGTGAGGTCTGTGCCGTTCTGCTTCCTGGTGATATTCAGTGCCTCGCAGAGTTTCGCCGGACCGCTGCAGAGATTCCTGACCTCGTCATTCCGGAGGGATCGGCGCCGTGCCATGATCTGTATTCCACGCAGCGGCTCGGCCGCCCGGAGGAGGACCGCGCATCCGCGACCCTCTGCCTCCGTGACGACATTACAGCAGTGGTGCATTCCGTACGTAAAATAGACGTACAGGAGACCCCCTGACCGGAACATGACATCATTTCGGACGGTCCTTCCCCGGTACGAGTGACTTGCGGGGTCTCCCCGGTCAAGATATGCCTCCACCTCGACGATCCGGGCTGCAACGAGCCGGCCCCGATGGCTTCGAACAATGATCTTCCCAATCAGGTCTCTGGCAACGGTGAGCGTTGGGCGGAGATAGAACTCGCGGGGGAGTGTTCGGGATCGCATGAGATGTGTCTGCACCTGCTATGGTGATAGACAAAAGAGAACGGGGACGGTATCAGTCGGGTGAACCCGTCCCCGTTCAGGGGTCCTCGTACGGATCGTAGACGAATCGTCTCGATGACGATCATGCACTCTGGCTGAGGAATCCTCCTACTTCTTCTCGGCGGAAGGAATGTAGGTCTTATTGCCGTTGGCGTTGTAGTAGTATTGACCGCCTTTCGGGCCCTCATAAATCGTGATGCCATCGACGGTCTTCCCGACGATCTTCGCCCCTTCCCATTCCTGGACGTACGTCTTGTTCCCGTTTTCGTTGATGTAGAAGTGACCACCCCGCGAGCCGGCGTACACTGCTCTTCCGTCTTTGGTGGATCCAACACGTTCGTCAGTCGGTCCAACCGCCTGCGGGCGTTCCATCGCCGGTGACGGTGTGGCGGACGTCCCGGTCTTCACGCTGGTCGCTTCCCCTCCGCCCGCGGGCACCTTCACCGGGGCTGAACCGGACCCGTGGGATTTCGATTCCTTTGCGGGTGCGGCTGTTGCCCTGCTCCTGGTCTTGGCTTTCCCGTCCGGGGATTTTCCGGATTTCGAAGAAGACTTCTTCGATCCAGAAGTGGATTTGACGCCGGACTTGGCAGCCTTCCCGGTGGACGTCGTCTTGGTCGAGCCGGATGTACCTTTCGCGGTCGTCTTCTTCTCTGACGATTTTGGCCCGGACTTGTTGGATGGTCTCGCCTTCTCAGTCTTCTGCGGAGTCTGTGCTCCACTGGTGGCCTCCGTGCAGAGGAGCACCGCGGCGAGAGTGAAGAAAGCAACTGCCTGTCTCATGCAGAGCGATCCTGAACAATTGGGAACGCGGTCTTACCTGGTCTTCAGAAGATCCCGGATTTCAGTCAGCAACACTACGTCCTGGGGTGGTGCTGCGGGAGCCGCTGGCGCCGTTTCCTGTTTCTTCTTAAACGTATTGATTGCCCGGATCAGAAGGAAAATGGCAAAGGCGACGATGGCGAAGTCAATGATCGTGTTGATGAACGCGCCGTATCTGATCACCACAGCGGGCACATCCGCAGTGGCTGCTTTCAGCGTGACCATAAGCTCGCTGAAGTCCACGCCGCCGAGCAGAATTCCGATGGGAGGCATCAGCACATCATTCACGAGCGAGGTGACGATTTTCCCGAACGCGGCTCCGATGATAATACCGACGGCGAGGTCGACGACGTTTCCCCGCATGGCGAATTCCTTGAATTCCTTCATCATCGACATGGGCTGTACTCCTTTGAATGTGGTGGGGGAACTGTTAGAAGATGCGCCTGAGGCGGTCCAGCAATGATTCGCTCCATCCGCGCGCGCCCAGATTGTCGATCCCAGGTATTTCCCGTTCGATCGCCCTCACAAGAGAAGGGTCGACCCGGGAGCGGAGCGCAGCAATAAGGGCGGGGAGAAACGAACGCGACTGCGAAAGCGTTAATCCTTCCCGGGACAGTTCCTGAAGCAGCGAGGTCAGGGCCGGCGTACCTCTGGCGCCCATCTCTGGCCGCAGCGGATTCTGGTGTTCTGTCCAGAAGTCGAGCTGATCCGGGGTTCCGCGTTCCCGGAGTGTCGCAGTCTCCTGAAGTTCTGGAAGAGATGCTGCAAGGCTGGTAAACGTCTCGGCGGGCAGGCGATCTCTGAGGGCTCGAAGTGTCGCCGTGATTCCACGCCGGGTGAGATCCGCACCCAGGCCGGATTTCGCTCTGAGGATTGTCTGAATGTCTTTCATGGAAAGGTCACCGGATCGTTCGTCGATCGTAATCGGGAATTCAGGGTTGAAAGAGCGGAAGCGCTCCCCCCTGCGGCGGCTTTACGCCGAAGTGTCTGTACGCAAGTGGAGTGGCCTCGCGTCCGCGCGGCGTCCGTTTCAGGAATCCCTCTCTGATCAGGTAGGGTTCATAGACCTCTTCGATCGTTCCTGGTTCCTCCCCGACGGCCACGGCAAGCGTGTTCAGGCCGACGGGTCCGCCGCCATACTTTTCAAGGAGCACGAGGAGGATTCGCTTATCCATTTCATCAAGGCCATGAGAGTCCACTTCCAGCGCTCCAAGGGCGTAGTCCGCGACCTCGCGGGACACGACCCCGCCGTGGTGGGCAAGCTTCTTTTCCACCTGGGCGAAATCACGGCACCGCCTGAGGAGCCTGTTTGCTATTCTGGGCGTCCCTCTGCTCCGGCGCGCGAGTTCACGCGCTCCCTCGCCGTCTATCGGGACATCGAGAATGCGCGCGGAGCGCTGGATGATGGAGTACAGGGAATCGGCCTCATAGTAGTCGAGCCGGTTGCTGACACCGAACCGGGCCCGGAGCGGAGCGGTGAGGAGTCCGGCCCGCGTCGTCGCTCCGATGAGCGTGTGCCGGGGGATCTCGAGCTGGATGCTTCGGGCGTTGGGACCCGAATCGATCATGATATCGAGACGGAAGTCCTCCATGGCCGAGTAGAGGTATTCTTCCACGACCGGGTTGAGCCGGTGAATCTCGTCGATGAAGAGGACGCTGCCTTCCGGCATGCTCGTCAGGAGGCCCGCGAGGTCCCCAGGCTTGTCGAGGACCGGACCGGATGTCGCCTTGATGGTCGTTCCCATCTCGTTTGCGATGATGTAGGCGAGTGTCGTTTTCCCGAGGCCCGGTGGTCCGGTGAGGAGGACGTGGTCCAGCGGCTCCCGACGCTGACGAGCGGCAGTGATGAAGACCGAGAGATTTGCGATGATCTTCTCCTGGCCCACAAAATCCTTAAAGCTCAATGGGCGGAGCGCCTGGTCAAGTTCCGCTTCGGCTTCAAGTCGTTCTGGAGACGTATAATCATGTTTCCGCATCGGTGCAAACATAGCATTCCTGAGTCAGAAATTCAACGCGAAGGCCGCGGGACCGTACGGCGATGCGGGTTTTGTTAACTGCCGGTGAAGAGGTCCACAACCCATCGTTTGACGGTCTGATCGAAAAAGAGGAGCAGAAGGGCAATGAGCAGAATTCCTGCCAGGAAGAGCAGGAGATTCACGAAGTCTCCGAAGAGTTCCTTCAGGGATTTCATCCGGCGTTTGGTCCGTCACTTCCCCGTTGCGTGGCGGAGGGCACGTTTGATGAGTCCTTCCACCGTCAATTCCTCGCCTTCTGACTCCGCCGCGGCGGCGCGGATGGCCTTCTCGGCGGCAGCCCTCTGGTATCCGAGCGAGGTCAGCGCGAGCAGTGCCTCGGAGCGGATTGTCTGGCCGGTTCCCCCCGCACTCAGCGCAGTCTCGCCTCCGTGGACTGTTCCCCCGATCTTCTCTCGCAATTCGACGATCAATCTCTCCGCGAGTTTTCTCCCGACACCCGGGATGCCGGTCATCGCCCCGAGGTTTCCCTGGGCAATATGCTGCCGCAGTTCAGGAACGGGGATACCGGAAAGGATCCCCAGTGCAACCCGCGGACCGATTCCCGTTACAGAGATCAGGAGACGGAAGAGGGATCGTTCCTCCTCCGTTGCGAATCCAAAGAGCAGGAGGGCGTCTTCGCGGACGTGGAGGTAGGTGAGGAGCGTCAGTTCGGAGCGGACCGGTCCCAGCCGTTCGTGGGTGGAGAGCGGGATGGCGACCTGGTAGCCGACCCCGTTGACTTCAAGGAGGACCTCGGTCGGAGACTTGGCGATCAGGGTTCCGCGGAGTGAGGCGATCATCGTCGTACCAGATGGGGATGCGCGGCGACGAATCCTGCCCAGTCCTTCTGTCGGCGGGATCGTGTGCCGGATCGTTGAATGTGACAGATTGCGACTGCCAGTGCGTCTGAAGCGTCAAGGATCATCGAGGCATCGCGGGCGCGGAGGATGGCCTTCACCATGAACTGGACCTGTTCTTTTGACGCATTGCCCCGGCCAGCGACCGCTTGCTTCACCTCGCGTGGAGAGTACTCTGCAGGGGCGAGTGCGTGTTGTTCGGCGGCGAGGAGGGAGACCCCGCGTGCGTGCCCGAGTTTGAGAGCTGACTGGACGTTCTTTCCGTAGAACGCCGTTTCGACGGCTGCTTCCGCGGGCTCGTACGTGCCGATCACGTCGCAGAGGCCCTCATGGATCTTCAGGAGCCGCGCGCTCATCGGTGTCCCGGAACGGTTGGTGATCGTCCCGCACGCGAGCAATCGAAGCGAGACTCCCTGGACGGCGACGACACCGTACCCAGTTACGAGTGTGCCGGGATCGATCCCGAGTACAATCCGTACTCCACTATCCGTTGAAGGCTGCGAGCTCTTTCTCATCGATATCGAAGTTGGAAGAAACGTTCTGGACGTCGTCGTGTTCCTCGAGTGCTTCCATCAATTTGAGGAGCTGCTCGGCTTCGCGCCCGGTAACCTTGACGGTATTCTGCGGAATCATCTGGAGTGACGAATTCTCCAGCACTATCTCTCTGTCTTCGAGTGCTTTCTTGACAGCGTCGAACGATTGAGGGTCCGTCGTGACGGTGAACATGTCCGACTCGGTCTGCAGATCTTCCGCTCCTGCATCCAGGATGACGGCCATGATATCGTCTTCGGTCAGCGGTGTCTTCTGTCCGGACCTCGGAATTCCGATGGTACCTTTGCGCTGGAACATCCAGCCGACGCTGCCTGACTGTCCAAGATTTCCTCCGTGCCTGGAGAATATATGACGGACTTCTGATACGGTACGATTGGCGTTGTCCGTGACTGTATCGATCAGGATGGCGACTCCGGCCGGCCCGTACCCTTCGTAGGTCACCTCCTCGTAGGTGACGCCCGGGAGCTCACCGGTGCCGCGCTGGACCGCCCGCTTGATATTGTCAGCGGGCATGTTGTTGCTCTTGGCTGTCTGGATTGCCAGTCGGAGTCGCGGGTTGTTGTCAGGATTGCCCCCGCCGTCTCGCGCGGCGATCGTGATTTCCTTGATCAGTCGTGTGAACAGCCGTCCTCGGGCCGCGTCGGTGGCGCCCTTTTTCCGCTTTATTGTCGCCCACTTCGAGTGACCGGACATGGTGATCTCCTGAAGTTCTGAGTTAGCGCAGATCTTTTATTTTCAGTTGCGTGACAGGCTCCGAGGGTTTCGTGGAGCCCGGCGGCGTCCAATCGTTTTCTTCAATTGTGAATACAGCCTCTACTGTTCGATTCCCGCCGTTGACTCGACCGAGCAGATCACCGAGCCCGAACCCAATCGCGTCGAACACTGAACCGTTCTGTCGGAGCCTCATCCGGAGGTGGTTCTTCCCGACGACCCGCGGCGAGCCGGCCACTTCGAGGTTCCGTGCCAGGAACATCGGGCGTAAATTCTGGGGTCCGAATGGAGCAAACTCCCTCAGGATTCGGACGAACCGGGGTGTTATCTCGTTCAACGTGATCTCCGTATCGATCAGCAGCTCCGGAGTTCTCAGGTCCTCGGTCATCATCTCCCGGACTGTGGCATCGAAGGCCTGGCGGAATTCGTCAAGGCGGGTCAGCTCGACAGTGAGTCCTGCGGCATACTTATGTCCGCCGAACTGGATGATCTTGTCCTCGCAGCGGCGGAGCGCCTCGTAGAGATCAAAACCGTTCACGCTGCGCGCAGACCCCTTGGCGACGCCGTCCACTGTTGCCATCATGATGGACGGTTTATAGTACCGTTCCACCATCCTGGAGGCGACGATCCCCACCACGCCGGGATGCCAGTGCTCCTGGTGGAGCACAAGCGCGGCCGCGTTGTCCAGGTCGAAAATGCTTTCTGCAAGTGCCTGCGCGTCGGCGAACGTGTCTTCGTCGATCTTGCGCCTGTTTCGGTTCTCTTCCTCCAGCACGCGTGCCAGATCCATTGCCTCAGCCGGGTCGCTGCTTGTCACGAGTCTGACCGCCCGCGTGGCGTCCCCGAGCCTTCCCACGGCGTTGATCCTGGGGGCCAGGACAAAGACGATCTGCCCTGCCGAGATCGTCCCGGGTCGAAGGCCTGCGCTGTCGATGAGCGCCCTGATTCCCGGGCGGGGCCCGCTATTTATCGCATCGAGGCCGAGCCGGCAGAGAACCCGGTTTTCCCCGGTGAGGGGGACGATATCTGCGGTACTGGCCAGTGCGACGAAATCCAGGTAGGAGACAATGGTTTCTTCCCTGCCGAGTACACGCGCAACGGCCTGGACGAGCTTGAAGCCGACGCCGCAGCCGCAGAGGCTCTTGTACGGATAGGGGTCCCCGGGCTTTATCGGGTCCAAGACGGCCAGGGCGTTTGGCACGACGGATCCCGGTTCATGGTGATCACAGATTATAACGTCGATGCCCAGGCTGTTCGCATAATCAACCTGCTCAACAGCGGTGATCCCGCAATCCACGGCCAGCAGGAGGGAGACCCCGGACTCTTTTGCGACAACAATGGACTGGTTGGAGATTCCATACCCTTCCTTGATCCGGTCCGGGATGTAGTATGAAATGTCAGCTCCCTGCTCCTTGAAAAAGAGGTAGAGCATTGCAGCACCGCTCGTTCCATCGACATCATAGTCACCGAACACGAGGATCTTCTCGCCCGCACGGATCCCTGTAAGGAGCCGGTCGACTGCCGCCTGCATCCCATTGAGAAGGAACGGGTCGTTGAGGAGGTCCACAGTTGGCCGGAAATAGGCCTTTGCCTTGTCGTAGTCGTCGACGCCGCGACGGACTAGGATTCGGGCTATTGGCTCCGGAACGTTGATGTCTTTCGAGAGGCGCGCGACGATCTCGGCATTGGGCGGATCTGCGACAGTCCACCGGTGTTCCCTGATCGAAGTACGCACGTTGGCCCCGCGGACAAAGATCCGTGCAACTGCGCCTCTGGCGCAGTTGCACGGGTGCAGGCCTGTAAGCCGAATTCTGTCTGTTCCGCCGCGAGGCGGAAGAGGCAGCCATTTCTCTGGGCCGCGGATTGCTCCTTGGCTCTAGCGACCTACCCGGGAGTAACTCCCCGCACAGCGGGGAACGAAGCGAGCAACTTCTCCTCCCTTATTTGGTCTTGCTCCGGGTGGGGTTTGTCCTGCCCCCGACGTTGCCGCCGGGGCGGTGAGCTCTTACCTCGCCATT
>DKBG01000234.1 GCA_002451155.1 Ignavibacteria bacterium UBA6906
CCAGACCGATGCCGCGATCAATCCTGGAAACTCAGGCGGGCCGCTCTTGGACAGCGCCGGGCGGCTGATCGGCATCAATACCCAGATTGTCAGTGCAAGCGGGGCGTTTGCCGGAATCGGATTTGCCGTGCCGGTGGAGATGGTCAACCGGATCGTCCCCCAGTTGATCACGCATGGGAAAGTCATCAGGGCGGGCATCGGTGTCTCGGTCGTCTCCGATACGATCACCGCCCGTTGGGGTGTGCAAGGCGTCGTCATTCGGGACGTGACGTCGGGTGGTCCCGCGGATCGCGCTGGGCTCGAGGGACTGCGTTCGNNGACCTGCTGACCATCCTTGATCGTCACAAGGTCGGCGACAGGGTGAAGGTTGAAGTCGAACGGGACGGAGGATCGCGCGCCGTGATGCTGACGCTGCAGGCGATGGGCTGAGGGCGTGAGGTCTTCGTGGGAGAATCATCAACGTATCCGCGAAGGAACAAGAGGAGGGAATCATGCGAGAGGATTGTCGTTGTGGTGAGATGGCGGTCATGTTTCTGGCCGGGCTGACGATCGGCACGATGACCGGGTTGTTGCTCGCGCCCCACTCAGGGGCCTACACGAGGCGGCAACTCCAGAATTTGGCGGAAGAGGTCCAAGAACAGGCATCCGCACTGGCCTCCGATGCCAAGGAAGCTGTCGAGAACGCCGTGGAAAAGGGAAAGCGGATCGTGAGTTGATTCACCTGAAAGGGGAAGGGGATTTCCATGAATATCTTGTCTCTTGTCGTCCCGTCCCTGGCCGCACTGGTCCTGCTTGGCGGCTGTACTCCGTACTATACGGGTAAGCGCGACAATACGTTGCGGGCCTATGCGACGATCGTCGGAGAAGGGATCACGGGCGAAGCGGACTTGTACGAAGAGTACGAAGGCCGGGTCAGGATCACGCTGAAGCTCGAAGGCACTGCGGCGAGCAAGCTGACTCCCGGGCGCCACGCGATCCATATTCACGAAACCGGATTGTGCAAGCCGTTCACGGAGGCGAAGGGACACTATGACGGCAACCTCGATGCGCTGGTCAATCCGGAGGCGAATGTCAACCCGGGACTGGGGAACCATCCCTATCACCTGGGTGACCTTCCGAACCTCAAAGTGAGCAAGGACCGGAAGGGGTCACTCTATACCATTACCAGTCGGGTGACGTTGTCGGATGGACTGAATACGCTCTTCGATCAGGACGGCAGTGCCTTGATCGTGCACGAGTTGGAAGACCAGTATCTGCCCGATCCACCGACGACAGACGGGCCTGGTGGCGCACGCATCGCGTGCGGAGTGATCGTGAGGAGATAGGGAGGAGGACTGTGATGCCCAACGTCGTCATCAACGGATTCGGACGCATCGGCCGAGCGCTGTTCAAGATTCTGCTTGAGTCGTCGGACCAGCGCATCATCGTCGTTGGGTGTGAACTGGAATGAGCGATGGGTATAGGAGAGAACAGGAAGTCGTAGCGGACCTTGCCAGAATGGCGGGCCACGCGATTCTCGACGTCTATGCCTCGAAGTTCGATGTGCGATACAAGGGGCCAGGCGATCCGGTGACCGATGCCGATCTGAGAGCGGAGGAGATCATCGTCTCGGGCCTCTCGCGTGAATTCCCCGATGATGGGATTGTGTCGGAGGAACGTCCGGTGTCGGAAGAGGCTCGTCAGCGAACACGCGTCTGGTACGTCGATCCGCTCGACGGGACCGGTGAGTTCGTCGCGCGTACGGGAGAGTTTGCTGTGATCATCGGGTTGCTGGAACAGGGGTTGCCGAAATTCGGAGTCATCTATCGTCCTGTCGATGATGTGCTGTATGTGGGCATCCGCGATGAGAGCGCGTGGATCATCACCGGGGGTGAACGAAGACAAACCAGAGTTTCGGCGGCGGCCCCGCCGCATCCGTTGCGCCTGGCGGTCTCGCGATCCCATCGCCACCCGATGATCGACCTTGTTAAGTCACGGCTCGGTGTGGTGACGGAAGTCCCTTGTGGAAGCGTCGGAGCCAAGTCNNTGGGATGTCTGCGGGGCCGAGGCGATTTTGCGCGGCGCGGGCGGATGTATGAGCGACATGGCGGGAGGATCGATGGAGTATGATGGGCCCGACATGAGGAACCGACGAGGATTTGTCGCGACCAACCGCGCCTGTCATAACGATGTGCTTGCTGCGATCTCTGCGTCGGAGCTAGAACGTGGGCAGCAGACTCGATCCACTGACTATCATTGTGAGGAGTTATGAGCCAAGAACAGTACCCTATTCCTGATGAGTTTCGAAAACATGCCCATATCACCGAGGAACGGTATCGGGAGCTGTATCGACGTTCGATCGAGGATCCCGAAGGGTTCTGGGACGAGCAGGCTGACCGGTTTCTAAACTGGTCCGCACGCTGGACCAAGGTGCTCGATTGGGATTTCTCGAAAGGCCATGTCCGCTGGTTTGATGGGGGAAGGCTGAACGCTTGTTTCAACTGTGTCGACCGCCATCTGGCGACGCGTGGCGCGCAGACGGCGATCATTTGGGAGGGAAATGAGCCAGGCGAGAATCGTACGATCACCTACCGCGAATTGCATGAACAGGTCTCCCGACTCGCGAACGTGCTCAAGGATCGTGGTATCGGCAAGGGTGACCGGGTGTGC
>DKBG01000256.1 GCA_002451155.1 Ignavibacteria bacterium UBA6906
GAACCAGAGCGCACCCCACCAGGGACCCGAAAGGAAGCTTCCAAATGGGCTGTTCCATCCGCCGAAGAAGAGCGTCGATGCGATTGCGGCAACGGCGAACATGTTGGCGTATTCGGAGAGGAACAGCAGCGCGAACCGCATTCCGCCGTACTCCGTATGGTACCCCGCCACCAGCTCCGACTCAGCCTCGGGAATATCAAAGGGAGTCCTGTTCACCTCCGCCAGCGAGCCGACGAGATAAATCACCATCGCACAAAACAGGAACGGAAAATGACGAAACACGAACCAGTTCCAGAACCAGCCGCCCTGCGCGACATTGATCTCCTGCAGATCGAATGTCCCGACAACCATTACCACCGTGAGAATCGATAGTGCGACCGGAATTTCATAGCTGATGATCTGGGCAGCCGAGCGCATGGCNNGATCGCCGCATACGCCGCGTACGAACCGGCGAACACCACGTACGGCGCGAGCTTGAACAGCTTCCGGTCCGAAGCTGCGGGAATAATATCCTCTTTCTGGATCAACTTCAGGATGTCGGCGATCGTCTGAGACCACCCGTGCCATCCGCCGGTGCGCATCGGACCGAGCCGGTCCTGCATGTGGGCCGAGATCTTCCGCTCCCACCAGACGGCGAACAGGGCGAACGGAACCACCCAGAGGAGCGGCACGAACGCCATGAGCGTGTACACAAGGACTTCGTTCTGTAGGATGCTGACCAGGAATTCTTTCATGTCGGAAACCGAAATGGTTTCAAAAACGGGGAGTCGTGTGTCACGCGCCGCACTACCTGTCGACCTCACCCAGGACGATATCGATACTGCCAAGGATCGCAACAATGTCCGCGACCATGCTGCCCCGTGACATTGCAGGAAGCGCGGAGAGGTTTACAAAACACGGAGCCTTTACCTTCACGCGGAACGGAGTGGCCGTTCCGTCCGAAATAACATAGTAGCCGAGCTCGCCTTTCGGGGTCTCCGTCCGGACATAGACTTCACCTGCCTCGGGCCGGATCCGCTTGGGGATCGCCGACTGCACGTCACCGGCGGGGAGCTGCTCGACCGCCTGCTCTATGATATTGACACTCTGTTCCATTTCATGGATACGGACCATATACCGGTCCCAGCAATCCCCCACCCTGCCCATCAACCCCTTCCCGACCGGGATTTCAAAATCGAATTTGGAGTAGACGGAATACGGGTCGTTCTTCCTCAGGTCCCACTCCACACCCGATCCCCGGAGTGTCGGACCGCTCACGGCATAGTTCACGGCCACTTCTGCCGGCAGGACGCCGACGTTGGCCGTCCGCTCAATGAAGATCTTGTTGTACGAGAGGAGATCGTTCAATTCCTTGATCTTCGGCCGGAAGTATGTGCAGAAGGCGCGGACTTTGTCCTGGAAATCAGCCGGCACATCGTGGGAGAGCCCGCCGACCCAGATATAGTTGTAGAGGAGACGGGCGCCGCAGGCGTTCTCAAATATGTCCAGCACATGCTCCCGGTCGCGCATGCAGTACAGGAACGGAGTGAACGCACCGATGTCCATCCCATACGTTCCGATCGCGATCAGGTGGCTGACGATTCGCGAAAACTCCGCCATGATCACCCTGATGTATTCTACGCGCTCGGGCACCTGGATCTTCAGCATTTTCTCGATGGCGACAGCGTACCCGAACTCATTGCTCATCGCCGCGACGTAATCCATTCGGTCCACATACGGAATGACCTGCTGGTAGTTGGTCATATGCTCGCAGTGCTTCTCGAAGCAGCGGTGCAGATACCCGATATGGGGGATGACATCCACGACAATCTCGCCGTTGACGATCAATTCAAGCCTGAGCACTCCGTGGGTGGACGGATGCTGAGGTCCCATGTTGATGACCATTTCCTCTGACCGGAGCTGTCTGCCGAGGCCCGGTACAGTCACCGGACGTCTGTCGAGTGCTTCGATGTGTGCGGCGTTGTCGTGCATCAGTACGGTACCTTCATGCCTTGGTAATACTCCGGCACGGTATAGTCCTTCCGGAGCGGATGGCCCTCCCAGTCGTCGGGCATCAAAATCCTGCGATGGTCAGGATGCCCGTCAAATATCAGCCCATACATGTCGAACGCTTCCCGTTCGTGCCAGTTGGCCGTCTTCCAGACCGACTCCACCGACTGCACGTGCGGGTTCTCGACGGTAACCTCGACCTTCAGGGTGATCTTGTGGTTCAGCTTTATCGAGTGGCAGTGATAGGTCACGCCGAGCTTTCCGCCCGTGTAGTCCACGCCACTCAAGAGCATGAGCGAGTCGAACTGCAGTTTGTCGTCGTCACGGAGGAAGCGGGCGATGTCCGCGAGGCGATCGGGTGCCACCTTGATCCAGGGATCAAGGACGCCGTCGAGCTTTCCGTCGAGAACGGCATCGCCGAAGTTGTTCCGGAGCGAGTCGTAGATTTCCTGAGGAATCATGCGAAGGTCAAACATTATGGAAGTTCAGTGTACAAATCGCGCACAGTCCCGGCGCCGGGGTCAGAGGCTTCATGCGGATTTCTTTGTTGCCAGGCTTTCATTCCTGATCTTTTCCTGCAGCTTCATCAATCCCTCCATCAGCGCTTCAGGCCTCGGAGGACACCCGGGGACATAGACGTCGACGGGGATGATCCGATCGACTCCCTTCAGTACATGGTACCCGTGCTCCCAGTAGGGGCCGCCGCAATTGGAGCAACTTCCCATCGAGATGACGTAGCGGGGCTCGGCCATCTGGTCATACAGCGTCTTGATCCTGGATGCCATCTTCAGGGTGACGGTCCCGGCAACGATCATGACATCGGACTGACGCGGGGACCCGCGGAAAAACGTCCCGAACCGGTCGAAGTCGTAATGCGACGCCCCGGTGGCCATCATCTCGATGGC
>DKBG01000294.1 GCA_002451155.1 Ignavibacteria bacterium UBA6906
TGCACCGTTTCTTTCACGAGGCGGGAGGCTCAGCGGTAATGATGTTCTCGTTCATAGGCGAGGCGATTGTCCAGCCGGGGGGGACAGTCAGAAAGTCCTTCTCGTTCCATTCGCCGTCCACGAGATTCAGAAGCAGGCGCATATCACCTTTGACATGACTGAATTGCAGGTTATGCGAGGCCGCCTTGTTCTCGGCAAGCGTCTTAAACTGGCCGTCAGGTTCGACGCCCATTTCAATGAATGCCATCTGACGGTAGTGTTTGGTTGTATCGCAAAGTTCGTCCCAGAGGAACCGCGCGTTCTCCTCGCCGTACTTCTCCACCAGCTGCTCATAGGTGAGGTCCATTCCCGTCTGCGCCTGAATGGAGAGCTGTTTCAGATCGCCCGTTGCTTCGCCCCGTTCCAGCCATCCTGACGTCAGGAAATAGGTTCCCGGGTTGCTGTTGAAATACTCGAGATAACGCTCTTTGCTGCCGAGGAACAGTGTCATGCAGTCGTGTGCGCGGGGAACCACGAGCGGGATGGCCGGGGCACGAAGTCCCGTGATACCGTTGTTGCACAGGCCGTAGCCGAAGAGGATTGCGTCGTACGAGGAGGAATCTGTTCTGTCAACCGCTTCCTGGAGTCGGGATAGCATCCCGACACAGCCGATGTCGTGGAGTCCTTTCGGCAGAAATTCCAGATCGATCTGGTGGCGCGAGCGAGAGACTGCAAAGCAGAGTTCGCGGAAAAACACCTCGCAGCTGATAAGCTTGTACTTCATCTTTTGTCCGAGTCCTTGGAGGTTTCCGGAGAAGTTATGTCCAACGCCAACGCCGGCGAGTCCGCGGGTTCCGGAAGGTGATTGATCACGGAAGGCGGCCCGGAGCGAGCTGATGAAGTCGGGAGTTGTTCCGCAGCATCCTCCGATGAAATGAACGCCCTCGGAGCGCAGCGCTCCGGCGTATCCAGCGAACTGGGCGGGGGTGATCCGGTACCTAATTATCCCCTCGACGAGTTCAGGAAGCCCTGCATTCGGTTTGATCCAGACCGGGAGGGTCGTTGCAGCCCTGAGACGGCGTCCGATGGGCAGGTACCCTTCGATGCCCAGCCCACAATTCGCACCGATGGCATCCGCGCCAGCCTCTCCGAGGTCCCGGGCGACCTGCTCGACAGTGAGGCCCATCATGGTCCGGTCTTTGTCCTTCCCCGAATCGAAGACCATGGACACAATGACAGGTAGACCGGTTGTTTTCGCCGCCCCGAGCGCGATCTTCGCCTCGTCCAGGTCTGTCTGTGTTTCAATTACCAGGGCGTCTGCGCCCGCGGCAGCGAGCGACGTGGCCTGTTCCAGGTATGCGTCACGCATTTCGTCGGACGAGACTTCCCCGGTCATCAGCATTTTCCCGGTCGGGCCTATGGACGCGAAGACGGCGGCTGTATCTCCGGCCGCCTGCCTGGAGATCTCCACGCCCGCCCGGTTAATTGCGGCCGTCTGATCCCGCAAGCCGAACCCGGAGAGCGCGATTCGGTTTCCTCGAAACGTATTGGTGAGGATTACACGGCTTCCCGCATTGACATAGCGGCGGGCGACATCCAGCACACGATCAGGATGACTGAGATTCCACTCGTCTGGACAGTCCCCGGCAGAGAGACCCAGGGACTGCAGCTGGGTTCCCCACGCACCGTCCGTTATGACTGGGATCGAAGAGAGGAGGCCTGTAAACGATGGTCTCATGTTGCTCCCGGGTTCGGGCACATATGTCGATCTGCCGTGCCGGGCTGGCACGGGAGGTGAACGTGTGAGGCGCCGACGTCAGGCGGCCAATAGCTTCCGTGCGAGTGCCACCGCGCCGTTCGCATTGCTGCTGTATCCATCCGCACCTATCTCCTGCGCGTATTTGTCGGTCACAGGTGCTCCGCCGATCATGATCTTGACTTTGTCGCGAAGGCCCGCGGTCTTGATGGACTCAACGATGGTTTTCATCGAGCTCATTGTGGTTGTCAGCAGGGCGGACATCGCCACGATGTTTGCATCCTTCTCCGTGATGGCGCTGGTGAATTTCTCCGGCGAGACGTCAACGCCGAGGTCGATGACCTCGAATCCGGCTCCCTCCAGCATTGCCGCTACCAGGTTCTTTCCAATATCATGTAAATCGCCTTTGACAGTACCGATCGCGACGCGGCCCTTGAACTGGGCCCCCTTGGCGACCAGGAGCGGCCGGATCAGCTCAAGCGATGCTTTCATCGCTCGCGCGGCGATGAGGAGTTCCGGCACAAAGTACTCGTTCGCCTCGTACCGCCGACCGACCTCATCCATGGCGGGTATCATATACTGCTGGACAAGAACCTGCGGATCCACCTTCTCCGCAAGGGCCTTCTCGGTCACCTCTCTCGCCAGCTTGAAATTCCCGACGAGGATTGCGTCGTGCAGTTTCTTCAGGTCTTCCATGGGTTTTCAGCCTCCGATTGATGGTACGCGTCGATGAGTGATGTCCTGGACTCTGCTCTCCGGCCCGGAGCGGCGCCGGTCCGGCCGGCTGCGTCAGNNAAAGATCTGGATGTTCTCCAGCACCTCCTGCCTGACATCCTGAACCGATCCGAAGGGGAGTGTCTGCTGATTGTCCATAGCCCCGTGAAAAATGACGTTCTGCCCGAAGTCCCGTACAAGTCCCTCTCGTTCCATGCCGGGGCAGCGCCACTGAATCGGGTTCAGGACTTCGATACCAGTCACGCTGATGAGGTCGGGAATGATCTCGCGGGCTGCGCCGTCTGTATGGTAGAAAATATGGATTCCTGAACTCCTGGCCAGATCTGCCATCTTTTTCTGATTCGGCAGGATGTATCGCCGGATGGCCTCAACGCTGAACAGGAGCGAGTTCTGGCCACCCAGGTCTTCGGCGACATAGGTAACGTCGATCCGGCCTTTCCCGATCTCAAAGGTCCTCTGGTTGAGATCGTAGTAGTATTCGAAGATATGATCAAGGGCGGCAGTCACAATCTCCGGTTCGGCGATCAGGTCCATCATGGCCTGTTCCATTCCCCGCATGGCGCAGTACAGGAGAAAAGGCTCAAAGTCGCCGGACCGGACACACCGGTGGG
>DKBG01000259.1 GCA_002451155.1 Ignavibacteria bacterium UBA6906
TCCAGCCATAGATCGCGACCACAGCGGCCATTCCCAGCCAGACTGCCAGGCGGGAAGATCGTGCCGCGAGGAGGCGGCGCCGAAGCGGACCCGTCATCAGTACTCTGATCCCATACGCCCCGATGGTGCAGATGAGCGGCAGGACGGGTAACCGGAACCTTGCCTCCGAGTGAAGAACAACCTGGACGCTCATGAAGAACAGAATCGCAGACAGGGGAACGATGAGGATGTACCGCCGTTCCCCCGCAGCCACAACGCCGATAACGAACGCCAAGAGCAGGATGAAGTCAGCCCCCACCGCGGCGGTCTGGACCAGATGATCGGAATCGCTGTTCGTAATCGGATAAACCAAAAAAATGTGCGCTTTCTTCAGGGCAAGCGCAAGGACTTTCCCGGGCTCAGCAACGATATAGCGAATCGCGATACGGCCGCTGACCCGATTCCGGTCGGCTTCCGTAAGACTGTCCGGCATGCGCACTCCAAGGGACCGCGCCTGCGCATTAAACCATTCCTCGAAGCCGGGAGCGACCCGCCAGGTCCCGGTCGCATATGGGTTGTTCCCGGTAAGCAGCGAGTTCCCGGCCCCTGAAGACACCGGCACCAATTCACCCTGGAGTGCATAGTTGCGAACAGCCCACGGCAGGAGGAGAAGGACCCAGACTGTGAACGCGGCGGCACATCCGCGGTTCAGCCTCCGTCCCCCCTGCACCCGAACGAGGATCAGCAGCAGGGGGAAAAACCCGAGAAATACCGGGCGGGCAAGTGATGCAAATCCCGCCAGGGCGCCAAGCGTCGCGGCCGTACGGACGGACGGCCCCGCCATGAACCCCAAGGCACCCAGCAGAGCCGCAAGGAACAGAACAGTGTACAGGGTCTCCGAAAGAAGAAGTGTGCTGTACAGTACAAGACTCGGGTGAAACGCGACGAGTCCGGCCGCTATAAGGCCGGTTCTGGTCTCTCCCCAGAGATGGACTGCAATGCGGTAGGCGAGATATACCGTGTACGTACCGAGCAGACAGATTACGACATGTGCCAGTGCAATCGAGCCGCCGGAGAGAAGAAACACAACCGCGAGCAGCATAGGAAAGAGGGGAGCCCGGACGGACCGGTACCCGTTCGAATCCACAAACTCGCCCCCATCCGACAGACGTTCTGCCATCTGCATGTACTCGAGCTCATCGGAAAGGTATCCGCTCCGGTGAACGAACGGAACTGCAGCCAGCCGCACCAGGACCGCCGCAATCAGTAGGGCCCTGAGCCAGAACAGAGAATCCGGATGAGGGGAAGAGGAATTCATTGCCGCTCGGCTGACGTAGCGAGACCTTTCGCCCCGATATCACGGCGGAAATGCATCCCCTCGAAGGTTATCATCTCCGCGACACGATAGGCCAGGCTGACCGCCTCATCGAGCCCGCCATCAACCAGAGAGGTGACGCCAAGAACTCTGCCGCCGGCAGTCGCGACCCGGCCCTGCTCCTCTTTCGTCCCCGCGTGAAAGAGCATAGCTCCGGGCACACCGGCAGCCCGGTCGAGCCCGTCGATCGGAAAGCCTGCCGCATATGCATCCGGGTAGCCGCCGGAGGCGAGAATTACACAGACTGCATTGCCATTCACCGCCGGACTCTCCGCTCCCGACAGATCACCGCATGCCGAGGCAAGAAGAAGCTCCGCAAGGTCCCCTCTGTAGAGCGGAAGCACGACCTGGGTCTCCGGATCACCAAACCGACAGTTGTACTCGACCACTTTTGGGCCCGTTTCTGTCATCATCAGTCCCACATAGAGACATCCCGCATACGGCCGTCTCTCGGCCGCCATTCCCTGCAGCGTGGGCACAATTATGGTGCGTTCAATTTCCCTGAGCGCCGCCGGTGTCACGACGGGGGTGGGCGCGTATGCACCCATGCCGCCTGTGTTCTTGCCCCTGTCGCCGTCGAAAACGCGTTTGTGATCCTGTGCCGGCGCCAGTGTGACGTACCGCTGACCGTCACAGACGGCGAACACGGATGCTTCCTGCCCGCGCATGAACTCCTCAACAACGATGACTGACCCTGCCGCGCCAAACACCTTTTCCTCGGCCATCTGGTGGAGGGCGGATAATGCCTCCCCCCGTTCCGTGCAGACTGCAACACCCTTTCCCGCCGCGAGCCCGTCCGCTTTGAGGACGACCGGGAGCGGGCAGGCTTCCACATAGGCGCGCGCGTCCGCGATCTGATCGGCGGAGAAGGTCCGGTACGCTGCTGTCGGGATTTTGTGCCGGTCCATGAAGTCCTTCGCAAACGCCTTGCTCCACTCAAGCTGGGCGGCAGCACTGGTCGGGCCGAAGACCGTGAGCCCCTTCTCCTGACAGCGATCGACGATGCCTTCGGCAAGCGGTTGTTCCGGCCCGACAACAAGAAGGTCTATCGATTCTCGTTTCGCGAATTCGATGAGCCCCGACGTATCGTTCGCTTTCAGAGGAATACACCGTGCGAGAGAGGCAATCCCCGGATTGCCGGGGGCACAGTACAGCCTGGAGACACGGGGGCTCATGCTCAGTTTCCACACCAGGGCGTGTTCGCGTCCGCCCGAACCGATGACCAGAATGTTCATGCCTATACCGCCAGTAGTGATTCAAAGACCTTCACGAGCGACCTCGTCAGGAATATCCGGTTGAAACGATCCACAACCTCATCGGGGGGGCCTGTGAGCTCATGCCTCTCAAACTTCTCCAGATGACTCTCCAGCGCATTCTTGATCCCTTCCACGTCGTCGGGTGCAACGACAGTCCCTCCCGCCTCCAGGATAAGCGATCTGATGAACCCTTGCGGTGCACATCCGAGGATCGGCTTCCGCGCTCCGATATACTCGTAGACTTTCCCGGGAGAGGAGAACCCCTCGCCGACGATCATCCAGAGGAGGTCGGAGTCGCACAGGAGCCGGACGCACTCTTTGTGCGGAAGGTACTCATGAACCGTCACGCTGTCCTGCAGCCCGAGCCTGCTCACAATCTTCCGGTTTTCCTCCCGGAACGTGCCCACGAACACCGCTTCGATTCGACCCCGAAGTTTTGGTTTCTCTTCAAACAATCGCTGAAGTGCGCGGAGGAAGTGATCGGGGACGCGATCTTCCCAGAACACCCCTGCATAGGTCACCCGCATCTGTCTGCGCCGGGGTTTCCTTGCTGCGTCCTGCTCCAGCTCTCCCGCGGCGGGAAAATCCTCTGGATCGAATCCCTGAGGGAGAATGTCAACGTCTCCGTACGTCAGAAACCTATATCGTTTCAGGAGGGACTCTTTGACCGTCCGATTGGTCGTGATTACATGGCTGCTTGCGCGAAGGGCTCTGCGTTCGAGGGTGACATTGCGCCAGTAGTGAAAGGGAGTGGGATAGAACTTGAATGGATAGTCGGCCCAGGGATCCCTGTAATCGAAGACGAGGGGTTTGTTCAGGACCCGTTTCACCTCTGCCCCGACAAGGAAATCCGTGAACGGTGGGGCGGTCGCAAAAATCAGATCGAACGGCTCGGCCTGGTGGAGCTCGACGGCCTTCTGCACCGCCCGCTTCTTCCATCCGATTTTATTGTCCGGGATGAAGATCGTATCACTCATCCGGCTCAGGAGCTTTCGGGACCACTCCGACGGCATAGCGACGACATCCTTGCCCCCGAACAGCCGGGTCGGACCCGCAGCCCCTGTGCGGACGATCCGGACGTCTTTCCCTGCCAGGTCATCGAGGAGGGACTCGTCGCGGGCAATATACCCGCCCGGCTCGACGGTGAGGACCGTCGGCTTCCAGCCATACTGTGGAAGGTATTTCACGAATTTCAGCGTTCGCTGGACGCCGCTGAGGCCCATCGGAGGGAAATAGTAGGCAATGACCAGCACTCGTCGCGGGGGAAAATTTTTGTCAGGCATGCTCACAGGACAAGAAGCTCCTTCGGAGCGGCGGTGAGAACCCGGCAGCCGCTCGTGTGAATGACTACGTCGTCCTCGATGCGGACGCCGCCCTTCCCCGGAAGATACACCCCGGGTTCAATCGTTATCACCATTCCCGGCCGGAGTCTGTCCAGACTCAGGGAGGAAATTCGCGGACGCTCATGCAGATGCAATCCCAGGCCGTGTCCGAGCGAGTGCGTGAAACGACGGCCGTAACCCGCGGCGGCAATTCGTCGCCGAGCAACGCCGTCAAGATCTCTCGCAATGAGCCCTGCGCGTGCAGCGCCGATCGCCTCGTTCTGGGCGTCAAGGACGACGGAGTAGACATCTCGCATCTCCCTGGAAGGCTTCCCAATGGCGATCGTCCGGGTGAGATCCGAGCGGTACCCCCCGACTGTACACCCGAAATCAAGGACAACCATTTCGCCTTTTCGTATCCGCCGGCGGGTTGCACGCGCATGTGGAATCGCACCGCGGGGTCCGGAAGCAACAATCGGATCGAATGCGTCCCCGTCAGCTCCGGAGGATCGGTGGAGAAAGGAAATTCGTGCGGCGACATCACATTCGCGGGCTCCTGGCCGGATTTCCTGAAGCAGTGACTCAAACACGCGATCGCTGATGCGTGCCGCAGCACTGATGGACGCGATTTCTTCCTTCTCCTTGATCGATCGCAGGTTCTCGAAGAGGCCGCTCAGCGGACGGTAGACGTACCCGGGAAGAAGCCGTTTCAAATTCCTGTACCGGAGAACGGTCAGGTCGTCCGCTTCGAACCCGACAACCCCTTTCCGGGGCAGCACGCCTGATCGGGCAACTTCTTCGAAGAGACCGCGATGGGCAGGGATTCGTGTGAACGCGGGGGACACTTCGCCTTTCGACTGGAGCGTGTAACGAGAATCGGTGAGGAAGAAGGCTCTCCGAGGGGTGACGACGCAGAGCCCGGTGGATCCGGTAAAACCGGAAAGATAGCGGACACCAGGGGTCGAAGAGACGAGAATCGCGTCAAGACGCCGCGACTTCATCTCCGCTCGCACCCTCTTCAATCGGGAAGAGATCATACAGGGGCGCGTCAGGCCTATCCGTGGTAGTTGGGGGCTTCTTTCGTGATTGCCACGTCATGGGGGTGGCTTTCGCGGAGGCCGGCATCAGACATACGGATGAACCTGGCACGCCGTTTCATCTCGACAACGGTTTTGACGCCGCAGTATCCCATCGCAGCCCTCAGGCCGCCGATCATTTGATACACCGTGTCTCCCAGCGGTCCTTTATACGGAACGCGCCCCTCGATTCCTTCGGGAACAAGTTTCTGGATGTCGTCTTCCGTATCCTGAAAATACCGGTCCTTGCTCCCGGCCTTCATCGCCTCGATCGAACCCATCCCGCGATACAGTTTATAACTGCGACCCTCAAAGAGGACTTTCTCCCCGGGGCTTTCATCCACGCCGGCAAAGAGGTTCCCGATCATTACCGAATCAGCCCCCGCCGCTATTGCCTTGCCGATATCGCCGGTCTGCTTGACCCCACCATCGGCAATCAACGGAATCCCCGCCCGCGACGCGACTTTTGCACAGTCCATGATCGCTGTGATCTGCGGAACGCCGATGCCTGCGACGACCCGAGTCGTACAGATCGAACCGGGACCGATCCCGACCTTGATCCCGTCCACGCCGGCCCGGATCATGTCACGCGTTGCCTCTTGTGTTCCGACGTTTCCGGCAACAAGGTCCAGGCCCGGGTGTTTTCGCCGGATGCGTTTTACCATCTCCAGAACACCGGCGGAATGCCCGTGAGCGGTGTCCACAACCACGGCATCCACGCCTGCCTTGACCAGCTCTGCAACCCGGTCAATCGTCTCCGCTCTGACGCCGACCGCCGCTCCGACACGGAGCCTTCCATGTTCATCCTTGCACGCGTGCGGGTGACGGATCCGCTTCTGGATGTCCTTGAAAGTGATAAGCCCTTTCAGGACTCCGGATCTGTCCACGACGGGAAGCTTTTCAATCTTATGTTTCTCCAGTATCCTCTTCGCCGCCTCAAGCTTCGTCCCGACAGGAGCGGTCACGAGTCCCTCTTTCGTCATGATCGCGGAGACCATCTGGTCCTCATCAGGTTCGAAGCGCAGATCACGGTTCGTGATGATCCCGATCAGGCGGTGGTCCGGATCGATCACGGGGATACCCGAAATCTTGTACTTGTTCATCAGCGCGATGACATCCCGCACACGCTGGTCGGCCCTTACGGTGACCGGGTCGAGGATCATCCCGCTCTCCGACCGTTTGACACGGTCGACCTCTTCCGCCTGACGGGGAATCGACATGTTCTTGTGCAGGATCCCGATTCCGCCTTCCCGTGCGAGCGCGATCGCCATGGACGATTCTGTGACAGTATCCATCGCAGCACTGATCAGGGGGATGTGGAGCATGATGTTCCTGGTAAATCGGGTCTGGACGTCAACGTCCCGGGGGAGCACGGACGATCGCGCCGGCAACAGCAGAACATCGTCGTACGTTAACCCCTCGCCAACGATCTTGGTATTTGCCACGGTTCGCTCATGGGGATGTGGGATGAGTCAGGCCATATGTCAGGTGAACGCCGGGATTCCGGTAATATCTTCTCCGACGATGAGAGTGTGCATTTCGTGGGTTCCCTCATAAGTGAGAACCGATTCCAGATTTGCCATGTGCCGCATGACGGGATACTCATCGAGGATGCCGTTTGCACCGAGAATCGTCCGGGCAGACCGGGCGATTTCCAGCGCGACGGCGACGTTATTGCTCTTCGCCAAGGAGACCTGCTGGAACCGGACCTTTCCGGCGTCTTTGAGCCGCCCGAGCTGCAGACAGATGGCCTGGGATTTTGTAATCTCGACCAGCATTCGAACCAGTTTTTCCTGGGTCATCTGAAAAGAGGCGATGGGTTTCCCGAACTGTAGTCTTGTCCTGGAATAATTCAGGGCGGAGTCATAGCACGCCATCGCCGCGCCAATGGCACCCCACGCGATCCCGTACCTCGCCTGGCTCAAACATGAGAGCGGGAGCTTGAGGCCGCTCCCCCCGGGAAGCCGGTTCGACTTCGGAACAAGGACATCCTGAAGGATTAACTCGGACGTCACGGACGCGCGGAGGGAGTGTTTACCTTTCATCTCAGGGGCGGAAAACCCTTTGGTACCTTTTTCTACCAGGAACCCGTTGACCACGCCGTTCAGCTTTGCCCAGACCACAGCAAGCCCGGCGATGGTCCCGTTGGTGATCCACATCTTCGCCCCGTTGAGGAGATACCCGTCGGACGTCTCCTCCGCTCGTGTAAGCATCCCGCCGGGGTTTGAGCCGAAGTCGGGTTCGGTAAGTCCGAAGCATCCGATTGTCTCTCCGCGTGCAAGCAGCGGCAACCATGTTCGCTTCTGCTCCTCCGACCCGTACGCATGGATGGGGTACATGACGAGGGCGCTCTGCACCGACGCGAAACTCCGCACGCCGCTATCGCCCCGCTCGAGTTCCTGCATGACCAGTCCATAGGCGACATTGTTCATGCCCGCACAGCCGTACTCCTGCGGCAGTGTAGATCCAAACAGCCCGAGATCCGCCATCGCGGGAACAAGATCCATGGGGAACGTCCCGGCCCGGTTGTGCTGCTCGATAACGGGAAGGATCTTCTCGTCAACAAATTCCCGGACGGTGTTCCGGACCAGGATCTCCTCTTCCGAAAGGAGGCCATCAAACCCGAAATAGTCTACACCCGGAAATTTCGCCATTGTGTCATTCGTGCGCGAGTTGGTGAAATGGAAAAAAGCCCTGTACAGAAAAGAGAACACAGGGCTTGTGCTGGTAGAAAAGTGTTGAAATAAACGAAAACCGGCGGGGAAAGTCAACGACAGCTGAAGGGGCCTGGCGGTCTCGACTCAGTCTGNNTCCCGCACATTCCCGGGCCAATCGTACTTCTCCAGGGTCGCGAGTGCACCCGGCGTGAGTTTCTTGGGGCGTGAGACGCTCGATTTTCGTGAAAGGAAGAATTCCGCAAGATGGGGGATATCGCCCCTGCGCTCTCTCAAGGGAGGGACCTGGAGCGTCACCACGTTGAGCCGGTAAAATAG
>DKBG01000150.1:0-2815 GCA_002451155.1 Ignavibacteria bacterium UBA6906
AATGATTGTGATTCCCGCCCGCTCAGCTCGACCGGTGAGTGCATGCAACCGCCCCGGGTCAACATCAAGCGCGACCACTTCACCGCTGTCTCGCATCTCCGCTGCCAGCAGGAGTGACTTCCCTCCTGCACCTGCGCAGGCATCGATCATCCGCTCCCCCGGCTTCGCTTCGAGGAGGAGGCCGAGCAGCTGGCTCCCCTCGTCCTGGACTTCGAAGAGGCCCGCACGGTACGACGCGAGCGCATTCAGGGCAGTTCGCTTCTGCAGGACCAATCCAATCGGCGAGAGTGAGGTAGGCCGGCTCTCCACTCCCTCGTGCGCGAGTATGGCCCTGCACTCCTCCACCGAGCAGCGGAATGTATTGACCCGCAGAGCCGTCGGCGCGGGGGTGTTTGTGGCGCGGCAGAGCTCGGTCGCGCCGGACTCGCCGTATCGCTCAAACCATTCCACAACCAGATCATCGGGGAGCGAGTGTTCAATGGCTGCTTTCGCCGCCGGGGCATCCGGCAGCCTGAGGTCCCGCGTTGCCTCGGCCAGCGCATCAAGGAAACGACCGGGATCGATGTCCGTGGTAGCGGTCCGCCAGATCCCGGCAACATCAGGAAGAATCTGTTCCGGTTTTTCCTGTTCGAATTTCAGCAGATATGCCGCGCAATACCCGATTGGAGGCATGGAGCGGGGGCGAGTTTCAGGAGGGAACGAGGCGAGGGCCTGGCGAAGCGCCAGATCGAGCACGCGGTGGTTTCGCAGTATTCCATACAACCAGCCGGAGATTGTCCGCCGGTCTTTCGCCCCGAGGTATCGCCTCCCCCGGTAGAACTCCTGCAGGAGAAGATCCGCGGAGCGCCGCGTGGTGAGAACCTGGCCGAGGACTTCACCAGCATGGCCAAGAAGAGAAGATCGGCGCATGGGGGATCAGGCTGTCCGTCTGACTGTCTGAATAGCGCGCGGGCATTCGCGCGAAAGAGGCCGCGCCCGTCAAAATCGGCGTCACACGCCGACAAAAGGAGTCTTCATCTCCGAGGTCATATAGGCGCGCGCCATCCTGGGCGTGTTGTAGGCTGTGCCGACTTTCCCGGACGCGTGGATGGCGATCAGTCCGCCGTACCCCTTTACTTTCTTCTGCAGAAGAGAGATACCGGCCTCTCAGGCCGCATCGGGATCTCCACCATTCACTTCCATAAGGTCAATCACTCTCTTCGCCAGCACCACCTTGATGATGGATTCGCCCCAGCCGGTCGCGGAGACTCCACCTGTCTCGTTGTCTGCATAGGTCCCACATCCTATGAGCGGAGAGTCGCCGACCCGCCCCGGATATTTGTTCGGCGTCCCTCCAGTCGAGGTGGCGGAGGCAATGGAGCCGCTGCGATCAAGCGCGACAGCACCCACCGTATCGGAGGGAAGTCTGCCATGCCGGAAGGCATCCACGGTGGAAAACCGTGCAGCCGACTGAATATCTCTCCACCGCTCAAGTTCGCGAGCCGTGACCAGAAAGTCGGGGGAGCAGGTAGGCACCTTGTGTTCCTTCGCAAACCGTGTTGCCCCCATCCCGACGAGCAGGACATGCTCGCTTTCTTCCATGATCTTTCGTGCAAGAGTGATGGGATTTCTGACATTCTGGACCGCCGCCACGGCGCCCGCACGCAGCGTCCGCCCGTCCATGATGCTCGCATCAAGCTCTACTTCACCCACCGCGTTGATGAACGAGCCTTTGCCAGCGTCAAAGGTCTCGTTGTCCTCCATCGCCGCTACCGCGGATTCCACCGCGTCAATTGCCGAGCCTCCACGTTTCAGTACTGACCATCCCACCTGGAGTGCTCCCTGCACGCCGGCGCGGTGGGCTGCCAGGAGGCTGTCAGGGATGTCCCATGCCCCCCCATGGACGACAAGCGATATCATCGAGTTCCCTTAGAAGTGTCCCGACACGGTTCGGAGCGGGCAGTTGGGCCGGAGCAAACCTCAGAGAGGAAGCAGGAACCGCGGACTCCTCCCGCTCCATCCAACATAGCCGAAGGGACAATTATCCGTCGTGACCTGCGTCATCGCGGGAGGTCATGCTTCAACGGCGACCTGTATTTTCCGCGTAAATTCCAGTGTGTCGGCCGGGTCGAGATCAATCGCCACGCAATCTCCCTCTCCGAACTCACCGGCGAGAATCCTTCTGGAGAGCGGATTGACAATCCGCTTCTGAATCACCCGTTTGAGCGGGCGGGCGCCGAACATCGGATCATAGCCGGCCTCCCCGAGCCAGTCCTTTGCCGCATCGGAAAACTCACACCGTATCCCACGCTTCTGGATCATCTCTTCCACCCGGCGAAGCTGCAGGTCTACCACCTCGCGGATATCGCTGGCTCCAAGAGGCCTGAAAATGATCACCTCGTCAACCCGATTCAGGAATTCAGGCCTGATGGACTGCCTCAGCAGCCGGAGGAGATCTTCCTTAAGTTCCTCAAACGCGGCCTCCCAGCGGGATCCGTTTTTGGAAAAATCAGCAGCTATCTTTTCGCTGATCAAATGCGATCCCAGGTTCGAGGTCATAATGATGATCGTGTTCTTGAAGTCAACCGTGCGTCCTTTGCTGTCGGTGAGCCGCCCGTCATCAAGAACCTGAAGAAGCACGTTAAATACGTCAGGATGGGCTTTCTCGATTTCATCCAGCAGGACCACGGAATAGGGTTTCCGGCGGACCGCCTCGGTAAGTTGTCCTCCTTCATCGTACCCGACGTATCCCGGGGGAGCACCGATCAGGCGAGAAACAGCGAACTTCTCCATGTACTCGCTCATGTCGATCCGGACCATCGCCTGCTCGTCGTCG